>JALEYW010000060.1:0-23164 GCA_022773145.1 Bacteroidales bacterium
CATGCCTTGTTACGATTTTCGCTTGTTTTCTAATTGCAACACTAAGATAAGTGAAAAATCTGACACGGCAAAATCCTGGGCAACTTTTTGTTGCTCAGGAACTTATAAATTAATTTAAATCAAAGTGTTGCGGAATTAAGGAGTAATACATATTTTGACACAGAACATAGACGATTGAAAGCAAAATATCGACGAACACCCCACGAAGGACATGGAATTACATTGGGGAATACAGAGTTGGAGAAATCCTCTTTCTGTATTTTCAACTACAATGGAGAATACCAACCATGTGATGGAGCACAAGGTTGCCCAACATGATTGATGCCTATATATACGTAAGTTTACCTTTTAGAAAAAGGTTAAATCATTCATACAACGCTTCGTTTCACCTGAAAATCATTTGTTTTATTCATGAACGATTGAAAAATCAAACATTCATAAGCCAAACCATCCGTCAGTCAATCCCGCCATCCCCATATCGTCCACTGTGAGCTCTGTCCACATCAAGTATCACCAACAAATATGTTTTGTTTTTAGAAACCATTACCAGCCTGATTGGGTGTGATGAAATGGGGATTTTTTGCAAAAACGGCGTTTTCACCGCAGTTTTTTGGCAAAGTATTACCGACTTTTCCTGATGAAACATTTGGAATAACAAAGTTTCATAATGAAAATCATTGAAAATCAGCACAAAGCATCAACAGATGAATGATTGAATGTTTTTTTCAACGTATGAAATACGTATATATATAGGCCATGGCAATATAAATAATATTCCACACCGTTGAGCCTGCTTTCTCCGGCATACCCATTCCGGTTCACCAACAAACTTTCAATGGAAGCAGTCTATCTATTTCAACTCGCCGGATTGAAGTTACAACTCCTTGAGTTGTTTTTTCAACTCGCCGATTTGTTTTTCTTACTCGCCGACTTTGCTTCACCACTCCCGGACTTCATGCCTTACATCGTTCCAATCATGCTTCATCACTTTATTATATATACGCGCGCGGACACACACGTAAACCATGCCGCTATATAAGAGGTTATTCGCCGCACGGAAATACCTACATGTGCATGGCAGGAACCATAACCCCTTCTATACAAAAACTACCCCAACCGATAGTTTTCGTTCTTAAAACTGCGATTTCTCGCCATGGCAGAGTATTCAAGCTGCTCATTTGGCTTAACGAAATTGTTCTTCAACCGATGATAAAAAAGCCCTGAAAATGAACAGAGAACATAGCAAACTTACCCCATGGAACAGCAAAATGTTAAGAAAGACGCTGAAAAACACCCTACGACACACGTGGAGTTTGGAATTTAAATAAAAATACCCTATCTTTGCCCCCGATTTTTAGAGCTTTTTATGAACACTGAACACAAAACTCCCGACTATATATTTGAAACCAGTTGGGAAGTATGCAACAAAGTGGGAGGTATTTATACAGTACTCTCATCACGCGCAAAAACTTTGAAAACTTCTTATCAGGATCAAATCGTCTTCATCGGTCCTGATTTGAAACAGCCCACAGCCAACGCAGATTTCTGCGAAGAAACCAAGCTTTTGCCTAAATGGAAAAAGGCTGCCGAAAAAATCGGTCTGTCCTGCCGCATAGGACGATGGATGGTGCCCGGAAATCCTGTGGCTGTTTTAGTGGACTTTCACCCCTTCTTTTCTCAGAAAAACGAAATTTATGCCCAAGCCTGGGAATTGTTCCAGGTAGACTCTTTGCGTGCTTATGGCGACTACGACGAGGCTTCCATGTTCTCTTATGCAGCCGCCCTTTTTGTTGAGGCAGTAGTAAAAGACTGTCTGAAGCCTGCCGACAAAGTGATTTACCAGGCCCACGAATGGATGTCGGGATTGGGTATGCTTTTCCTCAAGCACCGCCTTCCCCGCGTGGCTACCATTTTCACCACCCATGCTACCAGCATAGGCCGTTCCATCGCCGGAAACGACAAAGAGCTTTATGCTTACTTTGAAGGTTACAACGGCGACCAGATGGCTGAAGAGCTGCACATGGATGCCAAGCACAGCATTGAGAAGCAAAGCGCATGGCATGCCGACTGCTTTACCACGGTGAGCCGCTTTACGGACCGCGAATGCAAACAGCTTCTTGACAAACCGGCCGATGTCCTCCTGCCCAACGGGTTTGAAAACGATTTTGTACCTGCTCCGCGACAGTTTGCCGCCGTGCGCCGCAAAGCGCGCAAACGCATTCTGGACGTGGCCAGCGCATTGACCGGATGTGAGATGCCGGACGACACGCTCATCGTTTCGACCAGCGGACGCAACGACTACCGTTGCAAAGGCTTCGATGTGTTCCTTGAAACCATGGCTCAACTTCGTGCGCGTCTCAACAACGACAGCCAAACAGACAAGCAGGTGCTGGCACTCATCGAGGTGCCTTGCTGGCTCAAAGCTCCGCGCGCTGATTTGCAGCAGGCTTTGGAAGGAAAAGCCCAGCATACCACGCCGCTGCCCAACCCGATTATCACGCACGACCTGTGGAACCTGAACGACGACCGCATTGTTCGCCAAATTTGGCAACTCGGGCTCCTCAACCAGCCAGCCGACAAGGTAAAGGTCATCCTCGTGCCCTGCTACCTCGAAGGTAACGACGGCATCTTTAACTTGCCTTATTACCATCTGCTTGCAGCCAATGACCTGGCTCTCTACCCATCTTACTACGAGCCTTGGGGCTACACACCGCTGGAAAGTTGCGCTTTCCACACCCCGTGCGTCACCACCGACCTGAGCGGTTTCGGCCAATGGGTTAACGAAGTGCTGAAGCACAACGGTGAGCTGACTGATGGCGTGAAGGTTATCCATCGCACCGACGGCAATTTCTTTGAAGTGGCACAAGAAATGTGCGACACCATTTGCCGGATGTTGCAACTCTCGGCCAAGGAGCGCACCGCCGTACAGGGACGTGCCGCCAAGCTGGCAGAAAAAGCACAATGGAAGCATTTCATCAAGTATTACTACGACGCATACGACTTTGCCTTGAACAAGGCGTAAACGCCACTTTAGGGTAATCGGCATGAGGCATGCCGGACATTGTCAAACGGACGGCAGGAAATGCTTTGCCGCTCCGACAAACTTCCTAATCGCCGACTGCATCTGCTGCTGGCCTCCCCAACTATAAATAAATAACTATACATTTTCATATAATCACCAATGAATATCAAAATCAGCAACTCAAACCAGCCTACTTGGAAGGTGGTAAACGTAAAAAGCCATATTCCCGAGGCTTTGAAAAAGTTGGATGAACTGGCACACAACCTGTGGTGGTCGTGGAACGCTGAAGCCCGCGATCTCTTTGCCAGTCTCGATGAAGACCTTTGGCGCAAGGTGGGCCGCAACCCCATCGACCTACTCCGCAGCATTGACTACGACCGCCTGAAGGAACTTTCCAAGGACCCCGAAACCATTGCCCGCATGGACAAGGTGTATGGCGACTTCCGCAAGTATATGGATGTGAAGCCCAACGCCAAGCGTGCCTCTGTGGCTTACTTCTGTATGGAGTATGGCTTGAGCCACGTACTGAAAATCTACTCCGGCGGTTTGGGCATCCTGGCCGGCGACTACCTGAAAGAGGCTTCGGACAGCAATGTCGACATGGTGGCCGTAGGTTTCCTTTACCGTTACGGTTACTTTACCCAAACCCTCTCTATGGACGGTCAACAGATTGCCAACTACGAACCGCAGGACTTCGACCGTCTGCCCATTGAGCGCGTAACCGACACGGACGGCAACCAAATGGTGGTTGATGTTCCCTACCCCAACTTCACCGTTCATGCTTCTCTGTGGCGTGCCAACGTGGGCCGCATCACGCTCTACCTGCTCGATACGGACAACGAAATGAACTCTGAGTTTGACCGCCGCATTACCCACTCTCTCTATGGTGGCGACTGGGAAAACCGCATCAAGCAGGAATACCTGCTCGGTATCGGCGGTATGCTCGCTCTCAAAAAGCTGGGTATCGAAAAGGATATCTACCACTGCAATGAAGGCCATGCCGCACTTTGCAATGTGCAGCGCCTCGTTGACTACGTGGAAAGCGGACTGTCATTCGACGAGGCTCTCGAACTCGTTCGCGCCTCTTCGCTCTACACCGTTCACACGCCCGTTCCTGCAGGCCACGACTACTTTGACGAGGGTCTCTTCAACAAATATATGAACCAGTTCCCCGCCCGCATGGGTATCAGCTGGGACGACTTTATGGGCATGGGCCGCACCAATCCCGACGACAAGGGCGAGAAGTTCTGTATGTCCACCTTCCTCTGCAAGACTTGTCAGGAAGTAAACGGTGTGAGCTGGCTCCACGGCCGCGTAAGCCAGCAGATGTTCAAGGGCATCTGGCCGGGATATATGCCTGCCGCAGAACGCCCTAACCACGCTGAGCGCACACACGACGAATGGTTCGACCTGTACAATCCTCATCCTGAAGAGAGCCACGTGGGCTACGTTACCAACGGCGTTCACCTGCCCACTTGGTGCGCCAAGGAATGGCAGACGGTCTATGCCAAATATCTCGGCAAGGACTATCTGCACGACCAGAGCAACGAGGCTGTTTGGGAAAAGATTTACAATGTGCCTGATGAGGTTATCTGGAACACCCGCGTCAAACTGAAGAACAAACTCATCGACTACATCCGTGCCCGCTTCCGTGAAAACTGGCTGCGCAATCAGGGCGACCCCTCGCTCGTTGTGAGCTTGCTCGACAAAATCAATCCCAACGCTCTCCTCATTGGCTTCGCTCGTCGCTTCGCCACTTACAAGCGTGCTCACCTGCTCTTCTCAGACCTCGACCGCTTGTCGAAGATTGTGAACAACCCCGACTACCCCGTTCAGTTCCTCTTTGCCGGTAAGGCTCACCCCGCTGACGGTGCAGGTCAGGGACTCATCAAGAAGATTTACGACATCTCTCAGCGTCCCGAGTTCATGGGTAAGATTCTCTTCCTTGACAACTACGACATGCAACTTGCACGCCGCCTTGTTTCGGGTGTAGACATCTGGATGAACACTCCGACTCGTCCGCTCGAAGCCTCCGGTACCTCCGGCGAGAAGGCGTTGATGAACGGTGTTGTCAACCTCAGCGTACTCGACGGCTGGTGGTACGAAGGTTACCGCGAAGGTGCCGGATGGGCGCTCACAGACCGCCGCACTTACCAGAACCAGGAACATCAGGACAAGCTCGACGCTTCGACCATCTACTCGATGCTGGAACAGGAAATTATCCCGCTCTACTACGCCCGCAATCGCAAGGGATACTCTGAGAACTGGGTGCGCACGGTGAAGAACTCTATCGCCCGCATTGCCCCCAACTACACGATGAAGCGTCAGCTCGACGACTACTATGATCGCTACTACAACCCCGAAGCTGCCCGCTTCAAGCTCCTCTCTGCCAAGGGTGGACAGCTGGCTAAGGACATCGCCTCCTGGAAGGAAAGCGTGGCACAACGCTGGGACAGCATCCGCGTGGTAAGCTCCGAACGTAGCGAGAACCTGCAAAACGGCTCATTGGTAAGCGGCAAAGAATTTACCGTACGCCACATCGTAGACGAACAGGGCCTGGAAGATGCCATCGGTATCGACTTGGTTGTAATCAGCGGTGCTGAAGGCAACGAAAGCATTCATGAAGTAATGCCCATGAATGTTGTGAGCCACGAAGGTAACCTCTACACTTTTGAGCTGACTTCAAGCATTGACTTGGCCGGTTCTTACAAGGTGGCTTACCGTATGTACCCCAAAAACAGCAACCTGCCCAACCGTCAGGACTTCTGCTACGTTCGCTGGTTCAACTAATACTGCCTGAGAACTGACACTTACAAGTGATACGTAAATCCGGGATTACCACATCCCGGATTTTTTTAGTTTACGGAAAAGAAAAATCTTTATTCTTTGAAGCAGCATGAAAAAAATCAGCTTACATTTGCAAAGCTTCAGGAAAAACGTAACTTTGCCTGCTAAAGTCTGGCTTTAAACCGGCATCAGTTTTCAAACTTTGAAATCCGGACCTTACTATGAAGCATAAAAGCTCCAATGAACCTTCTTTCTCCAACACACACGAGGCAAAAGGCAATAAAGCGGTTACGTTAATTGAAAATGTAACAAGCTTTTGCATGCTGGGAGCCGGGAATGTGGCATGGCATTTGGCACCCGCCTTGCAACGAGCCGGCTATGTGCCTTTGGGGGTGTGGAGCCGAACGAAAGAGCACGCTTCACAGTTGGCAGAACGTTTGGGAACAAACGTCCTAACTACAGACAACATGGCAAATTTGCCCAAAGCTGATTTATATATCTGCTGTGTGCGTGATGACGTCTTGCCTGTGGTGGCCGACCGGATGAAAGCATTGCATTTTCCGGAGAATGCCCTTTACATTCACACGGCCGGGTGTGTCAGACTGGACGTGTTGTCCCGTCATTTTGAGCACGCCGGGGTGTTGTATCCCTTACAAACCTTCAGCCGCAACGTGTCGGTGGACTGGACTGAATTGAATGTGTTCACGGAAGCATCGTCCGATGAAGCAGCCAGCGCATTGCAACAAATAGCTTTGGCACTGACGCCACAAACGGCCCGGTTGGACAGCAAAGGACGTGAAGCCTTGCACGTAGCTGCCGTGTTCGCCTGCAACTTTCCCAATCATTGTTATGCTTTGGCTTATGAGATATTGGAAAAAGCGGGCATCGCACCGCAGTGCCTCGCTCCACTGATACGATTGACAGCAGAAAAAACTGCACACATTACTCCCTTGGAAGGTCAAACGGGACCGGCCCGCAGAGCTGACAAGGCTGTGATGCAACGACATTATTCCGCATTGGCACCCGACGAAAATTTACAGGCAATCTATAAGCTTTTAAGCCAAAGTATTGCCCGACACGCGGAAGTGCCCATCTATCCTTTTGAAACCATGATTGACTACGACCTGAAAAATATCCGAGCATTGGCCTTCGACGTTGATGGCGTGCTCAGCACTGCCAAAGTGCTCCTGTTCCCCCACTCTACCGACGGACCACTGCGCACGGCCAACACGAAAGACGGCTACGCGCTGCAACTGGCGGTGAAATGCGGACTGGAATTGGCTATTATCACCGGTGGACGCAGCCGAGCTGTGAGGGAACGCTACGAGGCACTGGGCATTCAGTCGGTGTTCGACGGCATTGCGGTGAAAATAGAAACTCTCAAAAACTGGATGCAGGAGAAAGGTCTTGCACCGGAAGAAGTTATCTATATGGGCGATGACATTCCCGATTACGAAGTGATGCGCGCCGTGGGGTGCCCCTGTTGCCCTGCAGATGCGGCACCGGAAATCAAAGCGGTGGCTCGCTACGTCAGTCCGTTGGCAGGCGGAGAAGGCTGCGTGCGCGACGTGGTGGAACAGGTGATGCGCGCCCAAGACAAATGGATGGCAGGAGCCGAAGCCTTCGGATGGTAAAAGCAGTAGAAAAAAAGAACAGCATTTCATAACTTCAAAAGAATATAATGCCATGCTTGAAAACCTGAAAAAATATCGGCTTGTTTTGGCCAGCAACTCCCCAAGACGCAAGGAATTGCTGCAAAGGTTGGGCGTACCGTTCAAAGTGCGCACACTTTACGGCATTGACGAACGATATCCGGACAGTTTGCGCGGTGAGGACATCGTTAGATATATTTCACGATGCAAGGCGCAGGCATACCGGACTTCCATGGCCGCTGACGAACTGCTTATCACGGCAGACACGATTGTGTGCCTGGGAGGAACGGTGATGGGGAAGCCCAAGGATGCAACAGAAGCTAAGAAAATGTTGCGCCAACTTTCGGGACAAACTCATCAAGTCATTACCGGCGTTACACTGGTAACCAAAGAACGCATTGAGGACTTTGCCGTTACAACACAAGTTACTTTTGCCCCAATATCGGAAGAGGAAATTAACTACTATGTGGACAATTACCTGCCTTTCGACAAGGCCGGTGCTTACGGTATACAAGAATGGATTGGCATGGTAGCCGTGGATAATATACGCGGCAGCTATTTCAATGTGGTCGGACTGCCCATCCAAAGGCTCTACCAAACACTCAAGGATTTCTAAACTATACTATTTTTTCATCTGAAAATAAAATGAACATCAGACCTTTCTTTTTTCTAACTCCTTGTTTATTCTTTCTCAACGCATGTAGCGATCATGCCGATGAAGAAAAATATGCCTCGCGCCCTCCTGTTTTTGAAGAAATAATATGCGAACCGTTAAACACCAACGAAACGTCAATTCGAGCCGGACAACCTTTTGTGGTTACGGCCCGACAGAAATCATTGGGGAAATTGCTTAACAACACGACTTATACGTGGTCGGACAGCGAGGGACAACTCTCACATAAATATACGCAAAAAGTAATATACGACCAGGAAACTCAACACCCTACCGACACGGTGGTGGCTCCCAGTGCCGGGGCGTACAAGCTGACAATGTATGCCAGATATAATGCTTCGGGAAATACGAGTTGGTGGTCAGGAAAATATGGTAGTACTTTCCAAAGCACGCTGACGGATGGCAGTAAAGCCACGTACGTGACCGGCGGCCTGTTCTATTTCGGCGTTACGCTGGAAAAAACCATCATGGTTGGCAACTAATCTGTGTGTGTCCTATTTAGGTAAGGAAGCACATGTAGCAAATATGATTTCCCCCATTATCCTTTATTGCCAGGTAATGGGGGAAATATATTTCATCTGTTGCTCTATCTGACGTGTACGCTTCTGCATGTATCGCGACGGACGAAGCGAACTGTACTTGAGAGGATTGGGGAGAGTGGCTGCAATCAGTGCACAATCTTTTCGCCGAAGCTGAGAAGCATTGCAGCCAAAATGTTGCCGGGCCACGGCTTGAACGCCATAAATCTGAGGCCCCATCTCTATGCTGTTTAGATATACTTCCATGATGCGTTCTTTGGACCAAAGAAGTTCTATCAGTACTGTAAAATATGCTTCAAAACCTTTCCGAACCCAAGTGGAAGAGGGCCATAGAAAAACATTTTTGGCTGTTTGCTGGGAAATGGTGCTGGCACCTCGCACACGATTGCGCTCTTTCTTTTCTTGCACCGCCTGACGAATGGCTCCAAAATCGAAACCGTGATGGCGCATAAAATTTTGATCTTCAGAAGCTATAACTGCTTGTGGCATGGCCGAAGGCATTTCTTTCAAAGAAATCCATTCATGATGAATGCTCACAGGTCGATGGTGAACAAATGACTGCCCGGCACGAATGAGCATGAGCGGTGTGACGGGGACGGGTAACCACCTAAATGCTAATACCGCTAACACGGTGGAAACAAAAAAGAAAATGACCGTCCACTTCAATATCTGAAAACATTTACGCATGATCTCAAATGAAATATCACAAAATAAAAGACAGTTTTAATTTCAGTTTCCAATTTAAAAGCTACGCCTAAATTTTCAACCCAAACTAAAACTGCCTCGGCTATGAATGTTTCATCACACCTTTAGAAAGGTAAATCGTCAGCCGTACCTTCTTCGGCCGCAGATGCTGGAGCCGGTTGTGCTACAATAGAATCAGCAGAAGGAGCTGCCGGAGCTGCAGCCACTGATTCCGGTGCAGCAGCAGGAGTTACCACACCACGCTGTACCCTCCAGGCACTTACATCATTGAACCAGCGACCCTGATACTCATGTGCGTCAATGTCGAACGAAACTGTAAGCTCTTCACCTACTTGGATATTGAAATCGCGCAAACGATCCTCACCAAACACACGGAACACACAACGCTTAGGATACTGTTCGTGCGTTTCGATAACAAACTCTTGAGACTTCCATGTATTGCCGGTGCGCTGGGACACACCTCCGCGAGGTTCCAGTGCTGCAATGATTTTTCCGGATATTTCCATATAAATTTCTTGTTGGGTTAATGATTTAGTCGTGCGAAAGTACAACTTTCTTTTTTACGAAACGGATTTTTCAAAGTAATAAAGCTACCACACAACATTTTTTGTTACTTTTGCGTGTCATGCCACATAGGGGTATCGACATTAACCTCACAACAAAAACTTGCAACTCCATGAAATTTGTTATTTCCAGCGCCGCACTCTCTGCACACCTTATGACCATTGGTCGTGTCATCGTTCAGAAGAACAATTTACCCATCCTTGACTGTTTCTGCTTTGCCATCCAAGGAAACAAGCTGACCATTACGGCTTCTGATAAAGATACAACGCTTTCCACCTGCTTGGAATTGAACGAATGTGATGCAGACTACACCTTCGCAGTCAATGCGAAAACGCTTCAGGATGCCATCAAAGAAATTCCGGAACAACCTTTGGAATTCTACCTGAACACCGAAACATTGGAAATAACCATTGAATACCAAAACGGACAATATAAACTCATGGGACAGGATGCTTCCGATTATCCCATGCCTTCATTGCCCGAAGAAGAACGCATTAACCTTACTTTGGCCGGCTCAACTTTATTTGCAGGGTTGTCACGTTCACTCGTGGCTGCTGCCAACGATGTGTTGCGTCCGCAACTTAATTCTGTTTGCTTTGACATCCGCGACAACAGTCTTTCGATGGTGGCGAGCAATGGCAGCCACTTGGCTCTTACACGCACATACATGGGAACCGGACTTGAGCAAACCGGATCATTCCTTGTAAGTACCAGACCGGCCGGCTTACTTCGCGGAATGCTCTCCAAGGAGCAAGGCGATGTGAGCATGAGTTTTGGTTCACGCAACGCCATCTTCTCCACTGAGACCTATACATGTATTTGCCGATTGGTAGAAGGTAAATATCCCAACTATCGCAGTGTCATACCGCAGGACAATCCTTATATCGTCACTTTAAACAGGCAAGCACTCATCAGCGTGCTCCGCCGTGTCTTAGTATTTGCAAATCCCAGTGCCATATTGGTAAAATTCCGCTTGGAGGCCAGTACACTGAATATCTCCAGCCAAGACATGGATTTCGGAAAATCAGCGGAAGAAACCATGCTTTGCGATTACTCTGGAACCCCGATGCGTATTGCATTCAAAGGATCGACTTTATTAGAACTTATCCAAAACATTGACGGAGAAGAAATCCAGTTGCGACTGTCTGATCCCAGCAGAGCCGGGCTGATTGTGCCGGCCACACAGAAAGAAAACGAAGAAGTTCTGATGCTCATCATGCCTTCTGTTTTCAATGATTGACAAGATGTTTTAAGAGTTTGGAAGTTGGATATTCACTTTACGCGAAAGCAGATTGATTAAGAAAGAAAAGACTTCTGAACTCTTAAACTTTTGAAGTGACACATCGTCTGTTTTTTACAGAAATTCGGATGACTTGCGCAACCTAATTTGCTTTTAGAGTAAAACTACCAGCCATTCAAAACTCAAAATGTAATGAAATTATCCCTTTCCCGTCCCATCATCTTTTTTGACATTGAAGCTACGGGACTGAATGTAGCAACCGACCGCATCGTTGAATTGTGCTACATCAAACTGTTCCCCGACCACAGAGAGGAAGTGAGGACACTGCGCTTTAATCCTGGAATACACATTTCCGCCGAGGCTACTGCGGTGAATGGCATTCATGATGAGGACGTGGCTGATTGTCCCAGCTTCAAAACCATGGCAGTGGAATTGTGTGACGTGTTTACAGGTTGCGATTTCGCAGGCTTTAATTCCAACTTTTTTGACATACCGCTTTTAATTGAAGAATTTATACGCGCCGGGATTAACTTTGATATCACAGGGACGAAAATGATTGATGTGCAAGGTATCTTTCACAAAATGGAGAAGCGAGACCTGACTGCCGCTTATAAGTTTTATTGTCAGAAAGACCTCACCAAAGCACATACGGCCGAAGCTGATACAAGGGCAACATTGGAGGTGTTAGAAGCACAATTAGACAGATATGCAGAAAGTTTACACAACCAAGTAGACTTTTTGGCTGACTTTTCACGCAGAAACAACAATGTAGATTTGGCTGGCCGCATCGTATACAACGAACAGGGTGTAGAAACCATCAATTTTGGCAAATACCGTGGTAGAGCGGTTAGGGAAGTTTTGCGCCATGATCCGGGTTATTATAACTGGATTATGCAAGGAGATTTTACGCAAAACACCAAACAAGCCTTTATGCGTATCAAACTTCGTATGTCATAGCATACAGTAAAACTTAATCCGTTAAATACCTTTTTCACTCAGCCTATGAAATCCGCTCTTTCAGGAAAACATATTGTATTAGGCATTACCGGAAGCATTGCTGCATATAAAGCGTGTAGCCTTATCCGTTTGTTGATAAAATCCGGTGCTGAAGTACAAGTGGTCATAACTCCTGCCGGAAAAGAATTTATTACGCCGGTAACACTTTCTGCACTTACCTCAAAACCGGTAATTTCTGATTTCTTCTCTCAACGAGATGGTTCATGGCATAGTCATGTTGATCTCGGACTATGGGCTGACGCTATGGTTGTTGCTCCAGCAACAGCATCTACGATTGGGAAAATGGCACACGGCATTGCCGATAATATGCTTGTCACAACTTACATGTCCATGAAAGCACCGGTGTTTGTGGCACCGGCCATGGATTTGGATATGTATGCCCACCCATCTACGCAACGGAATTTGGATATACTTCGTTCATACGGGAACCGTATCATCGAAGCCACGGATGGTGAATTGGCAAGCCATCTTATCGGCAAAGGCAGAATGCAAGAACCGGAGCAAATTGTTGAAATCTTGACCGAGTACTTTACTCAGATCAACCATCCGGTTTTAAAAGGCAAACGCATTCTTATCACAGCCGGCCCAACACATGAAAAAATTGATGCTGTTCGCTTTATTGGTAATTATTCTTCGGGAAAAATGGGTTATGCTTTAGCTTTGGCTTGTGCTAAATTAGGTGCAGATGTCGAGTTAATAAGTGGACCCGTTTCACTCGCAATAAACCACCCACAAATTCACCGCATGGATGTTACATCTGCTGCAGAAATGTATGAAGCAGCCATAGAGAATTTTCCTCAATGTGATGCCGGTATTCTATGCGCTGCTGTGGCAGATTTTACTCCCTCAAAAAGCTCCGAACAAAAGATTAAGCGTGAAGGAACAGGTCCTCTTCATTTGGAATTGCTTCCTACGCAAGACATAGCCGCTGCTTTAGGAAAACAAAAAACAGCCCAACAACGATTAGTTGGATTTGCTCTTGAAACACACAACGAAGTGGCTCATGCTACCGATAAATTACGCCGAAAGAATCTGGACTTTATCGTACTGAATTCACTTCAAGATGATGGAGCCGGTTTCGGTGTAGACACCAATAAAATCACTATTCTTCATCAAGATGGAACTTCAACTTCGTATCCACTGAAACCCAAAGAGCAAGTGGCGTATGACATCGTTGAATGTTTATATCACATCCTTTAGCCATCAATCTGTCATAATTATATCATGTTCAAATTCTCAAAAGTTTACTCGTTCCCTTCAAGGGTTGCGATTTGGGTTACAACTTTGCTGTGTGCCCTCCCGACATGTTTGCCGGCACAAGAAATCAATGCCCGAATAAGCATCAATCATCAACAAGTGCAAGGAACCAGTACTTCTGTATTTGAAACTTTGCAAACCACGTTAGAACAATTTCTAAACGACCGACAATGGACTTCTTTACAATTTAAGCCCAATGAGAGGATTGAATGTAATTTCAGCATAACGGTCAAAAAATATTCATCTACTGACAACACTTTTGAAGCTACACTTAACGTGCAAGCTACTCGCCCTGTATATGGTTCTACGTACACCACAACAGCTTTTGCTTTCAATGATCCCAATTTCAATTTCAAATATCAAGAATACGACCAAATAGATTTTCGCTCTGATTTGATAGACAATAACCTCACTGCGACATTAGCTTTTTACGTATACCTCATCATTGGCATTGACCTTGACACAATGGCTCCCCTTGGTGGAACAGAATACTTAACTATGGCGCAAACTATTGCAGGAAATGCTCAAAACTTAACAGAAAAAGGATGGAAAGCTTTTGATGACAGTAAGAATCGCCACGCTATCATCACAGATTTGCTTGATGGCGGCATGACAGATTTTCGCAATATGCTATACACCTATCATAGAAAAGGACTTGATACAATGAGCGAAAATACAGAAAGAGGGCGAAGTTCTATCACTGAAGCCATAAAACTCCTCAAACAATCCAAAGACAATAAACCTATGACCATGCTTCCGCAAATATTCACCGAGTATAAACGCGATGAACTCCTTTCAATATATAAGGGACATGGAACCACCAAGGAGAAAGAAGAGATTGCTGATATCCTCTCTTCCATAAATGCTTCACAAAATTCCTATTGGCGACAAATGAAGCAATAACAACAGTATGATTACGTATTTGAAACACCGGTTTCAACATCAAAAACGTAACTATATTAACAACTATCTATTCTAAACAAGTTCATTATCATGCTCCAACGCTTAACCATATCCCATTATGCTTTGATAGAACAACTTGACATCAATTGGATGCCGGGGTTTTCTGTCATCACAGGAGAAACAGGAGCCGGAAAAAGCATTATGCTCGGCGCACTTAACCTTTTGCTTGGAGGCAGGTCGGATGCAAAAGCCATACAAACAGGTCAAAAGAAATGTATGGTTGAAGCCACTTTCGACCTACAAGGAGTTTCCCTCGAACCTTTCTTTACAGCAAATGATATAGATTACGACCCATCAGAATGTATCATCCGTCGAGAAGTGCTTCAATCTGGCAAAAGCAGAGCTTTCATCAACGATACTCCCGTGTCGGTTGGAATTTTAAAAGAGCTCGGAGCATCCCTCATTGACATCCATTCGCAACATAAGAATCTGCTGATACGCAACGAACATTTTATTCTCGATACGCTGGACACCATGGCTACACCCTCCAATCTACACGCCGGCTATCTGGAAATCCAAAGAAAGTATAAACAAGCAGAAAACCAGCTGTGCAAACTGACGGAACAGGCAAAACAAGATAAAGCTGACCAGGAATACATTCAATTTCAGCTCAACCAAATTGAAGAGGCCAATCTCAACATTGAAGAGCAGGAAGAATTGGAAGAAGAGCAACAACTCCTAAGTCATGCAGAAGACATCCGACAAGCACTCTTTACCGCCCAATCGCTTATCAGTTCCGACAACTTCAACATACTTCAAGCAATCCGACAAGCCGAAGATGCCTTGCAACGAATTACATCACATTATGTAGACGCAGACGATTTAGCCAATAGATTGCACAGTCTGCGTATAGAGTTGGAAGATATCGAAGCTGAATTGGAGCAAAAAGCCCTCTACACCAACTTTGATCCTCAACGTTTATCCTTTGTTGAGGATAGATTAAGTACAATCTACAATCTTGAACATAAGCACCATGTAAATAGCATCGAGGATTTGCTGAAGCATGCCCAAGCCCTGCGCCAACGAGTTGATGCGGTTCTCCACATAGACGAATCCATTAGGTTACAGAAGGAAATAGTCGATCAACTGCGCACGCAGCGAGATACAGAGGCCGAAAAGCTAACAAAATCAAGAGAAAAATCTGCACGCCAGGTTGAAAAAGAACTTAAGCTTTCGCTTCAATCCATGGGAATGCCTCATGTTCAAATTGCCATTCAACTAACTCCTCGCTCAGAACCCGATGAAACTGGTGCCGACCGCGTAACTTTTCTCTTTTCCGCCAATAAAAACATACCTCCTCAGGATGTCAGTGAAATTGCCTCAGGTGGTGAAATAGCCAGGCTCATGCTTGCCATCAAAGCACTCATCAGTCGCCGCACCCATCTACCTTCCATCATATTCGATGAAATAGACACAGGAGTTTCCGGCAACATGGCAGAAAAAATGGCTCGTGTAATGCAACAGATAGCAGAAAATTGCCAAGTCATCTGCATCACTCACCTGCCCCAAATTGCAGCAGCAGGAACACATCATTTCTGTGTATACAAAGAAGAAAATACAGAAGCAACACGGAGCTGTATCCGTCCTTTAACAGCGGAAGAACGTATCAACGAAATAGCCCATATGCTATCCGGACAAGAACTGACTGAAGCTGCAATAAACAATGCAAAATCGCTACTCCAACTATAAAGCATCCATACCCCAATAATCCTATAAAACTATCACAATGAAACATCTCCTCCTCATCATATCTCTTTGTTGCACCGCACTGACTCCTTATTCCCTAACTGCTTCCGAAGGCGCAGTCGATGCTGCAAACTATTTCAAAGCCATGTGGCATATTTACGCTTATGATGCTCAAGGGCAACTATTAAGAAGCGGAATTGCTTGTTGTCTAACTCCTGATGGTCAAGGAGTCACAAGTTACGCTACACTCCAAGGAGCATTCCGTGCTGAAGTTGTTGATTTTAAAGGAAAAAGTTATCGAGTAGCGCGAATTTTAGGAGCCAATGCCACCACTGATTTGGTAAAATTCCAAGTGAAGGATGTCGCTAAAGCTGAATATTTTTCTTTAACTGAAAAAGAAGCAACATCAAATAGCCAATTACTTCTTCCTCCTGTTAATTGGGGAAAGAAGAAACAGCCTACTACAGTCCAAATCACTTCGTGTGAAAGTTATCCGCCCTATCAATACTATCATACTTCAGTTCCAAACGAAACAGCCAATATTGGACTGCCAATGTTGGGAAGCGAAGGGCAATTAGTAGCATTCGTTCAGCGTAATGTACAAAAGCAAGCCACAACGGCTTGCGCCATTGATGCGCGTTTCATTTCTCAGCTTTCCATCACACCGACTTCAGCGCTGAATAGGGATTTGCGTGCTATCAACATCCCCAAAGCGTTACCTGATAACGCCAAAGATGCATCAGCATACATATTTATGATTCCATCTTCCGATACCCTTTCGCTTCACACAGCATATAATGATTTCATAGAAGCCTATCCCCAAATGGCAGATGGTTACATCAACCGTTCTGCCTATGCCGCCCAACACAAACAATATGCAGCCAGTGAAAAAGACTTCACACGTGCCTTGCAAATTGCAGCTTCTTCCACAGATACAACTTCTATGACGGAAGATGCTGTGCATTACCAAATTAGCAATATGATATACCGATCCTTTGCTCAACAAAGCGACACGATACCTCCGTATCCCGGTTGGACCCTTTACAGAGCAGAAACAGAAGCTGCCAAAGCATACAGTCTCAACCCGCACACGCTTTATTTGATGCAACAGGGAAATTGTCAATTCTCAGCCAAAAAGTATGAGCAAGCATACCATAGTTTCTTACAAACTTGTAATGACAAACGATTTGCATCAGCCTCAACATTTTTTTCTGCAGCCCGCAGTTTGGAGCTTACAGGTACAGATTCTCTTGGGGTAATATCTCTCCTTGATAGTTGTATAGCTTATCTGCCACGTCCCGTTAGTGTACAAGATGCAGCCTATCATCTTGAACGGGCAGTGCGGCTGTTACGTGTATCTCGCTATCGTGATGCAGTGGCCGATTACAACGAATATGAAAAAGCTGTCGGCCCAAGAAACCTTACCGATCGTTTCTATGCCCTGCGAAGCCAAGCTGAAATGGAGGCCCATATGTACCAACAAGCCCTTGATGACATTCGTACAGCCATTGCCACTTCATCTGCTCCTCTGCCTTACCGACTTGATGAAGCATTCATCCTGCTCCGTGTGGGTGAGTTTCAACCAGCCATTGATGCAGCAACAAAACTGCTGATTGATTTGCCCGAAAACCCGGATTGCTACCGCATTCTCGGTATTGCTCACGGAGAATTAGGGCAGAAGGCTAAAGCCGTTCAATATTTGCAAAAAGCCATCAACTTGGGTGATGAAACAGCCGTTTCCATTCTTCCTCGTTACCAATAGTAATTTTATTTCCTCCTCTATTGAAACGTAAGCATGCAACATATCTTTCCTTTTCTGCTCTTCTTTTTTCCTATCATACTTCATGCTCAGGCATTACATCCTGTGGATGAACAATACGAACAGTCCAAACGCCAAGGAGGCTTTGATAATGACGAAACCGAAACGACAGATGTACCTGAAGGTATATATGCCTGGACCATCGAGCCTCGTTTTGGTAGCATAAAGCCCGCTGCTTATGACACCATTCCCCATGGTTTTCAAAATGAGAATGCCACCGATGGACCAACCGGACAATATAATTTCACAGGCAATCTTGGTGCGCCGCGCATAGGTCGACTTTTTTCTCTGCAAGAAGTGAACATGCTGCAGACACCTTTCATCTTTTACACTCCTTACGATTATTTTCTTACCACTCCGAGCCAAGTACTTTTCACCAACACGCTATCCCCCTTTACGAACATTACATATCATTCGTGCGGCAATAAGACAAATGGTGAAGACCGCATAACCGCACTCTTTTCCGTCAATGCCGGCAAACGGTTGGGATTGGGTTTTAAGACAGATTATGCCTATGGACGAGGTTATTACGACGCGCAATCGACAGCCTTGTTCAACGGCACATTCTTTACCTCCTACATTGGCCCACGTTATCAACTTCATGCCTATGTCAAAAGGCATTTCATTAAGAACAGGGAGAACGGCGGTATAGAAAATGATGATTACGTCAATCGCCCTGAAAGTTTCCCCACACGATATGGAACAGGTGATATGCCCGTCAACTTGTCACGTGCATGGAATAAGACTGACGGTACAGAACTTTTCCTTACTCACCGTTACAGTTTGGGGTTCACTCGTTACCAAGACGCAAAGGGAAAAGAAGTTAAAGCTCCGACTGCACCATCAAAGAAAGACAGCCAAGCACAAGAAAAACCTTTGACATTACATTCTGTCAAATCCGATTCAACCGGCCAACGCACTCCGCGAATACCGCGTATACCTCGCGGTTTACAGACTGAAAAATCTGGAGCGCTTTCTTTTGATACATTGAACAGCCTCCCGGAAGACTCTCTCCAAATTCAGGCACGATTCATCCCCGTTACTTCTTTCATACATACCTTTCGGCTAACCGGAGATGCGCGCAAATTTCAAGCTCACACTAACAACACGGAAAACAATCCCGGATATTTTGAGGAATTCTATTTACCTGGCGATTCCGCCAATGACAAAACTTCTCATTTAGGTGTTGAGAACACACTTGCAGTTCATTTTCATGAAGGATTCAATCCTTGGATGAAAGCAGGCCTGACGCTGTTCGGGAAACACGAGTTGGCTCGCTTTAGATTTCGTTTGCCCCACGCAGATAATCTCATAGCGCCATCACAATACACTGAAAATTACTTCACAGTGGGAGCCCAGGTGCTCACAGAGCAGCACCCTCGATTACGCCTCCGATTACTGGGTGAATTGCGCACCACCGGTTCGGAATGGGGCGAATTCAACGCTGAGGCTGAGGCAGCCTTGCGCATTCCCTTGCTTAATGACAGTCTTCACTTTGAACTTCACGGTCAAATACGCAACGAACTTCCTTCTTTTTATTATCGCCACTATCATGCCCGCAATGCTTGGTGGGACAAGGATAATCTTCACAAACAAATGCGTAGTAAAGCAGAAGCTACGTTGCGCTACCGTTCCACTTCGCTCACAGCCACATTGGAACACATAAACAACTACGTGTATTTTCAAGAAACACTCAGTCCGACAGAAGGAGCAGATGGCACTACCACCTATCGGCATGCCGCCTCTGTAGCGCAAGCTTCCGGAGGGGTACAACTCCTCTCTGTTACACTTAGGCAACCACTTCAATGGGGAGTGCTTCATTGGGATAACGAACTGACCTGGCAAACTTCAAGTCATCAATCCGTACTTCCCGTACCGGCTCTTAACTGCTATTCCAACCTTTATCTGCTATTCCGATTAGCTCGTGTATTACGCACCGAATTAGGAGCAGATCTCCGCTACTTCACACGTTATCATGCACCGGCTTATTCCCCCATCATCGGACAATATGCAGTACAAGATGCTGCATATTACACCTCCATAGGCAACTATCCCATTATCAACGCCTATGCAAACTTTCACCTCAAGCGTACCCGGTTCTACATCATGGCTTCCCATGTAAACTATAAAGCCGGCTCCGGCAATCCGTTCCTTGTTCCCCACTACCCACTCAACAGACTCACCTTTCGTTTGGGTATCTCGTGGAATTTTGTCAACTGACACAATCGTGGCATTCCCACTTTTTGCCGGCCAGATAAAATGCCAACCCCAAGCATTAACCCTTTGTTCCACACTTGCAAATCAACTGGACATAACCCCAAAACCTAAAGCAGAGGATGCATTCCATTTCGGAACCGCATCCTCTGCTTTTTAAATAAACACTCTCACTAAAAGAGCAAGTAGGAAAATTAAGCCTTACCTTGTTCGAGCTTCAGCGTTACAGTGCATTGGTCGCATACTTCAGTAGGACCAAAGTACTGGATGGGGCCGGGATATACAAAGCAAGTTTTTTCAGCCCATTCTTCACGGTGAGCAGCAAACTCTTTGAAGGGAGCACCGTCCAAACGAACCAATGCTTTCTTAATAACCGGCTTCATCTTACCATTGCGGCGCTCCATGTTCATCATCATCGTGATGGGCACACCGCCGGCAATCCACTGTTCGGCAGGAGCAGTAGTATTCTTTACAATAGCCATATAACCGGTCTTACCGTTGGCTACCAACTGAGCAGCACTGGTGCCAAGCGCATAGCAATAGTCTGCGTCATAGTTAGAGGGAGCAGCACAACGTCCTTCATAACCGAAGAAATGGTGTTGAGCGGCAAATTTGCCCTTAAACTTACCTTCTGCCTTCCAAACAGCAAGCTTAACAGCAACCATTTCAGAGAGAAGTTTCTCTGTTTCGATGAGCGAAACTTGTACATTTCCGTGCGGGTCGCGCTCCATGGTGAGCTGTTTGGCCACACCTTCGGGCAGGCTTTCATAGATTGCAGCATTGTCAGCTGAAAGCTTCGAGAGAATCCAAGCACGTTGTTCTGCCGGTGCCACATTAGCTGCTTCAGGAGTAGCCAGCAAGTCGTTCAGTTCAGCAATGAGCTTCTTCATGGCAGGAATGAACTCAATCAGTCCTTCGGGAATAAGCACCGTACCAAAATTGTTTCCGGCTTCAGCGCGTTTGGCCACTACGCCGGCGATGTAGGTAACGATGTCATCAAGCGTCTGGTTCTTCTCTTCCACTTCCTCGCTTACGATGCAGACATTGGGTTGGCATTGCAATGCACATTCCAAAGCGATGTGACTGGCAGAACGGCCCATGAGTTTGATGAAATGCCAATATTTGCGGGCAGAATTGGCATCACGTTGAATATTACCAATAACTTCAGCGTAAGTTTTGCAAGCCGTATCGAAACCGAAAGAAGTTTCAATCTGTTCATTCTTCAAGTCACCATCGATAGTCTTGGGGCAACCAATTACTTGCACGCCATAGTTATGGGCAGCATAATATTCAGCCAAGACGCAAGCATTGGTATTGGAATCATCACCACCAATAATCACTACCGCTTTGATACCCAATTCACGAATCACTTCAAGTCCGCTTTCAAACTGGCTTTCTTCTTCCAGTTTGGTACGTCCCGAACCAATCATGTCGAAACCGCCGGTGTTGCGGTATTCATCGATAATGGCATCGGTAAGCTCAATATACTTGTGGTCAACCAACCCGCCGGGGCCCATGAGGAAGCCGTAAAGTTTGTTGGCAGCATTTTGTTTTTTGAGTTCGTCGTAAAGGCCGCAGATTACGTTGTGTCCGCCGGGAGCCTGGCCACCGGAAAGAATGATACCGATGTTCATCGGTGCATATTCCTTCTTTTCGTTAGTGGGTACAAACTCAACGAGAGGCATCCCATAAGTGTTGGGGAAGAGTTTCTTTATATCCTCCTGATCGCCAACGCTTTCAGTGGGTGCTCCTTCTTTGATGCTAACATTGCCACGCAAACCGGCAGGGAGCTTGGGCTGGTAGGCGGCACGTGCAATCTGTAGTGCGCTTTTTTCCATAAGGCAGAAAATGAATATGAGTTAAAGGATATACTTATTTAATAATGTCCAGTTCACGGAACACCTTACCAAGAGCTGCTACTGCTCGGTCCACTTGTTCCTTGGTGTGCGTAGCCATGAGTGCCACACGGACCAAAGTGTCGTGTGGTGCGCAGGCAGGAGGTATCACGGGATTGATAAAGACCCCTTCATCAAAAGCTCTTGCTGTAGCCACGAAAGTTTTCTCTGTGTCGCGAACGTAGAGAGGAATGATGGGCGATTCTGTTTCACCGATTTCAAATCCTTCTTCGCGGAAACGTTTCAGAGCATAGCGGGTAACATCCCACAATGCTTCTATTCGTTCGGGCTCCTGCTGAATGATATGCAGTGCTTCCATGGCACAGGCTGTAGCAGCGGGAGTATTGGAAGCAGAGAATATGTAAGTGCGTGAGTTGTGTCGCAACCAGTTGATAATACTTTCGTCAGCTGCGATAAAACCACCTATAGAAGCAAGCGATTTGCTGAAAGTACCCATGATGAGATCCACTTCAGCCGTAAGCCCAAAGTAATCACAAACACCACGTCCCTGACGACCAAACACACCTATACCATGTGCTTCGTCTACCATGATGGTGGCATTGTACTTATGTTTAAGTTTCACGATTTCGGGGAGATTGGCCAAATCACCTTCCATGGAGAACACGCCATCCACCACGATAAGTTTCACGGCTTCCGGAGCGCATTTTTGAAGCTGACGCTCCAAATCGGCCATATCGTTATGCTTATACTTCAAGCAAGTGGAGAAGGACAGTCTGCGGCCATCTACAATGGAAGCATGGTCGCGGTCATCGCAAATGATGTAATCCTCGCGACCGGTCAGGCAAGAAATAACGCCGGAGTTAACCGTAAAACCGGTAGAATAGCACAAAGCATCTTCTTTTCCGATAAATTGGGCCAACTCTTTCTCCAATTTCACGTGGAGATCGAGTGTACCATTCAAGAAACGAGAACCCGCACAACCGGAGCCATACTTCTCCATTGCTTTGATACCGGCCTGAATGATGCGCTCATCGCCCGTAAGTCCTGTATAAGCATTAGAGCCAAACATCAACACATGATGGCCGCCCATTTCAACTTCTGTACCTTGTTTGCCTTCGATGGCACGGAAATAGGGATACACACCTTTTGCTTGATATTGCTGGGGTAAGG
>JALEYW010000072.1:0-18018 GCA_022773145.1 Bacteroidales bacterium
CCCCAAGCGTAATATAGAAAACTGCTGTTCATCGTTATATATTTGTTAGTGGTTATTCAAATATACAACAAGTTCAGCGGTTTTCTTTTTTGACTATATATTTTTGCGTTCATCACTCGAAATGTCGGATGAACCAAAAAAACGTATAGAGAAAGCCGAAATGTGAACAATTTCGTTAAGCCAAATGAGCAGAGTTCAAGCTTGCTTGAATACTCTGCCATGGCGAGAAATTGCACTTTTAAGAACACTTTTTTGCCTCAAAACTCCGTTTCGCGTTCCAACTTACGCACAGCCTCAGCGGCATACTTCCTGCCAACGGGCAGATGGCGACTCTGCGCCCGGAGCACCACCTCCGACCTACTGAAACGCGCCACCTTGCCACGCGCCACGATGAACGAACGGTGAATGCGCACGAACTCCTCAGCCGGCAACTGTTCCTCCACCCGATGAAGGGGAATTTTCGACTGCACCACCGCGCCGTTTTCCTGCACCACGCGGACATAATTGTCCACGGCCTCGACGTAGAGAATGGCATGGAAAGGCACGGTTACGTTCTTATAGTCTGCCTTGAGCAACAACCGGCCGCCGCCGCTCTCCGCCCACTGTTGCAGACTGTGCATGACCATCCACAGCTCCGCCTTTTGCACGGCGCGGCTGAAACGATCGTAAAAGAAAGGCTTGTGGAGGAAATCCACGGCGTCCACCTCAAACCCGTCCAGCGCATACCGGGCATAGGCGGTGGTGAAGACGAGGTAGCACGATGCCGGCAACCTCGCAGCCAGCTGCAGGCCGGAGGTTTGTAATATAGTGGCGGACTTGTGGAAACAACTCCGCGATTTCAAACATCTATTGTCCGCAAAAACGTGCAGGAAGGTTAAAAATGTTAATGCAAAATTCAGATACTTGCATCCCCTCCGTATCTTTGCATCTACAAACGCCGGAGCTCCATTCCCGCACCGGCTTTTCACCACCCGGCATCGCCACAAGCCACGCCACCTTCGCCCCAAACTCTATGAACGAACCACTCATCCGCATCGAAAACGGCGTGACGCGCCACCCTTCCTTCCGTCTGCCCTACCCTGTCGACTTCACGCTGCCGCAAGGCGCACATACGGCTATCTACGGCCCCAACGGGAGCGGCAAGTCGTTGCTGACGGCCATGATTACGGGAGCCCAGCCGTTGCAGGGCAAGGGGGTGAACTACCATTGGCCGGACTCTGCGCCGCGCCCGTTGCACGAACACATCCGCTCCATCACCTTCCGCGATGTCTACGGCGGCAGTGAACCGGCTTACTACCAGCAACGCTGGAACCGCTTCGACGAACAGACCTTCCCCACCGTGGGCGAGGTGCTGGGCCGCGCCGAAGGTGGCGCAGCGGCCCTGTGGAAGGCACTGGGCTTGGAAGAGCACATGGAGAAGGCGGTCAACCTGCTTTCGAGCGGCGAGCTGCGCCGCTTGCAACTGGCCCGGGCGTTGAACGGCCGCCCGGAGGTGCTGGTGATTGACAATCCTTACATCGGACTCGACGCGGGAGCACGTGAACTCCTGACTTCGTTGCTCGAAGAGCTGGGCCGGCAACTGACCCTCGTGCTGGTGGTGAGCCGACTGGCGGACATTCCGCCGTTTGTCCGGCGGGTGGTGCCGGTCGAAGGCGGCCGCGTGGGCCGGGCCGTGGAACGCCAAGCCCTAAGCGGAGAAGTTGCTTCGCCCCCAAGCCAACTGCCGACACTGCCTCCGCCTCCCCTAACGGAGGCTGCTCCACTGCCTACGGAGAGTCCTTTGATTTGCTTCAACGATGTCAGCATCCGCTACGGCGACCGCCTCATCCTGAGCCACCTGAGCTGGCAGGTGGAGCGCGGCAGCCGCTGGGCACTGACGGGCGACAACGGGGCGGGAAAATCCACGCTGCTCTCCCTCGTCTGTGCCGACAATCCGCAAGCCTACGCCTGCGACATCCGCTTGTTTGGCCGCCGACGAGGACAGGGCGAAAGCATCTGGGACATTAAACGCCACATTGGCTACGTGTCGCCCGAGATGTTTTCCACCTACCGCAAGGACTTGCCGGCCATCGACATCGTGGCGAGCGGCCTGCACGACACTATCGGGCTCTACCGCCGCATTTCAGATGCTGAGCGCGAGGCTTGCATGGCCTGGCTCGACACTTTCGACGCGGCAAACCTGGCCCGGCGCAACTATCTGCAACTTTCGTCGGGTGAGCAGCGACTGATTTTGCTCGTGCGCGCCTTTGTGAAACATCCGGACTTACTCATCCTGGACGAACCCTTCCACGGACTCGACACCCGTCGCCGCCGGCTGGCACGCAGCGTGATAGAGGCTTACATGGCCCGGCCCGGTAAAACGCTCATCATGGTGACGCACTACGCAGACGAACTGCCAGACTGCATAGACCACCACCTGCACCTTTGCAAACCGGATGGCCCCACTCTCTACTAACTCTACACGTTCTCAATCCATGACTTCTTCCTCCTCGCAGCACTTCCCGGAAACAGCAAAGCGGACCGCCCCACCCGACCGCCTGGCTTTTCTCATCTCGGCCTACCGCGACCCAGAACATTTGGCACGCCTCATCGCTGCGCTTGACGACCGCGCCGACTTCTACGTACACCTTGATGCCCGGGTGGACGAGGGGCCGTTTCGCAGCGTGCTGCCCGGAAAGGTACGCTTCGTGCCGCGCCACCGCATCAGCTGGGGCGGCTGGCAACAGGTGGTTTACCAACACGAACTCCTGCGCGCCGCACTCGCCGACGGAACCGCTTACAGCCACCTCGTGTGTCTGAGTGCACAGGACTACCCGCTGTGGTCGAACAACCGCATCCACCGTTTTTTTCGTGAACATCCTGACCGCCAGTTCATCGGCGGCTACGACATGACGCTGACCGACGACGCGCAACAGCTGCGCAAAATCACCTGCCTGCATCCTTTCCGCGACCTGAACGGCCCCAACCAATGGCTGAAGGACAAGCTGATTGTAGCCTCGCGCACCTTGCTGCGCCTCTTGGGCGTAAGGCGCCGGCCTGTGGTGATGCTGGAGGGAAAAGTTCGCCACGTGTTCTTCGGCTCCGACTATTGGGCACTCACCCCCGACTGTGCGCGCCACGTGTGCCGCGTGCTCGAATCCGAACCTGCCCTTTGCCGCTATTTCCGCACGACCTTCGTGCCCAGCGAGCTGTGTGTGCAGACCATCGTGTACAACTCACGCTTCGCCCCGGCGGACGCAGTGCTCCCCAACCCCTATCCGGGCCTGACACGCCTCACGCCGCTCCACTTCATCGACTATGGCGCGGGCATCAAGCAGCTCACCTTGGACGACCTGCCCCGACTGGAACAAAGCGGCAAGATGTTCTGCCGAAAAGTGGTGAGCGGCGTGTCCGACGAGCTGGCTCGCCACATAGACCTCCTGCGCCAAACAGCTGACTGACGCCAGGCGACGCGCCGGCTGTGCCCCTATATAAATTGCATCTCGAAGGTGATGAGAGAAATGGTTCTAAGGTGATAACGTAACTTACTGAGCGATGAAATTTTCCCTTTCTAACAATAACGCCATCACCTTATGACGCGAGAACGAAGCGACCCTAAACTGATAACTCAAATTACATAGGCGCCTCCCCACCACCCCGACTGACAACCCGACAACTTTTTTCACCAAAACAATGCCTACCAAACGCGACAACTATGCTTTTCTGACCCAAGCCCCCGTCCACCGCGTAGTCTTGACGATGGCCGTTCCCACTATCATCTCCATGATAGTCACCAGCCTGTACAATTTGGCCGACACCTACTTTGTGAGCCAAATCAACATGCAATGTACGGCGGCGGTGGGCATCGTGTTTTCCGTGATGTCGATGGTGCAGGCCATCGGCTTCTTTTTTGGCCACGGCTCGGGCAACTATGTATCGCGCAAGCTGGGAGCGCGCCGAAGGGAGGAGGCCCACACGATGTCGGCCACGGGATTTTGTTACAGCCTCGCCTTTGGGGTGTTGCTGGCGGTGATAGGCCATTTTTATCTCACCGAACTGGCCGTGCTGCTCGGCTCCACGCCCACCATTCTGCCCTATACCGAAACGTATCTCGGCATTGTACTGCTCGGCGCCCCGTTTACCACTGCCTCGCTCACCATGAACAATCAAATGCGCTTCCAGGGCAACGCCGCCTACGCCATGTATGGCATCCTGACGGGGGCCGTGCTCAATGTGGTGCTCGACCCGCTACTCATTTTCGGCCTGGGCTTGGGCATCAGCGGCGCGGCGTGGGCCACGGTGATTAGCCAGGCTTGCAGCTTCGGCGTACTGGTTTGCATGATGCGGCAAAACGGCGGGCTGCCCATCGACCTGCGGCGTTTTTCTCCGCGTCCCGCGCTGCTGAAGGAGATTGTGTTGGGTGGAACGCCCTCGCTTTCGCGCCAAGGCTTGGCCGCGGCTTCCACCATTGCCCTCAACGTGGCCGCCGGGGCATTTGGCGACGCCGCCATTGCGGGCATGAGCATCGTCAACCGCGTCTGCTTTTTCATCTTCGCCATCATCATCGGTCTGGGGCAGGGCTACCAGCCCCTGTGCGGCTTCTGCTACGGTGCAGGGCTGTATGCCAGGGTGAAAGAGGGCTTTGTTTACTGCTTAAAACTGGGGACGCTCTTCCTGCTCGTGTGCTCCGTGCCGGGCATCGCACTGGCGGAAGAAATCATCCGCCTCTTCCGCGACGAACCCGCCGTGGTGGAAGTGGGAGCGGCGGCTCTGCGCTGGCAGATGGCGGCCGTTGTCTTCATGCCTACCGTGGGGCTGACCAACATGATGCTGCAAACCATCCGCAAACCCGTTCAGGCCAACGTGGCCGCCGCCACGCGCAGCGGACTCTTCTTCATTCCGCTCATTATCGTGCTGCCCCGCCTGTTAGGACTGACGGGCGTGGAAATATGTCAGGCTGTGGCAGACCTCTGCGCCTTTGCCCTCTGTCTGCCCTTGGCCCTGCGCGCTTTCGGGGAAATGCAGAAAAAACAAATATAAGAACCGCATTTTCATTGCCCGAAACTCTTCTTCCATTGTCCTGTTTTTCCCCTTGCATTTACCTATATAATCAGAAATATTTCAAATTTTTGAAAAAATTATTCGGTTTTTATTGCATTTCCTCTACCAAGACTCTATTTTTGCCGACATACTAACCAGTATTTTTCAAACCTTATTTTCTTACCTGTTTATGAAAAACTTGAAGATTAACCGGTGGGCCGTCGGTCTGCAGGGGTTGCAAAGCCTTCAGCATGCCCGGCCCGTATGTTTGGGTTTGTTGCTGTGCGCATCGGCAGGATTGAACGCCTATGCCCTGCAACCCACTGACAAAGTGGCCATTGTCAATGAACTTCAACAGCAACGTACCGTAAGCGGTACGGTTACGGACGAAACGGGCGAAGGCTTGCCCGGCGTAACCGTGGTGGTGAAAGGCACGAAAGTCCGGTCGCTTACTGACGGCAACGGCCGTTTCAGCATCAAAGCCGCCCAGGGACAGACACTCGTGTTCTCCTACATCGGCTACGAACGACTGGAGAAAAAAGTGAGCGGAACGACCCTCAACGTCAGCCTCAAAAGCATGGACAACACGCTGAACGAGGCCGTAGTCATCGGTTACGGCACCGTACGCAAGGCCGACTTAGCCGGCTCGGTGGCTGTGATGGACAACAAGTCGTTCAAGGACGAACCGGTTACTCGTATTGAAGACGCACTGCAAGGCCGCGTTTCGGGTATCGAAGTAATGCAGAGCGGCGTGCCGGGAGGTGATTTGAAAATCCGCGTACGCGGTGTCAGCTCCATCAATAAAAGCAATGACCCGCTTTATGTTGTCGACGGCATCGTACGCGAAAGCGGACTCGAAGGCATCAACCCGGAGGACATCCAAAGCATGCAAGTGCTGAAAGACGCTTCGTCAACGGCTATCTACGGTTCGCGCGGTGCCAACGGCGTAGTGTTGGTTACAACCAAGCAAGGCCGCTCATCGGGAACGCAAGTGGTGTTCGACGCCACAGTAGGTATCGCCAAGGCTTATAACATGCCGGAAGTGATGGGCACGAAAGAATACGCACAAGCCTTGATTGACTATAAAGGTGTTGACCCCAACCAGCTGAACGGCTACCTGAACGGCAGCAATCCGGGAGTTGATTGGTTAGACGAAGTGCTCCGCACCGGCGTTACACAGAACTATAAACTGGCCATCTCGAAAGGAAACGAGGAAACGCAGTTCTATGTTTCCGGAAACTACATGCAGCACGAGGGTGTCATCGAAAACACCAAATTTGAACGCTACTCGGCCAAAATGAACGTTCACAGCAAACTCTTCAGCTGGCTTGAACTCACCGCCGACGTGAACCTGTCGCAAGGTAAGGGAAAGGGAACGGGCTTTAACCAGAACCAGTGGAACCCCATCTGGATTGCGCTGAACTACTCGCCGACCATGGAAATCTTGGCCGACAACGGTTCGTACAGCCTCGACCCCTATAACTGTATTCAGAAAAGCCCGTTGGCCTACCTGTACGGTACGCAGAACGACCGACAGAAGAGCACTGCCAGCGGTCACATTGACCTGAAATTCAACATCCTCCCCGGCCTCACCTTCACCACTACAAACGGCGTGGACTACTCTGACCGCAAAGCTTACAGCTTCGGTTCGAGCAAGGCTATGGGTGCCAGCTCCATGTCGAACTCCGACGTTTACCGCCTCTTGCTCCAAACCACCAACAACCTGACCTATACGCACAAGTGGGGAGGCCATGCGCTCACCGCTACCGGTGTGTGGGAGGCTACGTCGTCCGAATACCGCACAATGAGCGTGAGCGGCGACAACCTGGCCAATGAGAGTGTGGGTTACTGGGACGTGCAGAACGCCGCCACCCGCAATGCCGCCAACGGCTACAACAAATGGACGCTCCTCTCGGGTGTGGCTCGCGTGATGTACAACTACAACGACCGTTACATGCTTACGGGTACGTTCCGCGCCGATGGCAGCTCGCGCTTCACCAACGACAAATGGGGCTACTTCCCCTCTATCGCCGCAGCCTGGACCGTTTCGCAGGAAGAGTTCATGCAGAACATCAAGGCCATCAGCAATCTGAAAATACGCGCCAGCTACGGTATCATCGGCAACCAGGACATTACCCCCTACAGCACTCTGGGCACCATGTCGTCCATGTCGTTCAACTACGGCACGGGCACGAACTTCACGGGCTACTGGTCGAACAACCCCGCAACGCCTGATTTGACCTGGGAGAAGGTGAAACAGTTCGACTTGGGCATCGACCTCGGCTTCTTGGAGAACCGCCTCGCCCTGAGCGTGGACTATTACAGCAAGAAGACGACCGACGCGCTCCTGAAGAAGACGGCTCCCGACTATCAGGGAGGCCCGACCTACTGGGTCAACGCCGGCGAAGTGAGCAACAAGGGTGTGGATGTAAGCCTGACGGCCCGCATTTTCCAGACCAAAGACTTTAGCTGGACCACCAGCCTCAACGGCAGCTACATCAAGAACGAAGTGACCAAGCTCACCGCCGAAGACCCCATCCTCTACGGTGAAAGTCCCTCACAGGGAACTGTTGACGCCTGCACCATCATCAAGGAAGGCGAGGCCATCGGTACATTCTACGGCTACAAATGGGCCGGACTGCAAAAGCAGGATGACGGCACGTATGTTGACGCTTACTACGACAAAGATGGCAACATCACGCTCACCCCGTCGGGCGACGACCGCTTTGTCATCGGCTGTGCCAACCCCGACTTCACCTTGGGATGGAACAACTCGATTTCTTACAAGAATTGGGACTTCAACGTGTTCTTCAACGCTTCCTTCGGCGCACAACGCCTGAACCTCGTACGCTTTGCCATGAACTCGCAGGTGGGTGCCTCCATGTTCGTCACTGACAAGGACTACATCGGCCTCATTGGCAAGGAGATGCCTTCATTAGGTGCGCAGAACAAGAACTATGGTAACTCCACGAAATGGCTGGAAGACGCAGACTATTTCCGCTGCCAGAACGTAAGCATCGCCTATACGCTGCCGCGCACAAAGGTGGGCAACGTGGCCGACCTGCGCTTCTCCTTCTCCGTGCAGAACCTCTTCACCATCACCGGCTACAAGGGCAACGACCCCGCAGGCGTATCTTTCAGCAGCAGCCACGTGGACGTGAACAACGGTCTCGACATGGGTTCTTATCCTAATCCGCGTACCTTCACACTGGGCGTGCGCATGACGTTCTAAGCCCGATTTCATTAGGTTATAAGAGATAAGGTTATAAGGTTATTTAGTAAGCTGATGCTACCATATTATCTGCCATTAACAGTAATATTATAACCTCATAACCTGCGCGAAGCGCAACACCTCATAACCTTATTTGCATCATTCCCAAATCATAAAGCATAACACAATGAAAAGCAAAATATTCATGGGATGCATGATGGCAGCACTCCTTACCGCCTCGTGCAACGATTTTCTGGAAGAAAACCCCAAAGGACTGCTCACTCCGGGCAACTACCTCGACTCGCAGGCTGCATTGGACGGCAGTGTGACGGCACTCTATGAGAAGGTGAACCTCACACAAGGCTGGACCAACATGATGTACCCGCAGTGGCAAGGCGACGACATCACTGCCAATCCCGGCTCGAACAAACAGGCTTGCGCAGAGTTGGACGCGTTCAGCGCAACAAACAACAACAAGGGCGTGACCGCCGCCTGGAAAAACCACTACGCCGTTATCAAGGCAGCCAACCTGATTATTGAAACGGCGGGCGACGCCCCCGTGAGCGACACGGAGAAGAACATCGCCATAGGCAACGCGAAATATTGGCGCGCCTACGCCTACTATTATCTCGTGCGCATCTTCGGACCGCTGCCGCTCATCACCTCGTCGGCCATCACCACACCGGACCAAAAGCCCGACAAGGTGGAAGACGTATACAAGCTCATCGTGGACGACCTGAAGGATGCCGAGGCTAAACTCCCCACCGGTTACGACAAGGCTCCGCGCCACCACGACGGAGTGGACGCTTGGATTACCAAGCAGGCTGCACAAGCCACCCTCTCGGCCGTCTACATGTCCATGGCCGGCTATCCGCTCAACCTGGGGCAGGATTATTACAAACTGGCTGCCGAGAAAGCCAAGGAAGTGATAGACAAAGAGGGAGAATACGGCTTCTATCTTGAAAACGAGTGGAACCAGGTTTACTCCATGGGCCACAACTATAACAAGGCTTCCTTGGTTGGCATTGACAACTCGCCGATTAACGGCAGTTGGGACCACGACTCGCAGCTCACCTCCTGCTGCCGCTTTGAAGGTCTTGGCGATGGCGGCTGGGGCGATGCCTGGGGCGAAATCAAGTTCTGGAAAAATTATCCCGAAGGGCCGCGCAAGGATGCTGTTTACGCACCGAAAGTTACTTTCGAGGACGGCAATGGCAACATCACCAAGGTGGTAGATTGGTGGGCAAAGGACGACCAGGGCGAACCCGTGGTGGCTGCCAATCACCCCATGTTCTGCGTGTTCACCACCAACGCCGATGCCAACGGCAAGGAACTGGCACAGCCCTACAACTACATGGAGCGCAACTATCGCGGCATGACCAACGGACACCGCCACCGCGTCATCCGCTACTCCGAAGTGCTGCTGTGGTATGCCGAGAGTGCTGCACGCGGAGGCGTGGCTGACCTCTCCCTGGCCAAGCAATGCCTCAAGCGCGTACACGCTCGTGCTTGCAACGACGCCGACCAGATTACTATCCCCGGCCTGGGAACCTTCGCCATAGACAACCTCTCCGCCGACCAGCTGGCTGAAGCCGCCTACTGGGAACACGGTTGGGAAGTGGCCGGCTACTGGGTGGCCATGGTAACGCGCCGCAGCGACGAGTTCCGCATGAACCGTCTGAAGGAGAACTTTGACTACCGCGTGCGCAACGACCTCATCGAAGTGGCTCCGGGTGTGAAAGTGAAGGAAAGCGTCAGCGTGACGAAGTCCACATGGGCAGGCGATGAAAGCATCTACATCCCCTATCCCAACACCGAAACAGAAAAGAACCCCAACCTGCAGCGTTAGCAGTCAGGGGAGGCCTGTCAGGACCTGTTCCGTTGAGCACTGACAGGTCTACCAATGATGAGGTTTAAGGTTATAAAACGGCTATTGTTCGGAGTAAAATTCGTTCAAGAAGCAGGCTTATAACTTTAAGCCTCATCAATTTTATGCACCAGCATTCGCCCCTTCCACCTGAAAGCAGGCTGTACCCGCTTACAGCCCTACTTATCACCACTGTGCCTTCATTCTCACAGCCAAAAGCCGCTCCGAGAAGCCCCATTTGTCCTATAAACAAAAAGAAACACACCTCCCTACACCGTATTTTAAGAACACGGACAGCTTTCTACTTTGTTCTGCATACCTTCGCTTCGTATTTTTTAAAAACATAAAACATGAAAGCGAGTAAATGGATAGTGTGTGCCCTTATAGCCTGCGGACAAACAGCTTGGGCACAGGAAAGCACCGTGAAGAAGGATTTCAACCCCCACTGGTTCATCCAGGCACAGGGAGGGGTAAGTGCTACACGCGGCGAGGCCGACTTCAAGGATTTAATCAGTCCGGCCGCTGCACTGAACGTTGGATACCAATTCACGCCTGTTATCGGACTGCGCGTCGGAGCGAGCGGATGGGAAGCCAAAGGCGGATGGAGCAGCCCCCAACAAACGTATTCGTACAATTATGTGCAGGGAAATGTCGATGTCGTGTTCGACCTCAGCGCGCTCTGCTGCTCTTACAACCCCAAGCGCGTATGCAACCTCTACGGCTTCGTAGGAGGAGGCGTGAACTATGCCTTCAACAACGACGATGCAAAAGCCCTCAACACCCACGGCTACCCACTGGTCTACCTATGGGACGACCACAGGCTCTCACCCGTAGGCCGCGCCGGACTGGGGATAAATCTCCGGGTGGCTCCGCGGCTCACTATCAACGTAGAGGGAAATGCCAACCTCCTGTCCGACCACTTCAACTCGAAGAAGGCGGACAACCCCGACTGGCACTTCAATCTACTGGCCGGCCTTACCATCCACTTGGGCAAAACAGCCAAGGCCGCCGCGCCGCCCCCCGTTCCCGCAGTAAACGTGGTGGAGCCCGTGGAGGAGAACAAGGCAGAAGCCGCCCAGCCCGTACCTGCCACCACAGAAGCTGCCCCCAACCCGCCGGCAGAAACGAAGGTGAAACCTTTGCAAGAAAACATTTTCTTCCGCATCAACTCCTGCATCGTACGCACCACGGAGCTGGGCAAGATTGAAGCACTCGTTGCTTACCTCCGGCAGCATCCCGGGGCCCAAGTCTGCATCACGGGATATGCCGACGCTGCTACCGGCACAAAGGCTTACAACCTGCAAATAGCCACCCGCCGAGCCAAGGCTGTGGCCGAAGCACTGACAAAACGCGGCATAGCTCCCGAACGCATCCGTCAGGACAGCAAGGGCGACACCGTACAACCGTTCGCCACCGTGACCGAAAACCGCGTATGCATCTGTTTGGCAGAAGAATAAAGTAGCGCGTTACCGGCTCCCAAGTCAGAAGTTGTCCGCCCCAAGCCCAAACTCTTGGGCGGCGCAGCAGACTCACATTCCCCCAACCTATACTCTTCATCTATATTTTCAAGTTCAGCAGCGTCCCGCTGCCGGCATCCCCCTGCCGGTGGCGGGATTTTATTTCTGATAGTAACAATTCAGCGTAAAGTGCGGCTCAGTAGAAATTCAGTGGGGGTAGGCGTATAAGTTAGCTATACGAAAGAGTAGGAAAAAATAGTCCTGGACTTGTGCGGACAACTCGGCAAGTAGGAAAGCCTCAACCCTTCTGAGCCGATATAGAGTCGGGAAAAGACGGTACTGTATAGAACACTCCTTAACGCATATCGGCACTATTTGCCTCATTGGGTAAACAAAAAAGTCCAAAAATTGTGTCCAATTCAAAAAGCTCATTACCTTTGCCACATCATCAAGAAAAAACGGTATTCGCACTTCAAGGTGAAAAAACATGTGTCATCTATAAAAAACAAAAATCATGAAACTGAAACACTTATCCTTTTTCCTCTGCGGACTTCTCCTCTCCGGCAGTCTGCTTACGGCTTGTGGCGATGACGACCCTTCCGATCCTTCTGACCCCTCACAGCCCATCAACCCCGAACCTGACCCTGATCCCTCGAACGTGCTTTCGCCTGCCGAACAGAAAGCAAAAATGGAAACCATTGCGCTCGATTTCATGAATGCCACGCCGGCCTCAGACTTCAAGGCTATTGCCGACCTCGGCCAATACATCACAGAAACCTACTTCGATGAATACGAATGGGATGCCGTGGACGAATGGGCTCAACAATGTCTGGATGCCGCAAGCAAAGCCACGGGTGTGGTTGATAAAGAAACCGAATCATATGGTTCCTACATTGACAACTACTTCTATACGAACTACACGAGCCTCCTCATGGCTTCCAACTTCACGGGCAAATTCACCGCGCAAAACGGAAGCTGGAAACGCTCGGACGCTTCGGACCTCTCATTCGTATTCAGGGACCAAAACGGTGCCGAGTGTGTACTCCGACTCACCACAAGCGGCAACGTGAAGAAAGTACACTTCGGTGCTATTGATGAGTGGATTGATTATGACTCCCACTATGATTCAGACGCGGACAAATACATATACAACGAATATTACGACCGCACGGAATACACCATCGGCGTGCCCGAAAACATTGTCGTCACGCTGACGCAGGGCGGCAGCACGGTGGTGAAGACCACGGTGAAGGTGGATCTCAAATCCATCACCGGCGAGGAGTTTGACATCAGCAAGAACGCCATCACGGTGAACGCCCTCGTGGAACTGAACAACGGCTACAAGTTCGATCTTTCCGAAGTGGCTTACACGGGCAACACGAAGGCTTCGGCCACCTTCAAGGTCAGCAAAGGCGGACAGCAGCTCATCACCCTCGGCATGGCAGCCGACGTGCAGGGGCTGCCCTCATGCAACGTGAGTGCCTTTAGCCGCGAAAACTTTGACTTCGACGATCTGGATTTCGACAACGCCAACGGAAAGAACGCCTACGTCAAAATCGACGTGATGGGCAAGATGCAGATGCAAGGCGTGGTGAGCGACTGCCGTAAATATGCCGACTATCTGGAAGAAGCTGACAACAACGACGATGACGAGGCTTCCTTCAAGTCGTACCTGAACCAGGCCAACGCACTCGCTCAGTATCATGTGTTCTACGACAACAAATCGACCAAGCAGGCCAGCATGAAATTTGAACCCTTCGTTGACGAAACGTGGAACGGCACGACGTACTGGAGGGCTGAACCCATCATCATTTTCTACGACAACTCGTCATACAGCACTTTCTCGGCTTTCTTCAACGAAAAGGACTTCAAGACGGTCATCGACAACTTCAAGAAACTGGCTGAAAAATACGCCGACCTCGTTGACGAGGATTTTGACTGGTAAAAATCTCCTTCGCCCTGCGGAAACGGCTGTACAGCCCCCACCGCAGGGCGAAGTCGTTGTGTACATATACGTTCTACCACTGAACGCATCACGCAGGATATTCATCAGGTGACGGTCGCTCCGCTCCCTCATAGCTCCCGGGACGAAGCGACCTTCACTTCCGCCACATCATTCATTGAAAACGCCCATGCACTTCCGCACGCTTTTCTCATTCTTCGTGCTGCTTTGCCTCATCGCCCCACGCCTCACGGCCCAAGTGGTCACCGGCGGGAAGACCGACAGTCTGAGGGCGAAACGCGACACGATTGCCCTGGGCAGTGCAGAAGTGAAAATTTACCGCCACCGCTCGGCTCTGAAGGCACAGGCGGACGGTACGCTTCGCTGGCAACTCAAGGACCTGGCCCTGATGCCGCAAATTCTGGGAAACGCTGACCCGCTGCAATATACGCACTTCCTGCCGGGAGTACAGACCAACAACGAATATGAAGCCGGGATGCACATTCACGGAGGAGAGACGAGCCATAACCAGATGGACATTGAGGAAACGCCGCTCTACAACGTGAACCACCTGCTCGGCCTCTTCTCGACCTTCCACCCTGACCACTTCGAGGCACTCACTCTCCGGAAAGAACCGGCCCACGCTGCCGACCCCAACAGACTGGGCGGAACGCTTTCCATGCTGCCCCGCAAAATGCCTGCCGACAGTCTCGAAGCCCAAATCTCGGTGAGCCTCATCGCCTCGCAGGCTTCACTCCAAATGCCCATCGGGGAGAAAGTGGGACTGGTGGTATCGGGACGCGCCTCCTATCTCAACCTGCTGTACAGGGGGATGCTCAAAAACGAGACCTCACGTCTGCGTTACGGTTTTGACGACCTGAACGCCACCCTCATTTGGCGGCCTCACCCACGCCACCTCATCAGTCTGGAGGGCTACACGGGCGACGACCGGGGAAGGATGGACCATTACATGGCCCGGATTGACGTGGACTGGGGAAACGACATGGCGCAGTTGCGATGGGACTACGAAGGCGAGCGGTTGGCGATTTCCCAAAGCCTGTCCGTTACGCACTACGCCAACAGGTTCCACCTGGACATGGAGGCGATGGACGGGAAGCTGCCTTCGTCCATCACGGACTGGGGCTATCGCTTCCGGTGCAAACTGCCCCTGTGGAACTTCGGCACCGATGTGGTGTACCACCGCTTGAAGCCACAAAGTCTCCACATATCCGACAACTTCCACGAAACGACTGCTACGCCCCTGGTACAGGAGGCCACAGAGGCTACGCTGTTTGCCGAACGTACCCAGCCCCTGGGCGGCGCATGGCAACTCAGGGCAGGTCTGCGCGCCTCGCTGCTGGCACGCCACTCCACTACTTTCGCGGCGCTTGACCCCTCAGCGGCACTACGCTGGCTACGCGCCGATACGGAATGTACCCTGAGCTACGCGCTGCGCCACCAATACCTGCACCAGACGGGGTTCTCCAACGTGGGCTTCCCCACTGAATATTGGATAGCAGCCTCGGACCGCCACCGGCCTCAATATGCCCACACCGTGGCACTGTCAGCCGCCACGAACCTGGCCCGGCGACGCTACAGGCTGAGCGGCGAGATTTTCTGGAAACGGCTGTACCACCAAATGGAATACAACGGCAGCCTATTCGACTTTGTGAGCCAACAATACGAACCAGACATTTCCCTGCTCCAGGGAAAAGGAACGAACTGGGGTGCCTCGCTGATGGTGCAAAAGTGTTCGGGACAACTGACGGGTTGGGTGGGCTACACCTATACCCACGCCCGACGCCGCTTTGTGGGCTACGCTGAAGGAAGGGAGTTCCCGGCCTCGCACGAACGTCCACACGAACTGAACGCACTGGCTACATGGAAACCCTCCGGCCACTGGAGTTACGGTGCCACACTGACGGCGGCTTCGGGCACGCCTTTCACCGCCCCACGCTCCGTGTCGCTGCTCAACAGTAACCTCATCGTGGACTACGGACCGCACAATGCGAACCGGCTGCCGGCCTACTTCCGCCTGGACCTTTCGGCAAACTATCATTGGACGGGGCGGAAAGGGCTGCGTCACAGCCTGAACATCTCGCTCTACAACGCGACGAACCGGCGCAACGCCCTTTTCTATGCCTTGACCACGGACAAGACAGGTGTCTTCGCTTACCAGCCGATGACGTTCCTCGTAGGCATCCTGCCCTCGGTGGGCTATGCGCTTGCCCTCTGAAACCCATCCATCATCTTATCCTTCATCTCACCTACTATGCGCCACCTGCTGCCCTACCTCTTCCTGATCACCTTCCTCGCCGGCTGCGATGCCGACGTGTGGCAGCCCTACAGTTCAGAACTGGTGGTGGAGGGCTGGATTGAAGGGGAGGGATTTCCCGTTGTAATGGTGACGAAGACGGTGCCGCTTTCGACGGACAAGCAGCCGAAAGACAGCCTGGCCAATTACCTCGTGAAATGGGCCACAGTGAGCGTGAGCGACGGCGACACGACGGTGTTCCTCACGGGGAAATATGACAAAGGGTACTTCCCGCCCTACGTTTATACCACCACCGCGATGAGGGGCAAGGAGGGCAAAAGTTATCATCTCCGCGTGGAGTACCGCGACTACTGTGCCACAGCTACCACGACCGTTCCTGCCGCCCCTGCCGTGGAAGGCTTCTACCTGGAACGGGCGGAAGGAAAGGAAACATACTACATAGTCAATGCCATACTCAACGACCCAGAAGAGACGAAAAACTATTACCAACTGTTCAGCCGCGTGGGCGGAAAGGAGAAACAGTTCCTGACTTCCTATCTGGGGAATTTTGACGACAATGTGCTGAAACGCCCTGCCGTGTTGCCCATCTATCGCGGGAGGAAGCTGGGCAGCAACAACATCTATACGCCGTATTTCCTGGCCGGCGACACCGTGGCGGTGAAGGTGGCACAAATAGATGCCGAAGCCTACCGCTTCTGGCGGGGCTACAACGATATCCTCTCTAACGGGTCGAACCAGTTTTTCACGCCTGCACAAAATGTCCGGGGCAACGTGGAGGGTGCCCGAGGCTACTGGCATGGCATGGGATGCCGGACGGCGCATTTCATCATCCCCTATTTGTGAACGGCCGGGGTCAGGATACTCTCACGGGGACTTCCGGGAGTTATCCCCCCCCTCTTGACAAGGGAAAATGAGATTTTCCGCGATGGGATGCCTTGTTTCTTCCCGTCAAATACTACATTTGCGCATCTAATCGCACTATCCTCATAAACTTTCCCACTATGAACCTTGCCAACCTCGCCAACCTGCAAGCCAAAGCCAAGGAGTATTTCCACTGGAAAGTGGAGAACGAAGAAGAAATCATCCGCGAAATCAGCGACGGAGTGAGTTTCCGGGGAGCCACACTGTGGATTCTCATCTTCGCCATCTTCATCGCTTCGCTCGGACTGAACGTGAACTCTACGGCCGTCATCATCGGCGCGATGCTCGTTTCGCCGCTCATGGGCCCCATCATCGGCATGGGCTTGGCCGTAGGCATCGGCGACCTGGAACTGCTGAAACGGGCGGCGCGCAACTTCGGGGTGGCCACGCTCATCAGTGTGCTGACGGCCATGGTGTATTTCTTGCTCACGCCACTGAGCGATGCACGCTCTGAATTGCTGGCACGCACCACGCCGACCATCTACGACGTGCTGATTGCCACCTGCGGCGGTGCGGCGGGATTTATCGCCCTGTGTACCAAGGGGAAAGGTAACGTCATCCCCGGCGTGGCCATTGCCACCGCGCTCATGCCTCCGCTCTGCACGGCAGGCTACGGGCTGGCCACGGGGCATTTCCTGTATTTCCTCGGGGCATTCTACCTGTTTTTCATCAACACGGTGTTCATCAGTCTCTCGACCTACGTGGGGGTGCGCCTGCTACACTTCCATCGCAAACCCCTCCGCACCGACGCGATGGAGCGGAAAACGCGCCGCGTGGCGTTGCTGCTGGCACTCTTTACCATCCTGCCTTCGGTATTCATGACCGCCGGCATGATCAAGGATAGCCTGTTCGACAACAACGTGAACCGCTTTATCAAAAAGGAACTTTCGGGCACAGGCACGCAAATTATCTCGCACGAGGTGAACAAGGACAGCCTGGAACTGAAGGTAGTGGCCGTGGGACGGGAGATTACGGCGGCGAAAATGGCGGATGCGGAGCGGCGCATGGAGGACTACGGGATGAAGGGCTATGCGCTGTTGGTTATCCAAGGGGAACAGAGCGACAGCGCACTGATGCTGCTCCACGAACTGAACGCGGAGAACAAGGCGATGACAGAGGAGAAGAAACAACTGCTGGAACTATCGACACGCAACAACGAACTGCACGCCCGGCTGAACAACTATAGGCACAGTAGAAATTTAGTGGGGAATAATTTGGTAAGAGGCCGAACTATTTGTTGTTTTGCAGCATGGAAACGAATTACATGCAGATGCTGGCAAGCGTTGTATTGCCGTCAGAGATATTGAACTACTTCTCAATTGTAGG
>JALEYW010000092.1:0-29422 GCA_022773145.1 Bacteroidales bacterium
CTCTTCCCATTCCGAACAGAGAAGTTAAGCCCAACCGCGCCGATGGTACTGCGCAAGCGGGAGAGTAGGTCGCCGCCCTCTTTTTTCAAATTGCATTCCCTTCTTCAGACTTAGGTTTGAAGGAGGGATTTGCTTTTTGGGCGAAGTGATGTCACCTCATTTTCATTGCATCCCTTTTCACTTTTCCGCCGACGGCTGATGCTTTCCATTTCTTCAAAACTATTCTAAAAGAAATGAAAATTGAAGGGTGTCGTTTTCCTTTCACATGGAAAGCACTACCTTTGCTTTCTCAGAAAAACGTCAATATAAATCCAAACAAAGTTTGATAAATGGGACTGATAGAATTTAATAAACTACCTATAAATACCCTTGTGGGTGCAGATTGGAAAACTTTTCGTCAGATAACGAATAATCGTCAGGTAGACGGTGCGTGGAAAGGTAAATACCGTCTGACGAAGGCCGTGTGCCGTCTGCTCTCCACCCTTGCCCCGTTGCAAGAAAGCCGCTATGCCGCTCGTTTGGCCGATAAGCCCATGCCGCAAGACCCCGTCTTCATTCTTGGCCATTGGCGTTCCGGCACCACGTTCGTACACAACGTATTCTCCTGCGACAAGCAGTTTGGTTACTGTACGACATACCAAACCGTGTTCCCCCATCTCATGATGTTCGGCCAGTCCTTCTTCAAGAAAAACATGAGCTGGCTCATGCCCGACCACCGTCCCACGGACAACATGGAGCTTGCCGTAGACTTGCCTCAGGAAGAAGAGTTTGCGCTGTCCAACATGTGTCCCTACACCTTCTACAATTTCTGGTTCTACCCCAAGTATACCATGGAGTACGCCGACAAATACCTCACTTTCGAGCAAATCACGCCGGACGAACTGCAATCGTGGGAAGAAGCCTTCCGCAAGCTCATCAAAATCTCCCTTTGGAACACCGGGGGCACCCGTTTCCTTTCCAAGAACCCGCCTCACACGGGTCGTGTGCGCGAATTGGTGCGTATGTTCCCCAACGCCAAGTTCATCTACCTCATGCGCAATCCCTACACCGTCTTTGAGAGCACCCGTTCCTTCTTCACCAACACCATACAGCCCCTCAAGCTCGAAGCCTACACCGATGCTCAGATTGAGGAAAACATTCTCGCCATTTACCGCAAGCTCTACGACCGTTACACTGCCGACAAGCACCTCATACCCCAGGGCAACCTCGTAGAAGTCAAGTTTGAAGATTTTGAAGCCGACGCTTTGGGCATGACCCAGCAGATTTACAGCAACCTTTCCCTTGACGGATGGGACGAGGCCAAGCCCGCCATTGAGCAATACGTCGGTTCCAAGCGCGGCTATAAGAAAAACAAGTACCAATATGCCGAGCGCACCCGTCAGCTTGTCGAGCAACATTGGGGCGACGTCCTTCGGCAGTGGGACTATCAGCTTTAGAAACACCACATCCCTATGCACGCACGTTTGCTTTGGGTGGACGATGAGATAGAGATGCTCAAAGCCCACATCCTCTTCTTGCAGAAAAAAGACTACGAAGTAGTGACAGCCTCCAACGGCCCCGACGCGCTCGACCTCTGCCGAGAGCAGCGTTTCGACCTCATTCTCCTCGACGAGAACATGCCCGGCCTTTCCGGCCTCGAAACCCTCATGCGCCTCAAGGACATTGCGCCCCACGTACCCGTAGTTATGGTGACGAAAAATGAGGAAGAAGACATCATGGACCAGGCCATTGGTTCCAAAATTGCCGACTACCTCATCAAGCCCGTCAATCCCAACCAGATACTCCTGGCTCTGAAGAAAAACATCCACCAGCGCGAAATTGTGCAGGAAGTGGCGCAGACAGGCTACCGCCAGGACTTTTCGCGCATTGGCATGCAGCTTTCCGAAAACCTCACCGCCGACGAGTGGAAAGAGCTCTACAAACGCCTGGTCTACTGGGAGCTTGAACTGTCCGAGGCCGACAGTGCCATGAACGACATGTTGCGGATGCAGAAAGAAGAGGCTAACCTCAACTTCGCCAAATTCGTGCGCAAGCACTACGAAGAATGGATTACCCATCCCGATGCCCGTCCGCTGATGAGCCCCGACATCTTCAAGCGGTGCGTCTTTCCCCGTCTGTCGCAGGGACGTAAAGTTTTTCTCCTCGTGCTCGACAATTTTCGTTTCGACCAGTGGCGCGTGCTCGCCACAGAGTTGGCCGACGACTTCGATATGGAGGAAGACCTCTACTATTCCATCCTCCCCACCGCCACACAGTACGCCCGCAACGCCATCTTTGCCGGACTGATGCCGCTGCAAATTAAAGAGATGTACCCCCAATTGTGGGTCGACGAGGAAGAAGATGAAGGAAAGAACCTCAACGAAGAACAGCTCATACGCAGCCAGCTCGACAGGTTCAGGCGCAAAGAAACCTTTACCTACCACAAGATAAACGACTCCACGCAGGTAGACAAAGTGTTGCCCCAGATAACCTCCGGTTCCGTACCTTTGAGCGTGTTGGTGGTCAATTTCATCGACATCCTCAGCCACGCCCGCACCGAGTCCAAGATGGTGCGTGAGTTGGCCGGTAACGAATCCGCCTATCGCAGCATCACGCTCTCGTGGTTCCGCCATACCCCCATCAAAGAGCTGTTCCGTCGCCTCGCCTCCATGGACTACGACATCCTCATCACCACCGACCACGGCAGCATCCGCGTTGATGCCCCCACCAAGGTAGTTGGCGACCGCAACGTCAACACCAATTTGCGCTACAAGTTAGGTAAAAATCTCTCCTACAACGCCAAGGAAGTTTTCGAGGTACGCCATCCGCGCACCCTCCTGCTTCCGCAGCCCAACCTCTCCACCGCCTACATCTTTGCCACCGGCGCACGTTTTTTTGCCTACCCCAACAATTACAACTACTACGTGCAGTACTACAAAGACACCTTCCAGCACGGCGGCATCTCCATGGAAGAGATGATAGTCCCCTTAGTCACCCTCCGTTCCAAGGGGAAACGATAGGACATCCCCCGCCCGACAACAGCTTGCGCCCTTCCCGCTTCCTTTCACGAGCAGTGAAACCATGGAATGCAGGAAGGGCGCAAGCCATGGGGAAATCAGCTCTCCCGATGGCTTGCGCCCTTAAAGTTTATCCGTTTGTCAGTATGAGAAAAAGCAGGTTGTTTGATGCAGAAAGATGAAAAAACACACCTGCTCCTCAGATTATTTTATCACCTTCTGTCCGTTTTTCAGGATATACACCCCGTGCGGAGCCGATTGCAGCGATGCCACGCGGCGGCCCTCCAAGGTATAAACAGCACCGTCGGCCTGGCCCTTCGGAGCCTCCGTTCGGTCAATGCCCGTCAGCGTTTCGTCCAGGAAGCAGAAGGAAACCACGCCCGATTCCGACATCTGAATGTGGTAAATCGGTTTTCCCATCACCCCGGCAGGGGTAAACACCGTCATGGCCGGCGATGAAGTGTCCGTCAGCTCCGTAACGCCCTGCGTACCCGGGAAGAGGTCGCCCTTGTACCCCTCGAAGAGCTGCGTCAGCGTGAGTTCCGCACTCGTCTTCACCCCTTCCTTCACCCCGTCGGCCGGAACGAACGCCATGCGCTGGTGGTCCGGATCGTTATTCACCGTGTTCAGCACCCACTGGTTAGCATCGTAGTCCACGTGGAGCACCAGCATACCCGCTCCCATGCGGCTTGGCGTCCACGTCGTTTTCTGTCGGTTCTCCAGGATATAATATTCCTTTTCATTCTCCGGGTTGCGGATGAAGCACGCCTGCGGTCCTTCGTCCTCCCGCCCTTTCGGAAACAGCTCCACGTAAGCCGGCTCCGTGAGTTCCATCATGTCGAGCCATCCCAACGTGCTACGTTCGTAGGCCGTATAGCCCACCGGCGCATAGCCGTTGAAGTAATACTGTCCGTAGTCCATGATGTCCCAGTAGCCCATCGTGAGGAGCGAGTTCTTCACTTCGGTCGACTTGCCCGTGTAGTAATAGTCAGTCAGTCCCAGTGCGTGTCCGAACTCATGGCTGAAGAGTCCCACACCGTCGAGTGCGGCCCCCATCACGTCGTTGGGCGTACTGCCATACTTTTGTAAAAGTTCATTGCCAATGAAGTACGACGAGACAGTCGTATTCCCGTCGTTCACCGTGAAGCTTATGGGATTAAAGCACGCCCACAGATAGTCAGAATGGCCATCTTCGAACGACGACTGCTGGCCCGGTCCGGCAAAAATCACCGCCACGAGAGGCACCTTACCGTCTGTGGCATACGCCGAGAAGTCCACTGTTTTAGAAGCCTCGTCCAGCGCGTCGCGCACAATGACGTTTCGGTTCGGATCAATCTTTCCTTCCGACTCATCCTCGCCATAGTATTTACGGTCGTTGGGCAGGGTAACGTGAGCCACCACCTCGAAAGTAGGGGAGAAGAGCCCGTTGCTCTGCGCCATGAAATAGTCGCGCACGGACCCCTTGCTGCCATCTTCATCGGCATATCCTTCCTCGTTGAACATACGGCTCATTTTCACATCGTCGTTCTCCGGTTGGAACGCCACGTCCTGAAAATCAGCCAGCACCACCGGGATGACCGGCGAGCCGATGCTGCTCACCACCCCGTTGCCCGGCTGCAGATACTTGCCCAGTCCGTCCTCCGTAGACGCCGCGCTACGCGACATCTTGCGGTAGCTGACGGGTGGTAACTGCGTTCCGAGCCATTCGGCCACCAGTTCTACCCCCACAGCCTGCTGTTGAGTGAACAGCAACTCGTTTGTCGTGCGGAGGTTGGCAGCGTGCGCCATCATGGTCGACTTCTTCAGCGCGCCGTCCGTCCGGCAAGCATAGTAAAAGTGGCCGTCCTTTCCCTTCATCAAGGCCAGGCCGTCCGTGGTGGAGTAAGTGGCAAAGCGTCCGTTGGCCTCCATGCACACCTCTATGGTTGTGCCGTCCGGCTGTTGGTGATGCAGCGTGCGTTTCACCGGCACCGTGGCTGCGGCTCCCAGACCCAGGGCGGCCATGAGTGCCAAAAGTAGTTTTCTTGTCATAGTCGTATGTATTTATTTTATTTCCAAATGAAACGTATCAGGGCGCGTGGCAACAAATGCCGTCCGTCCCGGTGCGTCCGTTCGGCATCCGGCCGGCGTGCCGCCTTTGGACACCGGCATCAGCCGATGGCCTCCACCGTGATGTTCGCCTCGTTCACCCGCACCACGCGGATGGGCGTTCCCGGGTTGATAAATGCGCCTGACGACTTCACTTCCACCGTTTTTCCCCCGATTTCAGCGTTGCCCACCAAGGCCAAGCGCGTGAGCGCCGTGCCCACGTCGCCCACCCTCACCGAGAGCTGTTCCGGTGTGGCGTTAGTCGAGTCGATACTCGTGTGCAAGGCCATTTTGTCCATCGTTCTCGACCGCGAAACCCACCAAAGCATCAGTCCTAACACCGCGAGAGCAGCCACGATGGCTACTACGGCCCATAGCAGTCCGTGTTCCGAGTAGATAATCACTACGTCAATCAGCGCACAGAGTATGGCTCCCATGCCCGCCAGGCCAAAGCCCGGAACAATCACTATTTCCACAAATGCCAGCACTAACGCCAGTGCGGCCAATATCAAGATGAGTGTCATAAACAGAAAGAACAGGTTGAGTTAGTGTGATGCCGGTGCGTCAGCCTCGGCGGTTTAGTAAGCAGCGCGGTATTTTCCTTCCTCCTTGTCCTCCAGCATGGAGAGGTACGAAGCGTAGCGCGAAGGAGCCAATTGCAGATTTTCGAGCGCGTCGAGCACGGCGCATCCCGGCTCGTGCGTGTGCGTGCAGTTAGAGAAGCGGCAACCGGCGGAGAGGCGGAAAATGTCGCGGAAGTAGTGGGCCACCTCCTCCGGCTCCATGTTGAACGTGCCGAAGCCCTTGATGCCCGGAATGTCGATGAGCGCGCCGCCGTCCTGCAGCTCGTAGAGTTCGCTGTAAGTCGTGGTGTGCATCCCCGTTCCGTGCGCCTCCGACACGTGTGCCGTGCGCGCGTGTGCCTCCGGCACGAGCAGGTTGAGCAAAGTCGATTTCCCCACGCCCGAGTGGCCGGCCAGCAGCGTCGTCTTCCCTTGCAGCAGCTGCCGCAGCGCGTCCGTGCCCGTGGCCTTCAGGGCCGAAATGCAGTAGCAGTCGTAGCCGATGGAGCGATACGTGTGGCAGAGCAGCTCCAAGCGTTCGTGTTCGTCGGGTTGGAGGTCGTCCGTTTTGTTAAAGACGATGCTCACCGGCACGCGGTACGCCTCGGCCGAAGCCAGGAAGCGGTCGATGAAGGTGGTGCTCGTTTCGGGGCGTGCCACGGTGACCATCAGGAGCGCGAGGTCCACGTTGGCCGCCAGGATATGGCTTTGTTTCGACAGGTTCGAGGCTTTGCGAATGATGTAGTTGCGGCGGTCGTCCAGCTCCTTGATGTAAGCCGGCTGACCGTTGTGAGGCTCGGTGATAGTTACCCCGTCGCCCACGGCCACGGGGTTAGTGGAGCGTATGCCGCGCAGGCGGAAGTTTCCTTTCACCTTGCAGTCAACGAGACAGCCCTCATCGGTTCTCACGGTGTAGACGCTCCCGGTCGATTTAATGACTTTTCCGTGCAATGTGTATGAATTCGTTCAAAGCGCAGGCCGACTCGTACCGGAGGTCCTCCCCTGCGTTTGTGGGGCCTGACTTCCGGTGCGTGCCGGCTTGCGAGTTCAGGTGTGAGTGAGCGTTTCGCGTGGCTTACACCGTCATGATTTCCTTGTTCTTATCGGCCAGAATTTCCTCGATGCGTTTCACTTTCTTATCGTGGATTTTCTGCAAGTCGGCTTCGGCGTCTTTCTCCACGTCTTCGGAGAGCCCATCCTTCACGGCCTTTTTCAGTTTGTCGATGCCCTCTCGTCGAGCGTTGCGGATGGCCACTTTGGTTTCCTCGGCCTCTTTGGCACATTGTTTGGTCAGCGAGCGGCGGCGTTCCTCGGTGAGGGGCGGAATGCCCAGGCGGATAATTTCGCCGTTGTTCTCCGGCATGATGCCGATGGTCGAGTCAATGATAGCCTTCTCGATGACGCGGAACATCTGCTTGTCCCACGGTTTGATGGCAATGGTGCGTGCGTCGGGCGTGGTAACGGCTGCCACATTGTTGATGGGCACCATCGAGCCGTAAGAGTTGACGCGGAGGTCGTCCAGTATGTGTATGTTGGCCTTACCGGCGCGAATTTGTGCGAGCGTTTCTTCCAGGTGCATAACGCTCATTTCCATTTTTTCCTCGCAGTCGTTGAGGAGTTTCTTTACGTCGAGCATGGTGTGATATTCTTGTTGGAGATGATTATGTCTGTGCAAATATACAGCAAGGCCGTTGAAGATGGAAAAAAAGTGGGATGATTTTTTCATCGTCTCTTTGCCTGTGGTGCGGGGGATTTATTTGCAGTCCGTTGCCTCGCTGTTTTCGCCCCCTTTTCCGCCTGTTTTCCCACGTGTCCGGCCGGGGTAGTTTCACAAGTTGCCGACTTGTGTGAAACAAGTCCAGGACTATTTTTTTCAAGTCGGCGAGTAGGAAAAAATAGTCCTGGACTTTTGGGTGTGTGAAAGGCGACGGGGGAAGCGGTCACTTGGGGGAGTTCGCGGTGGGAGCTTTCGCGTCCTCCACTCACTCCATTACGAACCGAAGGGTGCCGCCCTGCATGATTTCCTCGTGCGTCAGGTAGTTGCGGCGCAGGCGTCGGCCATTGAGCTTGACGCTGCGGACGTGGCAGCGGCGGCTGTCGAAACCTTCGGCCACCACCGTGAAGGTGCGGCCCGAAGGCAGATGGAGGGTGACGCGCGGCAGCTGGGGCGCTCCCAGCACGTAACGGCCGCTCACGGGGTCGACGGGATAGAAGCCCATGCACGAGAGTACGTACCAGGCGGACATCTGGCCGCAGTCGTCGTTGCCGCACAGGCCGTCGGGACGGGCGGCATACTGCGTGCGGCAGATTTCGTTCACCAACTCCTGGGTGCGTCGGGGCTTGCCGGCCAGGGCGTAGAGATAGGCCACGTGGTGGGAAGGCTCGTTGCCGTGGGCATACTGCCCTATCAGTCCGGTAACGTCGGCCAGTGCGGGGCCTTCGGGAGGCAGCGTGAAGAGCGTGTCGAGCTTGTGGCAGAAGGCGCGTGAGCCGCCCATGAGCTTGATGAGCGACGGTACATCGTGCTGCACGTGCCACGTGTACTGCCAGGCGTTGCCCTCTGTGTAGTGGCCGCCGGAACTTTCGGCATGGGCCAGGGTGGAGGGGTTGAAGGGGCTGAGCCACGACCCGTCGACCAAGCGTGGACGCATGAAGTGCGTGACGGGGCAGAACAGGTTGCGCCACAGTTCGGCGCGGCGGCCAAACTCGCGGGTCTCGGCCTCCTTGCCCAGATGGTGCGCCATGCACATGGCGGCATAGTCGTCGTATGCCTGTTCCAGACTCAGCGACACGCTCTCGGTGGGTTTGAGGTCGGCAGGGTAGTAGCCATATTTCAGGTACGTTTCCCAGTCCGTTTTGGCCGGGTGGCTCACGCGCAGGGTGCGTTCCACCGCTGCCCAGGCGCGTTCGCGGTCGAAACCGCCGAAGTCCTTGCACACGGCCTCGGCCACGATGCTCACGGCGTGGTTGGCCACCATGCAGTAGTTGTCCTTGCCCCACAAAGCCCACACGGGCAGGTGGCCTTGCGCCTCGGCCTGCATCACCAAGGAGCGCACGAAGGCCGGCACCATGGAGGGAGCGGCCAGGGTGTAGAGGGGATGGGCCGCGCGGTAGGTGTCCCAGCAGGAGAAGGTGGAGAAGAAGCTACCGCCTTCGGCCTGCACCGTCCGGCCGTCGGGCAGGCGGCACGCGCCGTCGGCATCGGCCACGTTGTTGGGCTGCACGAAGGCGTGGTACAAGGCGGTGAAGAAGCTGCACAGGGCATCGGGCGTGCCTTCGGCGGCGAAGTGGGACAGGAGCTCTTCCCACTGCGCTTCGGCCCGGCGGGCTGTCTGCTCGAAGTCCCATCCGGGGAGTTCGGCCAGCAGGTTGCGCCGTGCGCCGTCGGCCGACACTGCCGAGAGTGCCACCTTGGCCTCTACCGTGCCGTTGGGCGACGTGAGCAGGTGGAGCACCAAGCGCCGGCCGCGCTCGCCGGGGAGAGGTGGCAGGGTGTCGGTGCGAAGGATGGGCACATTGAGCCGCAGGCAGAAATAGACGTCCTGTTCCACCCACACACTGCTCTTGACGTGGCCCTGAAGGGTGAGGCTGTCGGTCTGCCCAACGCTGCATTCCTTGACGCGGCGGTGGTATTGCTCTTCGCTCCAGGCCGGTCCGTGCTGGAGGTCGACCACGAGCATGGCCTTTCCGGGATGGTCGAACCGATAGCGGTGGTAGGCCACGTGGGGTGTGCAGGTGAGCTCTGCCTTCACGCCGGCATCGGCGAGGCGCACGGTGTAGTAGCCGGGGCGGGCGGTTTCGGTGGCCTTGTCCATGCGGCTGCGCAGCAGGGGGCTGCCGTCGGCGGTCTGCGAGGGCATGAGTAGCACGTTTCCCAAGTCCAAGCAGCCCGTACCGTTGAGGTGGGTCTGGCTGAAGCCCCATGCCACGGTGTCGGCATACTGGTACTCGGCACAGTAACGCCATCCCACTGCTCCGGTTACGGGACTGGGCTGCACCATGCCGAAGGGGGTGCAGGCTCCGGGGAAGGTGTGGCCATTGCCGTCGGTTCCGATGAAAGGGTCCATGTGGGAGCAGGCATTTTGTGCCGCCACGGGGAGGACAATGCCGAGGCTGAGAAGGAGCAGGGAGAAGATGCGTTTCATGGCAGGGTAGTGGGAAGGAGAGGTGGAAAAGCCAAAACGTCCGAAAGTTTAACTTTTGTGGCAACGGGTGGAACGATGTTGCCTGTTAAACTTCCGGACGCTTTGGCTTTTACTTAGTGATATCCGATTGAAACCGGCGTTATTAGAACGTCAGGTCGCGCCAAGCATCGCCCAGCTGTTCGGAAGCTGTAGCGTTGGGTGTCTGGGGCTTGCGCAACTTCAGCTGTGTGGCCTTGCGGCTCACGTTGGTGTGCAGCATATCGGCCAGGTCGCCATAGTCGATGAAGCCGGTGGTGTTCTGCAACACCTTCAGCAGGTAGTAGGTGAAGAGGCCGTGGCCTTCCTCCTCAATGCCCTGGGCCGTTTCGTTGCCCTGTGCAGCGGAGAATACGACCACATTACCCGAGGAGATGGTACCTTCTTCGGCGGCAATTTCCACACCACGCATACCCTCGTTCACACTTTCGTTGTCGCGGTTGATACCGCTGAAGCAGGCGTCGAGGAAGATGGAGGTTTGGTTGAAGGCCAAGTCGCCGAGTCGGGCATAGAAGTCGTCGAGTGCGATACCGTTTTCAGGCTTTGTGCCGCGCACGTCGGTGGGCAGGAGATAAGCTTTGTTCTGCTTTTTCGTGTCGGGCACGCCGTGGCCTGCATAGTAGATAATCAGTTTTTTCTTATCGCGGTTCTTGATGGTTTCGAGCCATACGAGTTCGTCCTCCAGGATGAGCTGTTTGGTGGCATCCTCGCAGATGTGGATGTTTTCGGCGGGCAGACCCAGTGCCTTCTGGCAGTAGTCGCGGAACACGCGGGCATCGTGGATGGCATAGGGCACCTCGGACACGAAGCGGTAGTTTTGGTTACCGATGACGAGGGCATAGGTATCGTTGCGCACGATGGGGGCAACGGGGATGAGGCTGTCCACCTCGGAAGTGATGTAGTCGTAGTCCACGAGCTGGTTTGTGCTCTTGCCGCTCTGGTAGCGTTCGAGCACTTCCTTGGCCAAGCCGTAGAAGTGGCAGTTGCGAGAGTTGATGCTGATGGGGAGTCGGCGCACTTCGTCGTTGTAGAGTGTGTGGCGCACCTTTCCGTCAATCGTTACTTCGCTGGCAAACACATACTGGCCGAGTGTGGCGGTGGGGCTCACCTCGATGCTGCGCACTCCCGAGCAGTTGAGATATGCCTGGTCCTGCACTTGGCACTGGTCGGGGATTTTCACCGAATTGAGCGACTTGCAGTTGGCGAAGGCGATGGTGCTGATGGTGCGGGTCTGGGTGGGGAGAGAGATGGTAACGAGGCGTTCGCAGTTGAGGAAGGCACCCCAGCCGATAGTGTTGACCGAGTTGTCTTCAAACACCACGTCGGTGAGGTTCTTGCAGTTGGCGAAGGCGCAGGAGCCGATGTTCCTGATACCGGCGCCGATGCGTACACTGCGCACGTTGAGTTTTTTCTTGTTCCAGGGCGAGAGCATTTTCTGCGTGTCGTAGTTGTCCATGCTCACGAAGAAAGATTTCTTGGAAACGTTGGTGATGGTGAGCGTCTTTCCGTCGAAGGACCATGCAACGTCCGTTCCGCAAGTACCGTCTGCGGCCACGAAGTCCTGGGCGGTGGCAATGCCGGCAGTCAGCAGCACTGCCATGAGGCACATAATTATCCTTTTCATAAATATCTTCAAGTTTTCGGGTTAGACTGATGATTTCTGCTGTCGGTTACCAGAGGAAGGTGATACCGATGCGGTTTGTGCTGGTGGAAAATTCGGTTTTGCCGGAGCCGAACACTTTCGTTTCAAACGACTTGTACTTGTTCGTTCCCTTCACCATTTCGTAGGTAACGCCGATGTTCTTCCAGTTGAGGCGTATGCCGAGGGTGGTGACAAAGCCGTGGCCCCAGTTGAACAAACTGCTGTTGGCGATGGCGCTGTCGTCGTTATTGCCGGCCACGTCCATTTCCTCATCGTCCTGAAGCCAGAGCACGGAGAAGCGGTAGCCGAAGGTGTAGTAAGCTTGCAGGCGGATGTTCGCCAAGGCATTGTTGTTCACGGCGGACAAGGGGGCAATGGTGATGGAGGGGCCGATGCTCATGGCATAGGAGAACTCGTACATTTCCTGACCCCAGGGCTGGAAGTAGCATGTTCCGTAATTGTTTCCTTTTTGTTCCTTGAAGTATGCCTCACTGTTGTACATCATGTCGGGCTCCTGCTTAAAGTGGTTCACACCCAGGTCAAAGCCTGAAAATTCCAGGCCGAAGGCCACCGTGTTGGCGATGGGTGCCTTATGCAGGCGGATGGTGGAGCTGCTCTTCAGGTTGGCGGCCCAGTCGCTCTTGAACTGGCGGTTCACGGGGTAGCCTGCGTATTCTCCGTCGACGCCCTCTGTCAAACCGGGCTGTACGCCGAGCAAGAGGTTCTTGCCGTCGAATTTGCTACTCATCCAGTTGATGCTGAAGGCCTTGTTGCGCTTCCACACAGAGTTGATGGCGTTGCGCCGGTGGTTCCTCAAGGAAACGGCTTCCTGGATTTTAATGATGTCGTTGAGCGAGGAAACGTTGGTAGTGTCCTCCTCCAGGTCGAGGTTGGACACGGCCGGCGTTTCGTCGGTCTGGGCGAAACTGCACATCGACAACAAAGTGCCGAAGACAGCCATGATGATTTTTTTATTCATACATTTTTGATTTAGTTGGTTTTACTTGGAGAAAAAGGGCCAGGAGTGATCGGCGCAGTGGCTGCGTGGCAGCGTGCGGCCGGCGGACTCAGCTATCCTTGCCCATGATGGTGAGATATTTGCTGCGATCTACCACCATCTCGGCGTCGCGATGCGTCATGCCTCTCACCCATTTTTCAAAATTGTCGATGCTCAGTGAGTTGGGATGCTGACGGTCGCCGCGGTTTTCGTTACATTTGGTAAACTTGTTGGGCGAGAAAATGAGCACCACCTGATTCATTTCCATGGGCTTGTTTGTCGTGAGGCGGTAAGGTATGGCCTGCGGGTCGGTGTCCCGGTCAAAGAACACGTAGTCCCTGCCTGCCTTCACCTCATGGAAGCCGTCGGGGTTGGTCTTGTAGGGAAGCAGGCAGTTGGCCTCCTTGTTGGTACTGTCGAGCAGGTAGATGGCCACGTAACCCTTGACCGGCGAGCGGAAACTGACGAAGACGCGCTGCTTGTCCTGGAACTTGTCGCTTTCAAAGTAGTTCTCCGTGCCGTCGCAGAGCACGTGCCACGTGAAGTCCACCTTTGCCTGCACGATTTCGCGGGCCACGCCCCACACCTCGGCGGTGATGACGAGGCAGTCCTCGGAGTATTTAATATCGAAGACGGGCTCCTTGGAATCTTCTACCCATTCGGCCTTGGCATTCATGGTAGTTTCTTCCACGAAGTTGTTGATTTCTTCGCCGTTGAGCTCTCCCTCGGCCATGTTGGTGGTGGAGCTGATGATTTCGCCGAACGCTTCCTTGATGGCGTTGTAGCGTGCGCGGAGGATGCACTTCTGTTTGGCTTCGGGAAGGCTGATGTTGTCGTGTTCCGACACGACCATTTTTGCTGTGCCGTGAACTTTTGCTTCCTTTTGGGCTTGGAGGTTCAGGCTGCAGCAGATGAAGAGTGCCATGCAGGAGAGTATGCCGCGAATGTAAGTGGCTGTGGTCATGATAAGCGGTTTTTGGGGTGCGTCCGGCGAGGGGAGTACCGGACATCAGATTAGGGAGATAAAGAGGTTATTGTAATGGTATGAGTGTGACGTCCGCCTTGTCCCATTCGGGCATTTCCATGCCCACGGAGGCGTGGATGTAGGTGGGGTCGCAGATGGTGTAGTTCTTGTTGGCATGTGTGTAGAACGTGCCGCCGGGCTGCTCCGTGAAGTGGACGGCCGAAGCCAAGTGGCCGGGGTAGTAGACCAGCACGCAGTCGAGCCCTACGAGGTCGCGCACGAGGCGGGTGAAGAGGATGGCGCGGTCTTCGCAGTCGCAGAAGGGATAGTAGAGGCTCTCTTCGGCAAAGAAGGTGCGGTCGCAGCCCCACACGTTATCGTCGTACTCATACTCCAGACCCGTCTGCACCAAATCGAGCAGGTGGCTCACCTTTTCCCACTCCGTCATGCCCTCCAGCTGGCGTTTCAGGGAGGGGTATACCTGGTTGCGGATGTCGGCATCCATGGGCGTGTTGGCGTACATCACCCAGCGCGAGGTGAACTCTCCGTTGATGAAGGAGGAGGGATAAGTGTCGTAGAAGCCAATCAGGTTGGGGTTCACCTTCACCTTGACGCTGAAGTCGGGATAGCGGTAGGAGGTGATGGTGCGTGTAGTAGCAGCGCTGTCAACGGGCATTTGTAGCAATGGCGCGTCGGGGATGAAGAGCGAGAGGCTCTGCTCCTTGGGATAGGCTGCGCGGCACACGTCGAGCACGGCATCGACCGCCTCCACGGGGTAGTAACGCTCGCCATCGACATAGTAGGAGGCTTTGTCGAAAATCATGTGGCGCGACGATACGAGCAGGTAGAGCTTTCCTTCGGCGCAGGCGTAGCGCACTTTGTAGCCCGACTGGCAGTAGAGGTGGCCCATGAGGAGTGCGGCCTCATTGGTGCCCTCGCCGCAGAACTGGTTGGCGAGTTGTTGCAACATGAGCAGGTAGGCCCAGTCGCAGAGCTTGTGTTCCTTGCGCAGGGCCAGGCAGTCGTAGAGCAGGTTGTCGTAGGCTTTCGAGGAGAAGTGGAGCAGGGCGTCGGCCACGCGGTCCGGGGTGATATCGCCCAGGTTGATGCGCAGGCTCTCGTCGAGTCGCACGTGCATTTCGGTGCCATAAAATTCAAAGGGGAAGTCCATGTAGGCGCGCTCGTCGTTGTTGAGGCGCACTTCGTGGATGGCCTCAACCGGTCCTGCCCCGGCGGAGCGCACAGCCAGTTCGTCGGGGTTGTGCTTCACGGTGCGTGCTTCGCGGTGTTTCTTCTTGCCGAAGAAGAGGAAGCGGTCGGTTTTCGTTGTGTCGTGGCAGATTACCGGTTCCACCTTAGGCTCTACCGGCTGCGGCACGGGGGGCTCTGCTCCGAATTTCTCCCAAGCCTTGCGCACGAACTCGGCGTACTGCCGGTTACATTTGTCGCGGAAGTTCTCAAACTTTGTTTGCTGTTGCTGTTTGAATTTTCCGAAGCGTGAGGCCAGTGAATTTTGGGGCTTGTTCTGCGCAGTGGGAGCCGGCTTTGTTTCGGCCACGGAGTCGATGGCTCGCGTCACGGTGGCGAAGTCCGTGTAGCGTTGCTTGGAGGTAAGCCCCTTGTTCGTCATCTGTTTTTTCACGTAGCCCACGTAGCTTGCCGAAAGGGAGGCCACCGTGTTGTTGCCCTGGCGGGCGAGTTTTTCCACCGTGCCCCGTCCGGGCGATTTCAGGGTGATGCGTTTCGCCTGCTTCTCGTCGAGCAGTTCGAGCTTGCCTCCGTAGGGGATGTTCACCTCGCTCTGCATCGTAATCTGCCGGTTCATGGTGAGGGGGACGGCTTTGCCCTGCACATACAGCTTGACGTCGCCCACAACGTGGTAAGTGAGCAACGACTGAGCGTGCGCCGTTAGCAGCGAGCAGAGGGTGAACAGCGCGAAGGCGATATATTTTGACAGGCCGCCGGCCGGTCGGTTATTTCGGTTCGGGTGATGAGTTCTCATTGCTTGGTCTTAGATATTTGTTCCGTCGGGCGATGAAATAGTCCTTGAGTGCGGCGTACATGCTGCGCGATGTGCCGAGGAAGGTGATGGCTGTGAGTGCCCAGGCCAGGTTGAAGCTGATGCCATAGAGCTTGAACACCACGAAGCAGACGCCCAGCAACACCGAGGTGAAGAGGAACGTGAGCACACTCATGAAATAGGTGGAGCCTATGATGAATTTGGTGAAGATGCCTTCCGACTTTCCGGTGCGTTCGAGGTAGAGATATTGCAGCAGCTCGACCAGGAATACCACCAGCAGCGACACGATGGCAAACATGGCCGGCGAGGTGTTTTTCACCTCGTTGCTGTAGACAATGCTCTGTACGCCATAAGCCAGAAGTTCCACTCCGGCAATTTTTCCCAAGGGTGTCCAGTGGCGGTCGGCCTCTTCGTAGACGGCTCCGAGGAGTACTATCTGTCCTTCGATGAGCTCGGGATGGCGGTCCACCTCCTGGGGGCTCAACACGCGGAACACGGTGGGCGAGAAGTTGATTTTCACATCGTCCGTGCGGCCTTTCACGATGTCCTGGTCGGCATAGCGGTTGGCCACCTGCGCCACGAACGACGGAACGTTTTTCCCTTCGTAGCGTTCGGCGAGCGGCACTTTCCGCTTCATGCTGTCGTAGAGTTGGCGGGGCATGTTGGTGGTGCCTTCCGTCAGGGGAATTATTTCGTGGAAGAAGGAGTGGATGGCCTTGTTCCATCCCACGGAGTCGTCCTGCCAATCGAGCATTTTGAGGGAGAACACCATGTTCTCGTGGTACTGTTCCACCACGCGGATGAGCGAATCGTTTCCTTCAAAGTCCTCTCCTTCGTTGTCGAAGCAGATGTCCACTCCCAGCACTTTGGGTTGGGCCCGATTGATGCGGCTCATCACGTCGGCAATCTCGGAGCGGTTGGTCAGCTCCGTCATGTCGACGATGGTGATGAGGTGGCTGGTGTCGGGGGTGGTGCCTTCTTTGAGAATCTCGTAGTAGATGTCGGTGAAGGAGAAGTCGCTGATGGCCCGCTTCACGGGGTCGAGCGGTTTAGCCATGATGGCAATCATGGCAAAGAAGCCCATGAGCCCGATGGCCAGCATGGTGATGCACAGGTGTTTGGTGATGAAGGCTCTGATGCGGGCCTTGCGGGTTGCGGGGGTATCACTCATGTGCCTGTTGTGGAATATTTGTTCGCGGGGCTTGGCGATGACCGTGATCAGGGCCAATCCGCCCGTAAGCACTATGGCCAGTAATCCCAACACGATGCGTTTGGCCGTTTTCAGGAAAGATTGGTTCATGCCGGCATCGGTTCTTCTTATTTCTCTTCGAGCATCTTTTGCAGTTTGGCGCGGAGTTCTGCGCTGTCTTCGTCGAAGAGTTTCAGGAGGGTAGACTTGGCTGCGTTGCCGTCATAGTTCACGGCCACCTGTACCTCCGTTTTGCCGTCCACCTCGCGGAAGATTTCGTATACCACGTTGGTGCGTCCGATGGACTGCTGTACGAGTGTCTGGCTGGTTTCCAACATTTTGGCCATGGTTTCCACTTCGCCGTTGGAGAGTTCGGTGTTGCCTTCTGTCATCTCGTTGAGCGATGCCACTTCGGCCTGCAGGCTGGAGGCTATGTCGACGCGGGCGCGAGCCACGGCTTGTTTGCGTGCCACACCGTAGGTGGAAGCTTTGGCCGAGGCGCGTCCCATGATGTATTTGGGGAAACGTCCGTCCAGCTCGTGGAGTTGGATGTAGTATTCGCTCAGCTGGTTTTCAATGGGCATGGTGCCGGGGGCCGGCTTCCATCCTTCGCGCTTCAGCGCTTTGGCCTGCTTTTTGGCTTCTTTGAGCATTTGGCCCTTGAATTGTTTTGCGGTGAGCTTGGCCAGTTCTTTACGCTCTTTTACTACCAGCTTGTGTTCCTTGAGGGTGGTTTTGCCTTCCTTGGCAAACTCTTTGGTTTGCGCGTTTACGGTCAGTTGACCCATGGTCAACGAAAGTACCAATAGAAGTAACAGTCTTTTCATAAGGCGAAAGGTTTTATTGATTAAATTTTATTATCTGTGTTTGAATTATTGGGGGCGTATCTACCATTTATGGCTGCAAATATAAATATAACTACACGTCTTTTTTATGTTTTTCAGTATTTTTTGTTGTAAGGGGAGTTGGAAAGCCGCAATCGGCACGCCGGGAACATGGACCCACAATTATTTTAGCAATGCGGTAATTTGGTATTAAAATATGCCAAGTTGGACAGGTAAAAACGACCTTTTCATGCGCAGCTGTCGCTGTTGGTTATTGGAAGTGAGAGCCTATGCGTTCCTCCGCCTCACGGGCATCATGGAATGGCCTTTTTCGGGGTTGTGCGTTCTCGTTTCGGAAAAGCCGTCCGTGGACTCGTGGAAAAAAGTCCAGGAGTTGTTTTTTCAACTCGGCGATTAGAAAAAAATAGTCCGGGACTTGTGAAGCGCAAGTCCTCAAGTTGCTGGTTGGGACGGAAGCTGAGGTGAAGCAGGGGGAGGATTGGCACCTTGCGGTGCACGTGAGTTTTGGGGCTTGCAGGGAGTGGCGGTGAAGGGTGGCGATGGCGTGAAAGGCGGCGCATGTATCGTGGTTCCTCGCGCGCGCGTATACGTATTTATATTTCCAAAAAAAGCATTCACTCCTTCACACAGTGGCGGTTTATCATTGATTTTCAGCAATTTTGAGTGTGAAGGCTTGCGTTTTGAAGCCTTCACACGGCGGAAGCATGCTGTGAATGGTAGAAACGGCAACCCTTCACACCGAAAGTGGGCTGGCAATCAGCAGATAAGCGACAAAAAAAGGCTGTTTCGCTGTGAATGCTTGTTTTTCAAAGCCTTCACACCTGAAGCTCCTGGAAATCAGCAGAAAAGAGCCTGTGTGTGAAGGGATGAATGTTTTTTTGAGGGTAAAAAAAGCGTATATAGAGGGGAGTTTTTGGGGTGCTGACAGACGTGAACGGGATGGTCATGGGTGAAGGGTAGGGTGGGGGATTGGGACTGCATAGCCTTCTTGGTCGTAACACCGATGAAATTGGTGGATGAGCTCAATCAAGCGTTGCAGCGGACGAATGTCAGTGTGCAACTGCCGGAACCGGAGGTACTGCCGGTCGTATCGCTCCTTTGACCCTTGGGACAGCCTTGTTCGGATGTCCTCAGGAATAAGGAATGAGGCCCGTGCTCCCAGACAGACGTGAAATTCGGTGAGGAAGATATGGATGCCGGCCAGGTCGAAGTCGCCGAAATGTACATACTTGTTGGGTATGCGCTGCAGCCACGAGATAAGATCGTTCGACTGGGGATAGCGTGACACGAAGAGCATGCGATCACAACCGATAGTCTGCTCGAACAGTTGGCGTTGCTGACGAATAAGCCTGAAATTTTCCAAATTTTCTATGCCAACGACCACCACGTCGGTCGGCAGCGTAAACGTTTGCCAATCGGCCACAAACAGGAAACTTCCCTCCTGCGGGTTGACCACAAACTCCTGCCCCTGCAAGCGGCAAGTGATAGGCTCGTAAGAGTTAACGGGAAAACTGGGACACGAACGAACTTTCAGCAGTTTAGAGTTGCCCGATGCTGCGGCTTGTTCAGCGCGCGATGAATCTTCGGACAACAGTATCTCCCGCATTCGCTCCAAGTTGGCCAATCTTTCGTCTATCTCCGATAAGGCTTTGCGGAAAGCCCGGGGCTGGGGAGTATGCAATGTCCTGCGCGTTCCATGTGAAGTGTTCACTAACAGGCCGTCGAGCAACAGTTCATCCACCCATTTTCCCCGCAGCTGGCTTGCAGGCAGCGATTCTCCGGCGGTGAGGCGGATGAGCTTGTCTATAAGGGCAACGGTAAGCTTCATTGCTGTGAGATGAGTGGGTGGATAATGGTTTTCGAGTGGCTGTCCTTCCGAAGCAGATAAGTGTAACGGTAGTCGGTTACGTTGTAGGTGGTAGGCGAGGAATTGATGAGCAGAATGTTGCGCGCGTTGGCGAAGTGGAGGATTCCTTTCACGTTTTGTGGGTGTAGCTTACCGATTTCGTCCATCATGCAATGGATGCGGAAGTCGCCGAACTTGCGGCTCACCTTCTCCTTGAACACGTTGATAAGCATGATGTTGATCATGGCTTTGACAAGCGTGTCGGTGCCCTCGCTACCCACGTGAGAGAGCTTGTCGGCCCAACCGGTGTCGTTATCGTTCTCCACGATGCGGAATTGCAACTGGAAGAGGTCGGATAGGGTCAGCAACGAGCGTTGCGGATTGGCTGTGAGCGCCTTCATAAAGTCGAGCAAATGGCCTACGGCCTTTTGGTTCACCTCCTCATGGTTGGCAGTGGAGAAGAGATTCTGCTCGCCCATGGCAAATTGGTTTTCGTCGTTGAATTCCTTGATGTGCTTCATCAGTTGCACCATTTTGTCGGTCGATGGTACCGATCGGAGTGCAATCAGCTTGATGACCCCCACGAAGTTGCGCTCCTTAAAGTCACTGTTGATGTCGTGGATTATCCGCTCTACGTCCGACTCGTGGCGCGTGAGCTCACCTATCTCTTTCGACACGCGCGCCAGTATGTCGACATATCGCTCACCGGTACGGCGGCGGTACTCCTCCAACTTGTTGTTGAGGAGAAAGTCGTCCAGATTGTTGGCAAAGTCGAGAAAATCCTCGTCAAGGTTCAGCTCTGTACGGAAGTGGAAGGTGTTCTTCGCTGAGAAGTTGCTCTTGAACACTTGGATGTGCTGCTTTAACAGCTTCAGGTTTTTTTGACGCGCCACGATATTGTCGGTGAGTTCGTCAACGGCTTGTCCGGGAGTGTGGTTTGTCTGTTTCTCTTTCGCATCGGCCAGTATCGGAGGACAGAGGTTGTCGTTGTTGACGAATTGCTCCGCCCTTCGCAGCTCCTCTACCAGACGTTTCTGCTCGTCCCTATGCTCGCTGAGTTCCTTGTTAATGTCGGCTAATTGCTGCTCATGTTTCAGCTTTCGTCGGGTGTATTTCTCTTGCAGTTGCTGGAGTTTGTCGGCCAGCGTCTTCTTTTGGTTCTTGAAGTAATCCTCCCGGTCGAACAGGTCCTCCTTGTCGCGGCGGTAATCGTAGACCAACTTCCGGTGTTGCTCGATATATTTCAGCTCATCCTCTGCCGATGTGATTTTTTCTTTGCATTCCTCCACCAACGCCGTGTCGGCTCCCCGTCCCTTCAGCTCCTCCGCTTCCTGTTGCTTGAGACGAAGCTTTTCTTCCTCCGCTTCCTTTTCGCGTTTGTTGGTTTCGGTTTGAATTTCAGCTACGCGCTCGTTGAAAAATCTTTCGTTGGCTTGTTTGGCTTCCCGGTATTTCTTTGTGGCTGCCGCCAATTGTTTTTGTTTGTCAGCCTCCAGTTTTTCGCTGTGAGCTTGTGCCGTAGTCAGACGATGGGCCAGCTCCTGCTGCCGCTGCCGGAGTTGCTGCCGCTGCTGCTCCAGGATGGTTTTTGCCTTGGCATCGTATTCTTCCACTTCCACCAGAGTGGCCTTTCGCTGCCGGGGAATCATGTCGAGCTCGGCCTCTGCCAGCGATTTCTGCTCCTGCAGCTCCTTCACCTTTGGAGTGAACTGCCGTTTCAGCGTTTCGATGGCCTTCTCCTTTTCGTCGTGCAACCGTTTCAGGTCTGTCCGGATACGTTCCAATTCCTGCTCCAGTTTAGCCTTTTCGGCTTGTAGCTGTTTGGGCTTTCTGACATTCAGCGGCAGGTCTGTAAGGTCCAGTCGTACGCCGTACAATGAGGCTCCGTCGGTCAGTTGCGGATGCAGCCCCGTTTGATAGAGCACCTTCTCCTCATGGATGATGCGGCCAATGTTTTGTTCCCAGTTAGGTTTGTTTTCTTCTAACCATTCATAGAGCGATCCTTTGATGCGCGCCAGCAGGTTGTCGATGGCTGCTATTTGTTCCTTGATTTCGTCCGCTTGTGTCCGATTGTCGTTGATGAGGCTTTCAAAGTGGGCTCTCGTCGTTTCCTCCTGCTTTTCATACTCCGCCTGTGTGCGGTTTGTTTTTGCCGTCAGGGTCGCTATCTTGCCTTGCAGTTCCTTCTCTTTCAGCAGCAGTTCGCTCAACTGTCCGTTCAGTATCTCTTTTTCCTTCTGGAAAGGTTGGAGATAATTCAATTTCAGGAGTTCCTTATCGCAGTTGTTCTGTTCCGATTTGATGCTGTCGGTTAAGGCCGCTGCCGTGTCAATCTTTTCTTCAAAGGTATGTTCAATTTCCCTGCGGGCCGTTTCGTGTTCGTTCATCAGGCGTTCGTCTGTCTCCTGTTTGGCCCGTTTTTCAGCCAGTATGCGTTCTTGGAGGGCGTGCCGATAACGCTCCAGCCGATTTTCAACGTTGTGGAAGAGCGAAGTGTACTTCGTTGTGATATCGTTGTACCGTGCTGTGAGGTTGGCCAGCTTTTCCTTCATGCTTTCAAGCTCTGCCCTGAGGCCCTGCTCTTTTTCGCAGCGGCGGATGACCTCTTCAATCCGCTCCTTGGCGTAGACGTCCCTGCGCTCCTTCAGTCGTTTCAATTCATCGTTGACAACGCCTTGCTCTTGGTTAAGGCCGGACTTTTCGGTATCGTGTTTTTGTTGGAGTTCCGTGAGCAGGCGTTGCTGCCTTTCCTGCTCTTGGCGGAGTTGGGTCATTTTGGCCTCGATGAGGGGGAGCTTTTCGCGCGAGGTGCGTTCGGCATACTTCAACTCACCGCACAGTTCCTCTATCTTCCGCTTCATGAATAGCAGTTCGCGATAAGCCTTCACCACGGCCTCGGCCTGTTTCATCACTGTGGGTTCCCCTTTTCGGTTCGGCTTGTACCAGCAGGAGATGTCGCGGTATTCCTGCTCAAAGTCGGCCACCTGACGGCGGAAATAACCGAGGTCGATGTTCGCCTCTTCCTCACTCATCGAACGGATGATGATGTCCTTGATGAAGTCGGCGTCGAGTCGGGAGTTGAGAAACACATTCTGTATGCTGCGCGGAATGTTCTGGTAGCGATTGGTTTCCAACAGCCGGAAACGTACAAGTTCCTTTTCCACAGCCAGGTGGTTGCCGTAGATGATGTCGCGGTAGTGCTCATAGCTGTCGATGATTTTGCTCATGAAAACGCCGTGGAGCCGTTCGCGTATGACTTTGCTCTCCGCCGTTACTTCGCCGTGTTCATCGACTAACCACTCTCTCCGATAGGCGGCATCCACAAAGCGGTAGCATGCCCTTCCCGAAGAACGGAACGCGAGGATGGAGAAAGGGCCGTGTTCATGCTCTACCTCAAACACGATGTAGGAGTTGGCATGAGGCAGGTAGAACTCATCGAACGACTTCATTTCCTTCGGTATGCCCAGGTGGAGCTTGTCGGCATTGTAGAAGAAGAGAATGGCGCGCAGCAGGGTGCTCTTACCTACGCCTTGCGTACCAATGAAGTGGACATTGCCGTCTAACCATACTTCGGCATAGCGGATGTTGGCACTGTTGATGAATATGATTTTCCGTAAGGCCCTCATAAATCTTCTGTTTCGATGATGGTGATACAATCTATCAGTTCTTCAATATAATGGAAGGCGGCGGTTACCTTGTAGGTGCCGTCTGTTTCGTCCTCCGGTTCCACAAAACCTTGCCGCTCCAAGTCGGTTATGAGCTTTTCCATTTTTTCCTCGTAGGTCTTCACGTCGGGATAGAGGTGGCGGGCTTTCTCCTTCAGCTCTATGTCGGCGGAAAACTTTTCCAGTATGTTAGACTTGCGAAAGGTAAATCCCGACCCGAAGGTGTTGTTGAACGTTTTGAGAAAATCCACACGGTCAATCCATTGGGCCAGTCGCTGCACCTTGTCAGCTAATTCCACTTTGCTCTCCGTGCGTGAGAAGTAGTAGTAGCCATTGCCCCCTTCCAATAGAAATCCTATGCCTCGGTAGTACGCTTGATAGGTTTCAAAATCATCCTCTATAGCATCGTAGAGGTGGGAGCGCAGCTGCAAGATGGAGTTTTGGGAAATGAAGCCCCCTTTGCTCAATATGTCGAAAATTTCTTTGGTGTAACGCATTGTGGATGGCTGTTAATGGTGTGTGGAAACGGGATAAATCAGCGGATAAACAATATCGTTAAACCGCCTGTATTCATTCTCGATTTGTAGTTCGTCGAAGTATTGAGTGGCAATTTGACAAAAGACTACCAGCTTGGCCTCCTCATTCATTGGCATACGATAGTTGGAAAAGTTCATGACGAAATGGAATAAGTGGTCGCCTGAGGCCATAAAGGCATTTTTTACTTCATTGATATCCACCATTGGGAGCTGTTGCCGCTGCTCGGTGAATTCCTCTTCGGTCAAAGGCTCTGCTAAATTGCCTTTCCTCAGCCGGCTGTTGCCTTTACTCTTGGCAAGGTCTTGCAAAATCTTTAATCCATCTTCCGAATTGCGGAGCATCGAAAGGGAGATTTTAAGCGTGTAGCGGGGACGCGGCTCCATCCAAACGGGGTGTATTGTGAGGAGTTTTGCTTGTATGTCGGTGTGGCTGTCCAAGAGGAGTTGGTCGTTCAGGCTTTTCAGTTTCTGTACCTTTTGGAACAGGCGGTTTTGATACTCTATCAAGTTCAGGTAGTTGATGATTTGGCGGTCCAGCTCCAGCAGGTTGTGGTACACTTCGCGAAGTTGCCACTTTAGATCCGTTACAATCTCTTTCAGCTGCACGTCCATGGCAATCATGAAGAATGTGGGTTGCCTCTCATCTATCACGCGCTCGCATTCGTTGATGATCAGAGCGATGTCCCGTCGCTTCTCGTCAAGATGCACCAGCTTTTTCTTCTTGATGGTAAAGTTAGGCTCATTCTTGTACGTGTTGTCAATGTTGCGTTTCAGGTCGACGATATTTTTCAGGGTGGTGAGTGCAATTTTGCGGAGCATTCGCTTTACATCGCGCAAGTAGCCGTATTTCCTTCCTGGGTTGTTCTCGCTGAGGTAATACTCGATGGCGTTGTTCAGCGTGTCAATACTTTCCTTCACGCCGGCCACGTTGATTTCCTCATTTACCTCCAGCACTTCCTCGAAGAAAGATAAATAGACATCTTCCAACTCCACTAAATCGGCATTCAAACGGATAATGCCGTAACGGCGCAGAAATTCCAAACTTTCGTCTTTCCTATTGGCCAACTCACGTGCCAGGCTGTAGCGGAAGGACAGTCTTTTCCTGTCTGTGAAAAGCGCATGAAGCAATTTGCGCTCCCGGTCTAAGGCGCGTATCAGTTCGTCAAGCGAGCGAAAATGCGATAGATTATCCATCGTTTGTTCGTTTAGGGGTGTTCTAAAACTTGGTTTAAGTTTCGGACGTCGAAGGAGATGATAATGGTAGTAAAAGTTCAGGAACATCGATAACCATTAGTACTCAGCCAGATACTCTCAATACCGACAGACTGCATTCCAACCAGGGAAGTTTCTGCAAGGAGAGTGAAGAACGAGATCAAAACTGCAAAGTCTTAGGTTTCAGACTTCAGAACTCTGATTTCTGAAGGTGTGAGCAATGACTTGTTGTACGGGATGGTCATGCTGATGCTTTTCCTGCGCGTTCTCAATGGGTGCGGAATGGTTTCAGGATGGCTTCTTTTATCCCTTCTACGCTGTCATTGAAATGAATGGAGTGACTTGCCAGGAGAGCGCAGTCCATTGTCAGGTTTCTGTCTTGTTCGGCGAATCGAGCCTCATCTGGGATAATCCAATGAGACGGATTGTTGAGCCCTAAAAGTTTGGCTGTTTCCAGGTGGAGCGCATAGCTGTTCATGGTGTTGCCGCTGCCGAAGTTGTAGATGCCTCCGGGCAAAGCGAAGGCCTGCTCCACGTTTCTGACAACTTCCCATACATTGGTCACTCCGCGAAATTCATGCGTGGCAGGATGTATGAGGACATTTTCATTATATGCTTTTTGTAAATTGACCAGTAGGTTGCTGTTCAGCTTCATCCTGCTTCCGGGCAAATCGTACATCCATGTGAGTCGGAGTCCTACTGACTCGGGCAAATTCCATTGTGCTCTTTGCTCTGCCTCCAGTTTGTACCGACCGTAGATGTTGACAGGCGTAAAAACATCTGCTTCCTTGAGGGGGCCAAGCATAGGTGTGCCGTTGTATACTTGGTCGCTCGACATGAACAGGAGCTTGGCGCCAATGAGTTTACAAGCCTTGGCAATCCTTACTGTGCCTTGCACATTCACTCGGTGCGACTCTTCCGGGTGCCTCTCGCAATACCAAGTATTGCTTAGGGCCGCACAATGAATGACTATCTCCGGACAGTGTGCTTCCATATATGCCTTGACAGCTTCTTCACGACTGACATTCAGTTCGCCATGCGATGGTAGCAGCAGGTCATACTTGTCCTTGAAGTAGTAAGCTAACCGACTGCCAAGAAAACCGCTGCTGCCGGTAATCAGGATTTTTGTTTTCATGTGCTTCATTCAAGTTTCGGAGGTTATGAGATATAAGGTTATGAGGTTATAAAGTTACTTGGTGGGCTACTTTGACTGCGTCAAACAGTATTATTATAACCTCATAAACTGGAAGCGAAGCGACCATATCCTTATAACCTTCAACTTTGCATAAGATTGGCTACGGCTCGGCAATTTAAGCAAGCTTATTGCACTCGCCTTGCACAATCTTTCGGTACTTCTGAAAGTTGAATTCTTCATTATGAAACGATTTGTCCAAATTTACTACTATCCTTTATTTACGCAATCCCGAGAAGCTCTATTTCAAAGATGAGTGTGGAGCCTCCGGGAATGCCTGGTTGCGAGAACTTGTCATAACCCATTTCGGCAGGGATATATACCTCCCATTTGTCACCCACACACATCTGCTGCATTGCGATGATCCATCCTTCAATGAGGTCGCAGAGACGGATAGCCAAGGGTGCACCTCCACGGCTGCTGTCAAACTGCTTGCCGTCGATGGTGCGACCTGTGTAATGGGCTGTGACTATGCTTCGGGGCGTAGGATGCTTTCTGTCAGCCTTTCCCTCTGCCAATACCTTATAATATATACCCTTGGGGAGCGCTTTTACTCCCTCTTCCTGTGCTTTTGCTGTAAGCCAATTTTTATTAGCTTGTGTGTATTCTCTTTTATTCATTGTTCATTCAAAATTTGTTAGCAGATAGACCGCTATGGCAACCTGCATGATGATTATTAAGGGGGCACATAAAAGGTGTACCACCTTCAGTGCCTTCATCCCCTTTGCTGACAGTTTCTTCATTGTCTTAACATCTTTGAATGACTATTTCTGTAGTTGAACAGTTAGTCTGGCTGCTGTCCGTCGTGAGCCTTCCATGCACATTCGGTCAGCTTCATGTCGGTGAAGATGGCCTTGAAGGATGACTCCTCAGGAGAGCAGGCATAGATACCGAAACGTATTTTCCCGCCACCTTGATGCATGTGGCAGACGCGCATCTGGGTGAAATGTTCTCCGTCCTGCGAGCACTCTATGCAATAGTCGTCCTCACGGCGCGAGAGGCGATACCACATCGTCTTCACATTTGCGGGAATGGCTGTGGTTGCCCAGTCTGAGTAGCCGTTGTTGGTGACCACGCTTCCTAAGTGCTGAAACTCCTCGTTCTCGTATTCCACACTGCCTTTTAGCCAATTCTCGCTGTCGAGATACATCACGATGCCGCATTGGTCGAAGCGATGGTGGCTTTCGGTGAAGTCGGTCTTTACCACGAAGCTGAAGAACTTCTCCTCAGTCTCCATCTGGAATACGGGAGCGTTGTCGTTGCGGAAATGGTAGTAAGTACGTTGCCACAAGTCCGTTCCCGGTTTGGTCACGACTTCGATTGTGTCACCCTTGATGACGTAACTCTCGGGGTGCCGTGTCCACTTGAATTTGTCGATATTCAGTGTCATAACCTTGTTGTTTTGTGCTACGTTCTCTTGGCTTTTGCCATTGTTATTGCCGCCGCATGCCGTCATCAATGCCAGCAATGCTAAAGAAATGATAAAGTATTTCATTGCAAATACTATTTTTTATGTTGGCTTTCATCTCATCTCTCGTAGCAAATGTCTGATGGCTGCAAGTGGATGATAGAGTATCATCCTTGGCCCCGACCAACGCATGACCATCTTGATTCTTTCCTTCATCTCCGGTCGATAGCAATGGGTTGGGCATTTCTTGCAGGTTGGCTTATCCTCACCGTAGCGGCATCTGTCAAGACGACTATGGGCATAATCCAGCAGTTCCCTACAGCTTGGACATAGCTCGCCATGTCCTTCGCTCTTCAGACAATACAGCCGTATCATCTGCTCCACGACATTCTTCTCTTCTTCTATGCGTCGGCTTGTCATCGATATAGAATTGTATGCAGATAAACCATTAAGGTGACCTGCAAGATGATTATTATGGGTATGCCATACTTCCTTTATCCGATGTATTCAAGGAAAGCGTCCACCTGCAATCTTAGATTCTCCTTCTGTGCATCGGTCAGCATCATGCGTCCTTCCGTCCAAGCCTCCATGTTCAGCTGGATGCCTGTCTGCGGTTCCGTCATCACATCTGCCTTAATGAACGGCAGCGTAAGCAGTTCGGTCAGTTTCTCGCGGCACTTGGTTGTTGCCGATGCACCTCCCGCTCCGCTCAGAGCCACCTTCTTGCCGTTGATGGAAAGAGGAGTCTGACGGTCGCCTGCCACAAGCGGACGCGATAGCCAGTCGATGAGATTCTTCAAATGACCGGGGTAACTGTAATTGTATTCAGGCGAGAATATCCAGAGCGCATCCGCCTCTGCCACTCTTTCCCTCACTCTCTTGACTGCTTCGGGAGCGGGAAACTCGATGTCCTGATTCATCAGTGGTACGTCCGAATAGTCGAGATATTCCACCGTCGCACGCCCGGCGAGCATCAGCTCTACTTCTTCAGCGAGTTTCTTGTTGAACGATTCCTTGCGCAAGGAACCAATGATAAACAGTATCTTCTTCATTGTCTTCGTGTATTTTGATTCCAGTTCTCATAGATGTCTGTGCGCTCTGCCATAACCTTGTCCTGTTGTTTATTCCGTCAGAGTCCAGCCGTGGTCACCATGGTAAATCATCTGTTTAGTCATTCCGCCGTCGATGCAGATGTTCTCGCCTGTGATGAAGCCTGCCTTGTCCGAGCAGAGGAACAGCACCATATTGGCGATGTCCAACGGGTTGCCCACACGTCCTGCCGGCTGCTGCCTTGCATCAGGGCCATCGTATTCCTTATAGTCTGTGTCAATCCATCCCGGAGAAATGGAGTTGACCCTTGCCTTGCCCCGCAGTGTGACGGCAAGGGCATGAGTGAGGGCGGCAATGCCTCCCTTGGCTGCCGTGTAGCTCTCTGTCTGCGGCTGACTCATGCGGTCGCGCGAGGACGATATATTTACTATCGAAGCACCTTCGGCAAGATACGGAGCGAGTAGCTTGACAAGATAAAAAGGTGCAGTAACCCCGACAGCCAAGGCATACTGAAACTCCTCCCAAGTACATTCATCCAACCCCTTCATCAGAGGCAGGGCATTGTTGATGATGAAATCCACCTTCCCATACTTGCCGATTACTTCATCTGCAAAGGCTTCCAGCACCTCCTTCTTGGAGATGTCCCCAACGAAATGGTCGCCCTCACGCACATCAATGACCGCAACAGAAGCCCCTCCCTTTCGGAACTCCTCTGCGATACATTTGCCGATGCCATGCGCACCGCCTGTCACGATTGCTACCTTGTCTTTATATTCCATAGCGGTTATCTTAAAAACGGGTCAATCGTTGCCAACAACTCTGATTTCTGCACCACACCGCTTGTCCTCCACAGTACTTCGCCTTGCCTGAACAGCATTAATGTAGGTACTGACTGTATGCCATACTGACTTGCCGTCACTCCATACTTGTCCACATCTACCTTGATGATGCGGATTCTATCACCCAACACTTCCTTCACCTGCTCCAAGATGGGGTGCATCATCTTGCATGGCTGACACCATGTGGCG
>JALEYW010000005.1:0-49842 GCA_022773145.1 Bacteroidales bacterium
TCATGATGCCACTACGTCTTCATTTTGCTGATAAAATCAGACGAGTTAATTTCAAATTCAAAGAACGATTGGAAACAGGTAGACATCGCCATATCAAAGAATGGACTGATATCAACCTTTCCCCGAATTTGGTTATCAAACAACGTAAAACTATAGGCAAAAAATGCGTAGGTTTTTGACGTCTGTTTTGAACACCCTACGCTTAGGGGCGATTGGCGCAAGCCCTCATTATACATTTTACATTATATATTAGAGGAACGACCTCTTTATACATTATACATTTAATGTAGGCTGCGCCCATGGTGGCGGGCGATCCTGCTTCGTCCTTTATGAACGGTCGTAGGCCTCATTATACATTATACATTTTACATTATAAATTGCCATGGAATGGATGAAATGGCTTGAAGGCCGTATGTCGATGGTTAATGTGCGCAAGGTGGTGGAAGCCACGGCGCACGATGGGGAAGCCATCTCGGCGCTGTGCCGTCTGGTGCTGGACAAAACCACCGAAGCGCGCAGAGCCATGTATGCTGCCTGGGTGCTGACGCACCTCTCACCGGCTGATAAACTGCAATTTGTCGCGCCATACAGCCATGCCTTTATCGACAAAATCCTCAGCGGCACACTCCCCATCCGTCCCGGCCTGCTGCTTTCGTTGCTCTATGATCTGGCACCCTCAACGACCCTGGAACGAGCCGACCTCTTCGACTACTGCCTGCAAGGCATAACCGACGGCACACACCACGACAGCTGCCGTTCCATCATGATCAAACTGGCTGCACAGATGGCCAGGCCGTACCCCGAACTGCTGACCGAACTCCACGAAACGCTGCAACTCCTGCCACCCGGCCTGCCTCCCAGCATCGAATGTGCCAAGAAGAAAGCGTTCATCATTTTATAAATCAGGCAATTTATAATTTACAATGAAGCCTGCGACCATGAAGTTGAAACTTCATGGTCGCCAGACCTAATTATTCAAACAGGTTATCCGCCTTCCCCGCCTCATTGTGCTGAGGCGTAGCAGCGGGTTCAGCAGGAGAAGTTTCGGCATTCTCGCCTCCGGCAGCAGGATGTCCTTCGCCACCCATGAGGTCGTCATCCACTACACCTTCTTCCAGCCCCAAGGAATCGCCTGACAGCGAATCGGGCTCTTCTTCACAAGGAACGTAAGTAGCCTGCCATGTACTGACATCCACATCCTCGGGCGGCATACCGTACTTGTGCAAATATTTGCCGCGCAACTGCGGGTCTTCCATCACACTACGCATGAATTGAGCCACCACGGGGAGTGCCGTTCGGCTACCCTGGCCCAGTGCTCCGGTGCGGAAGTGGATGCTACGGTATTCGCCGCCCACCCAGGCACCGCCCACCAAGCTGGGGGTCACACCTACGAACCAAGCATCGGAATGGTTGTTGGAAGTTCCCGTCTTGCCACCCATATCCAGATGGGCAAAGAACGGTCCCAGATACATGCCGGCTCGCAACGTCTGCGAAGTGCCGCCGCCGTCGCACACACCGGCTTCGAGCAGTTTCTGCATATAGAAAGCGGCCTTTGGCGGCAATGCGCGCATTTCTTCGTGCTTGGCCTCAAACACCACATTGCCTTCGGCATCAACAATCTTGGTCACCAACACCGGCTCCACATGCACGCCACCATTGGCCACCGTGCCGTACGCGCTGACCAGTTCGAAGAGGTTGACATCGCTGGCACCAAGCGGCAGGGAGGGGATGTCGTCGAGCGGCGACTTGATGCCCATGTCGTGAGCGGTCTGGATGACGTTGGGGATGCCCACTTCTTGTCCCAGTTTCACCGCAATCGTGTTGATACTCTGGGCAAAAGCCGAGCGTAGCGGGATGTTAGCGTTGGAGAACCGGCCATTGGCATTATGAGGTTGCCAAACGGTGGTTGCATTCTTTTTCTTGTCATACACTTCCATACGGATGTACTCGTCCTTTCGTGCATCCGAAGGGGTGAGCCCCTGCTTCATCGCCGTGGCATATACAAAGAGTTTGAAGGTGGAGCCGGGTTGGCGCATGGACTTCACCTTGTCGTATTTCCAGGTCTTGAAATCAATGTCGCCCACGTATGCCTTGACGTGGCCGGTTTCGGGTTCCATGGCCACAAAGCCGGTGTGCATAAATTTGATCATGTAACGCAGGGAGTCGACGGTGGACATGAACTCCTCTTTCTCGCCGTCGTAACTGAAGAGCTTCACTTTGTGCGGCTTGTTCAGATAATATTCCACGGAGTCAGGATTGTTCGGGAACCGTGCCTGTAACATTTTATAGGCATCCGTCTTGCGGAGTTTGTCCTCAATAAAGCCGGGTATAAGCTGTCCCTTCTCGTCGCGCCAAGGGTCGCCCAAGCCGCGCCAATGGCGGTCGAAGTTCTGCTGCACCTTCTTCATCTGTTCGCGTACGGCTTTCTCAGCGTATTCCTGCATACGCGAGTCGAGCGTAGTGTAAATCTTCAGACCGTCGGAGTAGACATCCAGTTCCGGACACTTTTCATCGATGTAGTCCTTCACGGCATCACGGAAATACAAGGCCTTGCCATCGTAGGCACTCTCCACGTTGAAGTTGAGTTTGATGGGCTGCTCCTGCAACTGGGTAAGGGTTTGTTTGTCCGCAACATACACTTGTCCGAAACGCTCCTTCAATTGTCTGCGGTGCGTGTACATATTATTCAGCACGACGTTGCGGCGTTTGAGCGAGTTTTGGGGATTGATGCGCGGATTATATGCCGATGTGGCCTTGAGCAGCCCCACCAATACGGCGGCCTCTTCCGTTTTAAGTTCTTTGGGAGTGGTATTGAAATAAGTCTTGGCAGCGGTCTTGATACCGAAAGCGTTCGAGCCGAAGTCCACGGTATTGGCATACATCTCCAAAATCTCCTGCTTAGAGCAAAGCATCTCGATTTCAGTGGCGATAATCATCTCCTTGCTTTTCATCACCAGGATACTCACTCCGGGGATTTTACCCAACAAACCGGTGGAATAATGCGTGCGCACCCGGAACATATTCTTCACCAGCTGCTGGGTGATGGTGGAAGCACCGCGCGCCCTCCCCTGCGCTGCATCTTTAGCGGCGGCAAAGAGGCCTTGGTAGTCAATGCCATGATGCTGGTAGAAACGTTCATCCTCGGTAGAAATGAGCGCCTGGAAGAAGACGGGACTGATAGAGTCGTAGGGCACGGGGGAGCGGTTCTCGTTGAAGAACTTGCCCAGCACTTTCCCATCGGCACTGTAGATTTCGGACGCAGCCGCCGTCTTGGGGTGAATAATATCGTTGATGGAAGGTGATTTGCCGAACAGCCAAAACAGATTGAACACCACGGCAAAAATATAAAAGGCTATAAAGGCTAAGAAAGACCACAAACAGGTGAAAGCCCTGTACCACCACGCGCGGCCTGCATACTGTCCGCGATACCAACGCCAACAGGCACGAAAACCTCGTCCTATCCATCGGAAAGTCACCAAGACCCATCCGATTACTCCTTTTAACGGATTGTTCATAGCAGTTTTTTCTTTGGTTTGCGCGGACAAAGATAGTGCAAGGTGAGTGCAAAGAAAAGAAAAGCCGCAGGTTTTTCAATTTCTTTGCCGAGCCGCAGCCTATCATATTTAAAGAAAGGCGAGTGTCCACGCTAAAAATCCTCCAGCCATTTCACATCTGCATCCTTCTTAAACCAAGTAATCTGTTTTTTGGCATACACCCGCGTGTTGCGGCGGATTTTCTCTAAGGCGAAGTCCAAGGGCCACTCTCCCTCAATGTATTTGAAGAGTTCCTTATACCCCACAGTGTTCAGTGCATTGCAATGCCGGTAAGGGTACACGCGCCGGGCCTCTTCCAGCAGTCCCTGCTCCATCATGAGGTCCACACGACGGTTGATGCGATAGAAAAGATCTTCGCGCTCACGCCACAATCCTATTTTCTCAATACTGAATGGCCGTTCCGCTACCTTCCCCTTGCGAAACGAAGAAAAGGTCTTGCCCGTCATGTAACAAATTTCCAAAGCATGGACTACTCGTTTCGGATTACGGACATCGCATCCGGCATAATATTCCGGGTCCAGCAGGCGCAGCTCTGCGGCCAAGGGCTCCAGCCCTTCCTCTTCATAGCGTTGTTTGAGCAACTGCCGAGTTTCGGCATCCACCGTAGGAATATCGTCAATGCCCTTACACACGGCATCAATATACATCATAGAGCCACCGGACAAAACGCACACATCGTGACTGCGGAACAATTCATCCAGCAGCTGCAACGCATCCTGTTCATACTGCGCCGCACTGTAATATTCCTCCAAGCCCAACGTACCGACGAAATAGTGCTTCACGCGCCGGAGGTCTTCGGGGGTTGGTGCTGCGGTGCCGATGGGAATATCACGATAGAGCTGCCGGGAGTCGGCATTGAGGATGGGACAGCCCACCTCCTCGGCCACGCGCAACGCATACTCCGTCTTCCCCACTCCGGTCGGACCCAATATGACTTTTAAGGTCTTTAGTTTCATATCCTTCACTGATTTTTAACGTAAAATGAGGTCTACGACCGACATACAGGACAAAGCAGAGCCGCCGATGTCATGGTCGTAGACCTCATTATTCATTATGCATTGATGAACGACAGCGAAGGTTCAGAATGGCTGGCCATCACTGATTTCAAAGCCTTCCAAATCAATGTCGTCATCGTTGAATGCCGTATCGCCGAAAACGGCCTCGTCATCAAAATCTTCTTCGGATGCTGCCGCAACTTTCTTTCCTTTGGCTGTGGGCACAGATGTTGTGAAGTCGGTATCTAACTCGTTGATTTGACGCGGTGCTTCTCCCTTGGCACGGAGGATGACAGGGCTTTTGAGGTTTTCGCCAGGAATGATTTCTTTGACGTCAAGAAAGAAGCAACGGTCGGCAAAGGGGTCGAATACAAACTCTAAGCGCTGCTCTTCGTCTTCGATGAACTCGGAGAGGCGTACTTCGTCCATGGCGTAAATGTCCTCGTCGGCATTGCCTACGCCCATATCCTCGCGGGTTATCTGCTGGCCGCGTTCCCACTCATCATTACAGATGTAAAAAGAAGTCATCTGGTCGTCGGGGTAGCCGCAGGACTGGAGTATGATGTGATTTAAATCGAGGAAAGTGGCGTCGCTGTCAATCTTCACTTCGCGGACAAAGCCGTCCACTTCATCGGATATAAACTTTATTCTGTATAGCATGGTTGTACGTTGTTTTGATAATTCCCCCTGGGGGTGCCGTCATTTAATAATGCCGCGTTTGGAATTAGTGACGAAGTCAAGTATATACTGTATCTCGGGGGTCATGGGCAGCGTCTGGCGGATTTCCTCAAGGCATTCTTCGCGCAGCTTGCCACGCTGGTAAAGCAGCCGATAGGCGGTGTGGATTTGCTCGATGGTTTCAGGCGTAAAGCCGCGTCGGCGCAGTCCGACTATATTGAGACCGCAGAAGCTGACGGGCTCGCGCGCAGCCATGCAATAGGGAGGAATGTCCTGCCCCGTGCGGGTGCCGCCACCCACCATGACATAACTACCTATGTGGCAGAATTGATGGATGAGAACAGCAGCGGAAATGATGGCAAAATCGTCTATGACGACTTCGCCGGCTATTTTGGTCGCATTGCCTACAATGCAGCCATTGCCCATCAGCACATCGTGCGCCACGTGCATTCCTTCCATGAGCAGGTTGTTGGAGCCCACCACGGTCTTTCCCTTAGCAGCCGTACCACGGTTGATAGTTACATTTTCGCGAATAGTATTATTGTCGCCCACCTCGGCGGTGGTTACCTCTCCCTGGAACTTCAGATCCTGTGGGATGGCTCCGATGACGGCTCCGGGGAAGATGGTGTTGTCGTTTCCCAGCCGCGTCCCGGAGAGAAGGGTCACACTGTTCATCAGGCGGTTGTTGCTGCCTATCACCACATTCTTGTCAATGTAGCAGAAGGGGCCTATTTCACATCCTTCGCCAATCACAGCTTCGGGATGCACGTATGCTAATGGACTAATCATATCTTGTTGTTGGGGAGGCGAGGGGCAGAAAGAAACGCTCATACCCCTCGCAGATAAGGTTCTTACTTGTTTTTCGTAATCTGTGCGGTAAAGGTGGCTTCCATCACGATGGTTTCACCCACGAAGGCAAAGCCGTGCATGGAGGAAATGCCGTGGCGGATGGGAGCCATCAGTTCCACGCGGAAAATGAGGGTATCGCCGGGAACCACCTTCTTGCGGAATTTCACGTCGTTGATGCGCAGGAAGTAGGTGCTCCACCGATCAGGATCTCCTACCGAATTGAGCACGAGCAGGCCGCCGGCCTGAGCCATGGCCTCAATTTGCAACACACCGGGCATGACGGGCTCCTGCGGGAAATGGCCTTGGAAGAAGGCTTCGTTGGAGGTGACGTTCTTTACTGCCACGATGTAATTGGAGCCTGTTTCCACAACCTTGTCAACCAGCTGCATGGGGTAACGGTGGGGGAGCAACTCGCGGATGCGGTTGACATCCATCAGGGGTTCGCTATTGGGGTCGTAGTTGGGAGCCTGCACCTCATACTTGCGGATTTCGCGCCGCATCTGGCGGGCAAACTTATTATTGATGGTGTGGCCGGGGCGAGTGGCGATGATACGTCCCTTGATGGGGCGGCCTATGAGAGCCATGTCGCCAATGATATCAAGCAACTTGTGGCGTGCCGGTTCGTTGGGCCATGCCAGCGGGCGCCGGTTGAGATAACCCAGTTTGGTGGCATCGCGATGTTCCACATGGAGGTTGTCGGCCAAGCGGTCCAAGTTCTCCTGAGAAATCTGACGCTCGTAGATGACGATGGCGTTGTCCAAATCGCCGCCTTTAATCAGTCCGGCTTTCAACAAGGGCTCAATTTCGCGCACAAACACGAAGGTACGCGCCGAAGCAATCTCCTCGGCAAAGTGCTCCATGTTGTCCAAAGTGGCAAATTGGCTGTTGATAAACTGGGAGTCGAAGGAAATCATACAGGTGATGGAGAACTGTTCATCGGGCAGGATGATGATGGACGAGCCCGTTTCCTCATCCTTGAACTCCACCTTCTTTTTGATGACATAAAAGTCCTTCGGGGCATTCTGTACCACTACCCCCACCCTACGGATTTGCTCCACATAAATCGTAGAGCTACCGTCGAGAATGGGAAATTCGGGGCCGTTCACTTGAATCAGGCAGTTGTCGATACCCATGGCGTAAAGCGCAGCCATGGCATGTTCGATAGTACTGCACCGCGCCTCACCCTTCGCTACCACCGTGCCACGCGATGTGTCAACCACATTTTCGGCTATGGCTTCAATGATGGGTTCGCCTTCGAGGTCGATGCGTTGTATCTTGTATCCGTGATTTTCGGGAGCCGGATTAAAGGTCACTGTCAGGCTGAGCCCTGTGTGCAGGCCCTTGCCAAATAACGAGAAACTGCCGGCCAATGTTTTTTGTTTTGACATGTCGTGTATGGATAACAGCATCTCCACATGGGGTACGCGCGTCAGCCTGCGTCGTGCCGAACTGCCGGTTCTCCTATTTATATATAGGACACCCGATGCGAGAGGGAAACAACTTCTATCCTCATCGCCACACACCCCGTGGGGGTCAGATGCTACATTTTTTTCTTCAGTTCTTCAATTTCTTTACTCAGGCTGTCCACCTCGGCCTGCAATTCGGGCAGATGTTTGAACACTACACTGGAGCGCATGAAGTTCTTGGCATCAATGGCCGGCGAACCCTGAACGGTGACATTGCCCTTACGGATACTGCCGGCAATACCGGCCTGGGCTCCGGAAAGGACGCGGTCGCCAATGACTGCATGACCGGCAATGCCGACTTGACCACCGAACATACACCATTGGCCTATCTTGGTAGAACCGGCCACGCCAACTTGGGCGGACATGACGGTGTGTTCCCCTACTTCGCAGTTGTGGGCCACCTGCACCAAATTGTCCAGCTTCACTCCCCGATGCACCACGGTGCTACCCATCGTAGCACGGTCAACACAGGCATTGGCACCGATTTCTACATCGTCCTCAATCGTAACGATGCCTATCTGAGGAATCTTCTCATAACCTTCAGCACCGGGGGCAAAGCCGAAGCCATCTGCTCCAACCACGCAACCGGAGTGAAGCGTTACACGGTTACCTAATTTACAGTCGTGATAAACAGAAGCATGGGGATAAAGCAGACAATCTTCACCAATCACGGCACGTTCCTCTACCACGGCACCGGCATAAATCTGACAACCTTTGCCTACTACGGCATGTTCACCAACATACGCAAACGGACCGACATATACTCCATCGGCCACTTGTGCCGTCTCTGCTACACAAGCCAAAGGATGTATGCCTTCTCTCTTCTGAATGGTTGACTGATAGAGTGTAAGTAATTTGGCTATGGCTTCATAGGCATTTTTCACTCTAATCAAAGTTGTTTTCACCTCACGCTCAGGCTGAAAATCATGATTGACTAAAACAATGCTTGAAGCAGTCTCATAGAGATAGTGTTCGTATTGTGAATTAGCAAGAAAGGAGATGGCCCCGGGAGTTCCCTCTTCTATTTTGGCAAAGGTCTTCACCTTGGCGTTGGCATCACCCTCCACCACTCCTTCTAAATAATCAGCAATTTGTTTCGCAGTAAATTCCATGAGTATTTTAATTGTTTATTGGGGCAAAGATAGTGCAAGGCGAGTTGAAATCAAAAGAAAAGCTAAAAGATTTGCTTTTTCTTTCCATAAGATGGGATAAGATGGGATTTAGCTCGGCGTTGAAAAAGAAAAAAACTTTGGGTTTCCATTGTGCTCTGCCCTCACCTTACACAAATGTTGCTCAACTGAACGCATAGAATAGCGAAAGGCGGGAAAGAGAAACAAAATAGTGCTGTCCGGCAAAGGGAATGGCCTAACAGCAACGGCGCATCAAGGCACACCCAAGTTGTTTGAGCATTTTATCTTGGCAAATGAAATATGTTATACGGATGCTACAGTGCAAAGCTTCTGAAATTATGGAGAATGGAGAGTTATCAGACGACACTGCAAAATTATGAACCGGATTTTTCTCTTCAAAAAAATTGTCGTTAAGATGAACAGTTTGTGAAAATTGATGGAAGTGTGGAAGAAATTATCTTGCTTAGATGGTTTTCACAAGTCCGGGAGTTGTTCTTACAAGTCGGCGAGTAGAAAAAACAAATCGGCGAGCTGTGAGGGGGACTCCCCTACTCACAGCGATGTCTTTTATTACCCCATATCGCGCGCGTTTATACGTATTTATTTCCCGAAAAAAGCATTCACTCCTTCACCATAAGCTTGTTTTCATTTGATTTTCATAGCATTTCTATGTGAAGGCTTGGATTTCCAAGTATTCACACGGGTAGCTGATTGACGGTGAAAGGTTGAATACATAAACCTTCACAAAGGAATCTATTGATAATCAGCAGCAAAACGGCGTAAATGGTATTCACGCTGTGAATACTTGAAAATCCAAGCCTTCACACTTAAAGCAACTGAAAATCAGAGGAGAACTGCCTTAATGTGAAAGGGTGAATACTTTTTTGAGGGTAAAAAACGTATAGGGATAATGGGATAAATTATCATGCATGACATACAGAGTAGATGTTTGAATTAGTTTTACTCAAGTTTCGGAGGTTATGAGATATAAGGTTACACTGCTGTCCGGTAAAAGTCCAAGGCCGTCAGGCTGCACCCCGAAGGGGCAAAAGATTACCCAGGGTGCCGCCTCGTTTCGCTCGGCTCTGCCCGGGGCTAAGTGCCTGCAATCCCTTCGGGCTGCAGCCTGACGGCCTTGAACTTTTACCGGACAGCAATACTTTAATATATACTGATAAGCAATTTCAACCTGTAATTCGATAAATACTTACGACTTGCCTCCATAAGACAATGCTCATGCCAAACGAATGAACAGAGAAAAGGGGATGCCAAAAATTCGACATCCCCCAAACTTAATTCACTTAAACTTTCAAAAGCAGTTTTAATACTGCGGATTGGCTATATACCAGTTTTCGGGATTAACCAAGAGGTTGTAAAGCGTGGCATTGTACTGGGTCGGTACTTCGTAGGGCTTCAACAGCTCATTGCGACGGGCTACCTTCCATGCTAACCACTGTGTGCCGAATTGGCCGGCAGCATCGCGGTGACGGGCGATGCGGATGAGGTCGAACATGCGGGTGCCTTCATAAGCGGTCTGGAGTGCTAATTCATCGGCTATGAGGGATTCTACTGCAAGCACTTCGTTCATATCGACTTCGGCGGGTACTCTGGCTGGTTCGCCTTCTTTGTAACCACTGCGGTCGGGTTCGGTTTCTTCGCCTTCTTCGTCATCATCGGCTCTTGACTGCGGCTGAACTTCTTCTGCGGGAGTATCGGGGGTTTCGGAAAGGCTCAGTCCTAAAGCGTTGGCCAACGCTTGCTCTTGCTGGATGCGCTGACGGACGATACCTTCTGCACATTCGAAATCGTAGAGCGTATCGGCCACTGTGGAGGTTCCACAACCAAGGCCATGGATGGATTTGTTGTTCCAAATGTTGGTGCTGAAGTCTATGAAGTTGGCATATTCCGGTTCGTTCTGGGCACGATAGAGTTCGTCTGCGCCGATGTAATTGATGCCATAGGCTGTCTTGACGCTGTCGAGGTCGTAGGTGTAATGCCAGGTTTGGTTCTCATCATCGTAAACCTTGTCCTCCAGCAATTTCGGCATATTGTTAAAGTTGATACCATCGCGCAGGATAGCAAAGGCGGTGCGGGGATAACCGGCACGGTTGATGGCCTCGGCATAACGCAGATATACCTGGGACAGACGATAGAGGGATTTATAATACTTGAAGGAGGCAGCATTAGCCTGACCATCCATGGAAACGGAGGTTACCGGTGTGTTCTTCACAATGTAACGTTCCTTGCCGTCGGTGGTCTGGAAGATGGGTGCCGTGGCATGCATACGGGCATCACCTACTCCTTCGTAATATTCCACTTCAGTCGGGAGTTCGGAAGCACTGGTAAACACGGAGTTCGTATAGTACTGTGCTGCACACAGGTTCAAATAGGCTTCGGAAGGAGCTATTTGACGGGAGCGAAGATTGGGCTTTACGCTGATGTTACCGGAAGTAGTTGCATCTGTTGCATTGTCGTCGCCACCCGTAGTGGAGTTGGTGGAGTGAATATCAAAACCATATATCTGAGCTTCGCGGCTCAACACTTTACCGAAGGAACTGTTGGCTGCTGAAGGTATAATGGTGATATTCTCATAAGAACTGAGTGAAGTTGCTTGCAGACCGGCAGAAATCCAACTGGAAATGGAGGGTGAGTAGTAGTCTTTTCCACCCATGGAAAATTCATTGAAACGGGCAGGAGTGTCCAAAACGGAGATACCGGACTTGGCTTTTTCTTTCAAGAAATAGTAATAATTCTTGGCAGCAGCTACGAAGTCGGCACGGTCCTTACCACGAAGCAAATATAAGTCGCCTAACACGAGATCGTTATAAAAACGCATGTATTTGCTGTCGATGGTGATGTTACCGGTGTTGAACGAACCATAATTGGGTGCTCCGAGCGTATGTTCGAAGGTCTTGGCTTTTTCCAGCTCGTCCTTCAAGAGGTCAACCAGATTGTCAGGAGTGGCCCATGTCTCGGGATTATTTTCCCAACCGGTGTTGGCATTGTCAACGGGCTTAGTGATGAAGGGTACGCGGCCGTAGGTTTGCACGAGCTGGAGATAGGTCCAGGCACGGATGGCCACTACTTGCGCATACTCTTTACGCATGTAATAGATATTATTCTTTACCGCATTGGTGTCAACCTTTGCCAAATAGAAGTTGCACTGGTTGATGACTTTGTAATAGGCTGCTCGATTGAGGAGGCCGTTCTCGCCATCTTGCAATTTCTGGTAATTGATAATATCAGCAATGCTGTCGCTACTGTAGGAGGTGGTAGTAACGAGGTCACTGCGGAGATCTCCGAGCAACTCATTCTGCTCCACCATGTCTTGAACGTTACGAAGAATGCCCAGGTAGAAATAAACGGTATCATTTCCACTGAAATTCTCACTGTAACGATCCATATCGGGCGTCAACATGTCTTCGCAGGATGTAGTGGAAACACCAAATCCCAAAAGGAAGATGAAGAGGCTTAAAATCGATTTGTATTTCATTGTGGTATTTTTATGAAGTGGATGGGCCAAGCGTGAAACGGGATGCAACAGCCTGAGGACTGTGATGTTCCGGGGGTGCTGGCAGCCCGGTTCACACTTGACTTGGAACACTTTTGATTAGAGGTTAATGGTTACACCCAAATTGAAGTTGCGGCTCTGGGGCAGATAGCCTGCATCAATACCCTGATAGAGTACGCCATTACCAGCGGAGAACTCAGGATCGCTTCCCGTATACTTGGAAACGGTGAAGACATTGTTGCATTCGCCCCAAACGGAAAGTCCTAACAACCAGCTGAGGTTTACAGGCAGCTTGTAGGTAAGACGGACTTTCTTCAACTTGAGATAGGAACCGTCTTCAATCCAGCGGTCGGAGAAGCGTTCATTATTTACCCAACTGTCACTACGGGTATCCATGGCACGAGGAACGTCTGTGACGTGTCCGTCATAACGCCAACGGTTCACACCAGCAGTGGTCTGGTTCCAACCGCCATTGAGAGCCTCAAGCTGTGAACGCTGATAATTATATACATCGTTTCCAAGAGAATACTTGAAGTTGACATCCAGCGTGAGGTGCTTCCAGGAGAGAGAGGTGTAGATGTTACCATAGATGTCGGGGTTGGGGTCGCCAATGACAACCATATCAGCCTCGTTAATCCATCCATCACCGTTCTGGTCTACAAAGTGCATGTCACCGGCTTTGAACTCACGGTAGGGGTTCTCGGCAATGCCGGTAGGATAACGCAGATAGCCATACTTTCCGGCTTGACTTGCATCGGCTTCAGATGCGAATACGCCGGCTGTTTGATATCCGTAGAATACGCCGGCGGCGTTGCCCACAGCGGTGAGGATGTTGTTGTCTCCGTAGATGGAAGAAGTGTAACCGTTAATGAGTTGTTCTGAACTTGCCACCTTGCGACCAGCCTCGTCAAGGGCATAAGTCTTGATGAGGTTCAAAGAACTTTCGGGCAGTTCGGAAATCTCGTTCTTATAGTGACCGATGGAGAAGCCTGCCTGCCAACGCCAGTTCTTGGACTGAACTAACATGGCATTCACGTTGAAATCAACGCCTGAGTTCTTCAGTGCTCCGTCATTAGTCCACATGTAAGAAAGTCCGGTAATATCGCTCACTGCTTTGCGGGTGAGAAGGTCGGTGGTCTTGCTGTTGAAATATTCAACACCGAAATTCAAGCGGTTGTTCAACATGCTGGCCTGTAAACCGATATTGAAACGCTTGGTGGTTTCCCACTGAAGTGTCGGATTTTGAATATTTGACAACACGAGTGCCGTTGCCTTATCCAGGAACTTGGTGTTCTCGAAATAAGTACGAGTTGCGTAGTAGTCGATATTATCGTTACCGCTGATTTCGTAACCTGCCGTGAGTTTCAAGTAGTCAATGCCTTTGACATTAAACCACTTCTCGGACGACATTACCCAAGCTGCCTGAACTGAGGGGAACAGTCCCCAAACCACGCCGGCCATCTTGACACCGGCATCTGCTTCTTTACCGAAACGTGAGGAGGACTCCATGGTGGTTCCCACCGTCAGGAAGTAACGGTTCTTGAAGTTGTAGTCGGCATTCAGGTAGTAAGCCAGGTTGGTCCAGTTGTCGTTCGAACCGCCGTATGATTTGTACTGAAGTGCATAGGACATGTTCGGCATCTTATCCTGGTCGTTGTTATAACCGGTAATGTTGCTGGCACTGTAGGAATAAGAAGAGTAACGGAAACCACCCAAGAGATGAATGTCATGTGCAGCGAAGGTACGATGCCAATCTACACTAAAGTCATTAAAGATGGTTGTTTCTTTGCCAAACTGGGTGCTTACAACACTGGTAACAGAGCCTAAGCCTTCCACTTCCTTCTCAGGAGTACCGCTCTTGGGAAGATAGTACTTTTCATTGTTACGGTTGAGGATGTAACTGAAGCGATCTTTCACTACTAAATACGGAGTGAAACGATAACTCGGAGAAATATTCAGGTTAAACTGGGTTTGTTCCTGGAAGTTTTTGTTATCTCCATCACCGTTGGTCAAAACCCAATAGGGATTAACCAAAGCGTCGTAACCATAGCTCTCCATATAACGGAAGGGGTTGGTGGCATCGCTGTATTCCTTACCGGAATAAACACGGTCAGTAGAAACCAATCCAAGTCCTTCACCCGGAGTGTATCTTACATAGTGAGCGTAAGGACTGAGGCTCGGAGATTGGATAAGTCCCAACACGTTGGGAGAAGAAATGTTACGCTGGGAATAGTCTTCAGCCCAACCGTTGTCGCGCAGGTTGTAAGCATTGCGCGAATAGGAGAAGTCCATACCCGTAACAAAATTCTTAAACAGGTTAACGTCGGTATTGAAACGAATGTTCAAGCGATTGAAATCGTTCGTCTTAGCCGTAGCATCAGCCTGCGAATAACCCAAAGAGAGATGGTACATGGCGACATCGTCACCACCGTCTACCGAAATCTTGTAGTTCTGGGTGAATACATCGTCATAAAGACCCTTCTGCCAGTCTGTATTATTATGGTACAGGTTATAGTAGATGTAATTCGGGTCTTCATTAAAGTACGGCATCGTCATGGAGCTACTGATGATTTTGGTGTCGGGCACGGTACCAACCACTTCGGTGAAATAGTTACGGTACTGGTCGGCATTCATCATCTGCATTTGCTCGGGAGCGGTTTCAAAACCACCGTAGGCACGGATATTGATGCGGGTTACCATACTCTTGCCTCGACGTGTGTTAACCAACAGCACACCATTGGCACCCTTGGCACCATACAATGCAGTACCGTTCTTCACTACTTCAACACTTTCAATGTCATCAGGATCGATGATGTTGAAAAGGTTATTGACAAAACCTTGATGTAAAGAAGTGCGGTCGTACTGCATATCAAGCATCACTCCGTCAACGATAACCAAAGGCTGCGCACTGGAGTTCAGAGAGTTAAGACCATTGATAAACATGGCAGCACCTTGAGCCGGCATACCGCCACGATTGATGGTACGAACTGCACCGCCAAGTCCTTTTTCGATTTCCTCTTCAACAGTCAGGGCATTGGGCTCATTCAACCACATGGTTTGGTTGTTGTTCAACGTAGTGCCGTCGACGTAGAAGTTAGACAACATGCCAGATGTTAAATAAACATTGGCAACCTTTGAACCCTTAATTGCAACTTGCGCAGGATTGTAATCTTGCAGATTGAGATAGAGTACGCTAACAAATTCAGGTACTTTTATGGTATAAGAACCGTCTTCTTCTGTAATGGCAGAATAGAAACGATTATTCAAAGCCTGCACTTTTACGCCGGCCAGAGGTTTCTTGGTAGCACCGTCGTAAACGACACCTGAAACACTCTTCATCTTATATTGAGGCGCAACAGACTTCTTTGCAGCAGGTTTGACAGTTTCGGTAAAATCAGCCACCGTTTCATCATCTTCAGGAGTTTGGGCTGAGAGCACGCAAGCACCCGAAAGCATGAAAAGACTGACACCTGCACGAAGTGCGCCCTGCATCAAGTGAAATTTCTTAGTATTATTCATTACTTCGATTTTTTAATGAGTGAGAAGCCATAAGTTAAAAGTATGTTTTGGGAAAGATAAAAAACCAAATTCATGGCTTTTTCCCAAAAGTGTGCAACTTAACTTATTTATTGCTCTTCTTCAGGATGTACAGGTTCAACAACAATTCTTGCTATACTCAAACCAAGCTGCTTGCCGATGGCACTTCTATCCTGATCTGCTACTGCAACTGTTAGTTTCAGCAAGGGGAATGAATTATATATTCCGGAAGGAAGACCTACGTAACACTTGGGAATTGTAATTGATTCCCACAACGTATAATACTTAGCTGCATCCTCTTCGATCGTGATAGCAGAAGTTTGCTTACCAATGGCAACACCTTCATCACTAATCAGTTGAGCCTTGAAACGGGTATTTTGAGCTACATAAACGATTTCGGGTTCATCAGGTTCAACACCCTCTTCGCCTTCACCATCTTCAGTTTCACCACCACCCGTTGAAACTTCTTGAGTCCAGGCTTTATTCTTATCTACATTATTGGGGAGAGCTTGTATCTTAATGCGGTAATCTCCACTATAAAGATTGCGAAGAGGAATGTAAATTTCCATTGTGGACTTTCCCTTCACAGCAAAATAGCGATATGCATCATCAGCCAGACCTGAAATGTCTACATTGGGATTAAGGTTATCCCCTTCTACCAAATAGACAGTTTCACCATTGCTATTCAGACTGTTCTTTACACTACCTACATTATAAGAATTGGTCATATCCACTTCTTCTTTAGACATGAATGAATAGCTCGGATCCAAATCGTAGGAAGATAAAGGATAAATGATACCATTAGAAGCCTTGACAAAGGTTCGATCACCAAACAACGGACTGGGGCTACCTTTACCGGCAGGATTATAATAAACCACCCGGTTTGTACTGATTAACGAGTCTGCATTTTCAGCGTAAGCCACAATCTTATCTACTTCATCACGATTGTACTGCTCCGGGAAAATGGACGGGGAGAAATACATGCTGGTGATGAGATTCTTCTTCAGATTGTACTCTGCCAAAGAGTCTGCATTCAACTTCAAAGTAGAAGCAAAACTGTAACCGTCAGACTTATAGTCATACTTGTATGTTTCACCGTATTGATACAACCGTTTTACCTTTTCAAGTGCTTCATTCCAAGCCGCATCGGTTGGAACAACGGCGATATACAAGCTGTCCTCGTTCGTGATTTGGGCATTGGACTCATTGAGCAATTCATTGTTATTGATGAAAGCAGAGTCCACATAAACCATTTCACCTTTTTCGTTCATTGCACCGGGAACACTTCCTGCCGCCCAGAATGTTTTGTTATCATTGGCTTTCAATGTACCATAAACATTAGCAAAGAGCGACTCGTGTGCTTGCAAGTACTCATAGATATTATAGGAGAAGGGAGATTCTCCATTGATCACATGCATCGTACCATTGGAACCGGGAATGGATTGATAATCAGGAACTAAATCCACGCCATTGAAAGAAACGGCAGGATTGTAAGTACAAAGCTTACCATTCAACAAGCGAACTTGTTGCTCGCCGGTAGCTCCCTCATAATTGAAGCGCGCAATGTGGTTTTGGGCAAATTGTACACCCAAATTATATTCTGCCAAATTGGCTTCTTCAATCAACTTAGCGGCTTCTTCGTTGGCAGCTGCCACATCCTCATCGGTAGCATCTGCATCTGCATTGGAAGAGAGTTCTGCAGCTTTCTTTCTGAGTTCGGCAATCTCCGCCAATTTGTTCAAATAATTGTTGGCGTCATACGAATCGTCTATGGGAGCCCAAAACGTAAATGTTTGAGGTTGGTCTAACAACTCAGCATAGGATATCGTGCATGATTTGTCTTCCTCCTTCGTATACACCTTGATGCCCTGCAGAATGGTTTTCAGATTTGACAATTTGGGGTTAGCCTGAATGTTTTGCCAAATGGTCTGCTGCGCGGAAGCATCGGCATATTTGATGTCAAAGTGGTCGTCAGAGCAGGAGGTATATCCCAGGAGCATTGAAGCTCCCAAGATACCACCTGTTACTATGTTAAAAATACTACGTTTCATAATTGAATGTATTGCAAGTTACGACTTACCAAATGTCCTCAGGGATTTCACCGTTATATACTTTCTTGGGGACGAATTCAAAATAGTCAAGCATCAACTGCGTTACGTCGCTCTCAATGGCCGATTTGAAACGCAAGTAATATGTCTTGTTGGGATACATGTATTCAGACGTAAGAATACGACGCAAAGCAGGGCTAGCAGGCGAAGCGTTACGACAGGTTGTCTTGCCTTTGGAGCCGTCCACACAGAAGTAGTTAGGGGCCTTCATGTAATTCTGGTTGCGAAGGTTACGGTCGTTCTCACGGTCGGTTTCTTCATCACCGGTATCTTCTACCCAAGGCTGGCCGGGAATCATGGAAATGGATTCGCGTTCATCAATAGGAAGTCCGCAAGGCTTGGTGGACAAAGCAGATTCACCGAAGTAAACCTGAACCATACAACGCAAACTATTCAGAGATGCACCCATACGAATCTCATATTGACCTTCTACTGGTACGGGAGGCAATTTGAGAACGAAGTCGAAACGTCCAGAAACGAGGAACTCATCACCTTGGTAGTCTTTCCAGCCACCAACGGCAGCTACGTAACCATCTTGGAGGTAATAAATCTGCGTTCCCTGACTTTCATTGGAAATATTCGAAAAATAGCCTTGAGGGAAGTAACGAGCTGAACATCCACGCAAATCATTAGAGACAATCTCAGGAAGCATGGTCGTCATGTCAATACGGATGCGTTCACCACCCAAATATTGCTTGGTGATGGGTGCATATACCAATACATGGTCTATCGGGAAATACCAACCATTCAAAGCATTGTTGTCATACTCACCATTTAACGTATTGACTTTGACGTTCAAACCATTGGCATTAGTGTTAGGTTCAACACTAACTTCAGAATAGTCACCGTCGAAACCATCATTGTATTTACTGATGCGGTTGAGATAGTAATCAGCATCGGGACATTGGGTAATCTTCAGCAAACCACGGGGAGAGCCCATAGTTGTATAGTAATCCCACACGTTGACACTATAACCTGACTTCACAGGATGCTTGATGTCAGTACCATAGTCATAACCATACTCATTGTGATGATGAACAAACTCATCTACAGACATGGCACCATCAACGAGATGATAAGCCACGAACTGGTTCAAAGGATTGTTGGGATTGGTATAGTCTGAAGCTATTTCATTAACACCAAGAGCACTTTTCAGACCATTCAATACAGCAGGCAAAACTTCTGCATCCCAATTAGTTATCTCTTCTGCATTCTCATCGAATACAGGCATGGGAACATTCCAATCTGCATTGAAGACATCATCCGTTTCGATGAAGGCTGTATAGCCGATGGAGCGGGTTGCCATATAGGGCATGTCCGTATCTACATAACGACGGGTGGAACCTGCATATAACATGTGTGCGGACTCAAATTCTTCTTCCTCATCAGACTTTAAAGACAAGGAATCTGCATAGCCGGTAAGACTAAGCAATTTGCCCATAATGCGCATATTACCAGCCCGTTGAACCAACTCAGCAACAGAATTGGTAGAAGGTGCAATCACATGGTCAACCACGTGAAGCATACCATTGGAAACCTCCACGTTGGAAACAACCACTCTCGCATCACCATTGATAGCATAGTAAGCGATATTATTTTCGTCTACCTTCTGTTCACAGGACAAACGACGTTCCTTCAGTGTAGAAGTGCTGAAAGTGCCGCCATCGCTGGGAAAATCTGCAATTTCATAAGCATTGGAAGTACCATTATCCATGACACAGTTCAAAGCAATTTGCTCTTTCTGTTCCATGGTCAGGGCATCAATTGTAGAAGCTTCACCCTTGGTTACTTGCAAAACATAACGACGCACTGCATCATCACCAGGTGCGAAAACTGTATAATTTCCACGGGCTGAAAGCACACTACTCAAGACAGAAGCATTACTGGTGCGTCCCAAACGTACCTCGTCGAAAAGAGCCTTAATCTGAGAGAGTGTGTCAGTTTCGTTGATGCAGTCCATCATCGTATTCATCGTCTTGATGGCAAAGGCATCTTCGCTTACATCCTCGGTACAGCCCGTAAACCCAACAGGGGACGTTACCAGCAGCGCTGTACCAAGCAGACCGGCCAAACGGCCTAAATATAGCTTATTCTTTTTCATAATCTACCATCATTTTTTAGTGTAACGATCCCAAACAGGGTTCTGGTAAAGGCTGCCACCAAACTCTACACCATTCACTTTGAGTTCTTCACTGTAGATAGGAATATAGAATCCCCAAAGATTACTGAGACGAGTGCGTACAGAAGACTTCACGGAAGCATAGGTGGTAAGCGTTGTCTTCGTATCATTGGATGCTTCAGCCTGACGAACCAAATCAAACCAACGCTTTCCTTCGCACATGAACTCGCGTTGACGTTCATTATATACAAGCTGAAGGAGGTCACCGGCTTTCTTTTCAAAAGTGCCGTCTTCCTTATACCCAAATTTGTCATCCACACGATCATTAATCAATTCTTCGTCCGTAACTGTAGATGCAAGGGGGTCATTGGGACCAACCAAAGCAGGATTATTACGTTTGAAAATCTGATTGACGAGACTGAAACCTTCCTTCAGTTTCTCCACATCGGTTGTACCGGTACGTGCCAACGCTTCAGCCTTAATCAGCATCATATCCGTAAGGCGATAGACAGGCCAATGTGCATCGTTTGAACTTGGATAACGATAGCTGTTGTAAGGAGTGGATGAGCCCTTGGTGTCGGTCAAGTCTTCAATATTTTGGAAACTCAGACTAGTAACCACAAACTTAGAAATAGGCTTCTTTGTTTCCTTAGAACTGTAATTGCAAGTTTCAAACAAACGGAAATCAGTCTTGCCAAAACCTACAGTAGGATCTACGCTCGACGCCGAACCAGTCATATTGGTTGAAAGCGCTAAGGTTTTGGGATTCAAAGAACCATTCTCATACTGTGAGAAATAGCCATTGACCGTACTGTTAGTGGTAGTAGAACCATCGTATTGCAATTCAAATACAGACTCACGGGAGTTCTGGGAACCGAAATTGTAAGAATATGACTCATCAAATATAGAGTTACCAGACTTTTCGTTCAGGTACAAAGGATAAGGCTGCGTCTTCTCATCCTGAGATACGATACCATTAGCCAACTCTAAATCCTCATCGTATTCCTTACGGATTTCATTGATAACCCAATCGGCATGTTCAATACATTTTTGCAAACAGGTTGAAGCAAGGTTATTGCAATAGGCATCATCAATGTTCTGTCCATCGGCAGTAACATATCCCTCTAACTGGGCACCTGTTTCATCAGTCTTGCGCACGTCAGAGAGGTTGACCATACCCTTATTGGCCGGATTGGCATTTGTATAAAGCTCATTACCCTTGGCAGTGAAGTTCTTCAACATGCAGGCGCGCCAGAGATACATATCAGCCAAGAGAGCATGTAAGCTTTTCTTGGTGAACTGACCCTTATTCTTACTTTCAGAACCGTAGTTCTCAACAGCAAAATTCAGGTTGGCTTCCACAGAGTCAATACAAGCACCGAGAATGGCCACACCGGGCATCGCGGCAGGATAATCATTGCGGGCCTGTTCATCCGTACGAATGGACTCCGTAATAAAGGGCACATCACGATAAGCACGTACGAGATAGAAATAATAGAGCGAGCGAAGCGCCATCATTTCAGCCCGAATAGCTTTGTAGTCAGAACGGGTAAAGCTGGGGTCCACCTCGTTGCCGGGCTTAGTCATGCTCTCTCCCTGCTCCATGATAAGGTTACAGTAGTTGATACCCGTATAGAAACCGGACCAATCGAACATAGCCAAGTTAGGCTGCAAAATAGCATCCTGTAGGTATGACACGTTGGTTTGACTCATGTCGTTCAAGGCCAAATTATCCGATCTCACCTCACCCCAAAGCAGGATTTTGTCTGTCTGTCCGGATTGGGCAAGCAGCTGATAGGCACCGGCACGCACGTTTTCCAAGTCAGCCTTATCCTGCCAGAAGTGTTCTTCCGGAATTTGGTCTGTAGGAAGTATCGTCAAGAAATCATCACACGAAGTGAATGAAGCACTTGTCAATACCATACTTCCGGCTAACAGAAGTTTTGTATATAATTTCTTACTTTTCATGATAGAAGTTTTAAAGGGGAATGGATAGGAAGTAGCTACTATATTTTGGTACTATTCCGTTTACCCACTAACCTATATATTCTTAGAAACCGAAATTCAAGCTAAACGTAAAGGAGCGAGAACGCGGGGTTTGAGAATTATCAATGCAAGGACTCATACCGCTGCAAGAGTGTTCGGGATCGACACCGGAATACTTGGACCAGAAGAAGAGGTTATTACCGGAAGCAGAGATATTCAACGAGCTGAAACCAATCTTCTTCAGTTTCTCGGGCTTCACGCTGTAAGAAAGCTGGAAGTACTGGAAGCGGAGGAAGTCACCCGGCTCAACATAACGGTCGCTGACAAGTGAGTTATAGCTGGCAGTAACCTTTGAACTGATGGCACGGGGTATGGTAGTCACCTGACCATTCTTACGCCAACGGTGATTAACGGCTTGGCTCTGGTTGCTGTTGCTTACCATGCTCTCGGCATTGAGGCGAGCCAAGTTGATAATCTTGTTACCTAAGCGGAAGTTGAAGGAAGTCTTCAAGGTCCAACGGTCATACTTGAACTCGATACCGAAACCACCATTGATTTTCGGGTTGGAAGTACCCAAGTAGACAATATCCAATTCATCGATGTTACCGTCATGGTTGATATCCTCGTACATGGCATCACCACCTTGGAACTGATAGCTCTTACCTCCGTAGTTGAAGTACATGGGCAACGGGTTACCGTTTTTGTCATAAACCACATTGCCATTGGCATCAAATACGATAGGAGTTGAACGGCGGAGTTCAGGATCAGTTTGAGCAGCAGCTGTATTCTGAGAACCATCTGCATTGAACCATTGGTTCTTCTCGTCATTGGTGAAGTAACCATTGTGGTCATAGTCGTAAGCGTAAACACCCTTAAAGCGGAAACCGTAGATACCGCCAAGTGCATTACCTACCTGTACGCGGCGCATGTATTCAGCGTTGCTGTAACCATAGTCGGGGTTGTTGGAAGCAAGCACAGAAGCATCCATCTTGGTGATGGTGTTCAAGTTCTGCGCGATGTTACCACGCAACTTCATGCTAAACTTGCCAATCTTGAAGATATCGCGAGTGTTACCGTAAAGTTCCCAACCTTCATTCTCCATATCACCTACGTTTGCCCAAGGCAGCGTAGAGAAACCGGAAGTAGAAGCCACACGAACATTAGAGTTCAACAAGTCAGTTGTTTTCTTCTTATAAACATTGAGGTTGAACTGCAAGAGGTCTTCAAAGAGGTTCAAGTAAACACCGACGTTCCAAGAGCGCGTCTTTTCCCAGCGGATTTCAGTCAACTTCAAGTTGGTCGGACGCATTACCTGCGTACCATTATAAGTAGTACTGTTGCTACCGTACTTGTTGTACATCAAGCCTTCGCTGTAAGGTTGGTTACCATTGATACCCCAACCCGGAGCCAATGCCAACATGCTGACCACCTTCTTCAAAGGTTCAAAGAAACCTTCATCGGAGATGTTCCAACGACCGGAGATACCGGGGAAGAAGCCCCACTTGTTGCCGGAACCGAACTTGGTGCTACCGTCGGCACGCAACGTGAAGTCAAATACATACTTGGAACCGAAAGCATAGTGCATAGAAGCCAAACCGGAAGCCTCGTGTCCCTTACCCGTACTAGTCCAGGAATTGGTCAGATAACCGGGCACCGTAGGATCGGAGATACCACCTACAATACCGTTAGAAGACAGGGACTGGGAAGTGGAGTTGTTAGTAGAAACCTCAAATCGTCCCATAATCTGCAACTGATGCTCCGTATTGGCAAAGTGGGGATGGAAGGTCAACTGATGACGGGTGGTGAACTTCAGGTTCTTCTGCTCATAATTGGAAGTCAGATAGGTACCACCACTGTCATACCAAGACTTGGAAGTCAGCGAACCCGGGAAGTAAGATTCATCCGTTTCTGTAAAGGCATTCATGAACACCTCACCACGGTAGTCGAGTTGCGTTTCGTCATCGCTCTTACCTAAGAGTTTATATTCCAACTGGAACTGAGGCTGGATAGTATAAGAAGAAACATTCAACCATGACTGGTTAGCAATAGCAACGGGGTTACCATTGTCCACCATATCACTGAGGAAGTAAGAAGACTTACCACTCGTCGGGCTGATGAGACCTCTTTCACCTGCAGCAGGGGGCATGATGAAATATTCGCCTGTATTGAAGTATTCACCTACACCATCAGCAGTTTCGCGATACTCATTGCGATATACTGACATGTTCGGCATAGCATTATAAGAGCGGTTGAGCAGGTCGCTGTAATAGTTCTTCTGGTTCTTCGTATAGGTCAAAGCGAAGTTAGAGGAGAACTTGATACGGTCAGATACCCAGTAGTCCAAAGCCAAACGGGTAGTCAAACGGTCAAGAGCCTGCTTGATAATCGTACCCGTTTCGTGATCATAAGTACCGGACACGCGGAAGTTGGCCTTTTCACCACCACCCGATACAGAAACGCCATAGTTGTGCGTCTGACCGAATTGCGTGATTTCATCTACCCAATCCGTGTTCTTATTATAGTTGCCATAATAAGAAGAGTAGTTCTGGAGATACATGATTTCCGCAATGCTGGACTGTTCTTCAGACAAGATGCGCGGGTTGTGATAAGCCTCCTTCAACATCATGGTATAGCCGTCACCATTCAACATCTTCATACCTTCAGGCTGCCAAGAGCCAGAGAAGCGGTAAGAGAAGTTCACGCGGGTTTTACCACGAGCACCACGACGAGTGGTAATTTCGATTACACCGTTAGAACCTCTGGAACCCCAGATGGCAGTAGCGGCAGCATCTTTCAAAACCTTAATGCTGGCAATATCCTCAGGTGCAACTTGCAACAAAGTAGCAAACTGCTCCTCATTTTCCATATTGTCCAAATCAAGGTCATCATTGTTATAGTCTTCCAAAATGTTGCCATCCACTACAATCAGCGGTTCTTGGCTACCATTGATAGAAGACACACCACGCAGACGCATACTTGAACCAGAACCCAGATTACCAGAGTTGGAAACAATATCCAAACCGGCAATCTCACCCTGCAATGCATCGGCAGCCGTTTCAAAGGAAAGACCGGCCATTTGGTCCATGTCCAAGGTCTGTTGTGCAGTAGAAATTTCTCGTTCTGGAATTACCAAACCATTGGAGCGCGTTTTACGTGTTACCGTAACAGACGCTTCCTTAAAGGTGTTCTTATCAATCAGCTCCACATTGAATTTCGTGTTGGCGCCGATGGGTAAGATTTTTGTTTGATAACCGATGTAAGAAACTCTCAGTTTGTTCTCAGGATTCTTGATAACCATAGAGAAATTACCATTGGCATCAGTCTGCGCAGCAGTAACGTTACGGTTATTCTTATCCTGTTCAACTACATACGCCATCACAATCGGTCCGTCCTGCTTACTCCAGACACGTCCCGAAATGCGCTTTTGAGCATAGGAAAGAGAGCAGCAAAAGCACAGTGCAAGCGTCAATAGAAACTTGATGTTATTCATAATATTAGAATTTGTTACTTAAGAGGGAACTTCTTGACGAATGCTCTTGCCTGGCTTGCCGTTTTCCATTCTGCATCAAATCCGCCAGCTAATGAAGCATCAAAGAGCATATAATCGGGCAGACTGTGCAGCACGACATAGGAAGAGGACTTGATGGAGCGTGCCGCATTTTCCTTGGCATCCAGCTCATAGTCGCGAGCCAACACATTATTCTTGGCACCGATGGTGATTGTACGGCCCACTTTGTCTGTAACAGACATTACACCCGGTTTCTGGTCAACAGATACACTGACAAATGTGCCGGAATCATCTGTACAAGCAGACTGGCAGTCTGTTGCAGCAGTGCAATTATCCACAAAGACAGACTGGTCACAGAAGTGATATTTCAGGAAGTTGGCATAGCAAACCACCATGGCCTTGGCTTTGTCCTTGGCATCGGGATCCAATACACCCTCCTCATCGGTATTATCCTGAACAAACTGGTTGATTTCTTCCATTGTAGGCAGACCGGCATTGTAAGCCTTATCCATAGCATCGTTATCCGGAACAAAGATGGTGTAACGATAGTTGTTGAAGAAACGAATCAGACGCATGTCCTTCTGTGTGAAGCGCGTATAGTTATTGGAGAAGAGTTGGTATTTCTTCTCTTCGTTGCTCCAGTCGTCATCTGAAATACTTTCATCATGGAACAAGGTCTCAATGAGGTCTGAATAATAGTCCAGATTGTAACAAGCCTTATAGAACTTGCTGAATTCGGAATTATTCTTCAGTTCATATTCCACGGTGTTCATCGTAGCCTGCATGGGGCGGTCAATGAAGTAAGTCATACCGTTACCATAGTTACCATTGGCTTCTGAACGGGTCTTATCGTAACTTTTCTTTACTTCGCAATCAAAGTCATTGGCATCATATTGGTCGTTATTCAACCAAAGCTGCAAGCCGCCTTCTACCTTCATACCTACATTGTCACCGTTATTGCGTCCACTCTTGATATAAACAGGAGCGCCGCTACGGGAGAGGAAATATTGGCGCGAAGTGTTAATGCCCATTTCACCTTCAGCACTGATATCATGCACCAGAATATGATGGTCAACCATATCCGTGAGGAGTTGTTTCTTCACCTTACCCCACTCCGTATTCAGGTCGTTGTTGGCCTGACTGGCTGCCGTACCGGCTGAAGAATTGGCTGCATCAAGGGGATCTTTTTGTCTGTATTTGAACGACTTGGCAGAAATAGCCAAATACTGTCCATTCTTGGCAGTAACTTCCTCAGGAACAAAATTCCAGTAACGATATTGGGTGGCATTGCCCGAAGCAAATCCCATAGGTTCAATCATACCATAGTTCTTCAGACCATCGTCCATCGGAACGAACAGCGTGAAGTTCGATTGCATGGCCAAGAGGTAAGTACTGTAGAACTTACGCAGTGGTGCGTTCCAATAGTTATTGGTCACATAGGAGTCGTCAGCGTGGATAACGGTGTTCATCACCTGAGCATCCTTGTCATAAAGGGCAGGAGCCATAACGGAACTGAAAGTAGCAGGAGCCACCACACCCTTCATCACATAAACCACACCATTGTTTGCAATCATCACTTTGCTGAACTGGCTCTTAAATTTATTTACATCAGGATAGGTGTCCGTGCTGAACATCTGGTCCTGAGCGTCGTTCATGATGGTGCGATACTTGCTGGGGACAGATTCGTTAAAAGACTCCTTCATCAAGTTGGCCACCAAAGGCTTCACCACGTTGAGCGGAATCTGATAAAGGTTAAAAGAAAGGTTGTCAACTGTATTAGGTTTAGTACCATACCTTTCAATCAACATCTTACCACCGCCATTGATAAAGTATTCTTGCATAGCAGCATCGGAAGGAACAAACATGGCAGCCATGTCCTGTTCTTTGGTAGAACTGTTAGCCGTATACGCATTCCATCCCGGATCATAAGGCAGCGAGGGGAAGTCACCCAAAGTTTCGCCATCAGAATCCAGAGTGATAGCCCCTTTTGAAGAACGCTGCGAAATGTACAGCTTCTGGAAAACGGAGTCTACTACCGAAGGATGTAAGGCATGATACTCTTCGGTCAGCGTAGCATCATAATAAGGAGCGCTGAAGCGATCGAGCATCTGGCTGAAGAGGTTTGTCTCACCGTTGGTACGAATCAGTTCTGCCATGTTCGGCGGCGTAACCATAACCTTGTCCAGCACATGGAAATATCCGTTAAGACAAACATTGTCGGCTTCGGTGATACGGCTGTCATAAGCGTAACTGCGGTTTTCCGTATCCGAATCCTTCCATTCGTCATCCCCGGTCAAATTCATGATAAACGATATGTCCTCATGCGTAATTTTCTTCTCGTTCAGCTGAGCTTCGAGGAAGTGGGTGAACATGGGCTCCGTTTTATCCATTGCCACATAGAAGCCCAAAGCATTGGGATGGTTGTTGCGCAGAATATCCCAGAATTTTTTATCCACATTTGTGGGGTTACCCTTTTCATCCAACTGTCCTTCATTGAGGTTGTTGGGCAGTTCGTCACGATAGAAGAAAGCAACAGAGTCGGTCGCCGAGATACCCGACAACTGACGCAAACACAAGTTCTTCACCGGTCCCTGAATGGTGGTGAGCATTTCGAGCACATAGGCATTGTTAAGCATGGAGCCATTCAAGAGCAGACGCTTCTGGTTCGTTGAGAGATCCTCATACTTACGCACTAACTGCTTGCTTTCACCGACACCGGTATACCAGGCAGTCTGTGTTTCAAAGAACTTCTTGTAGGCATCATCGTCTGCCACAAAGAGTGTTTTACTACCCGTTTGCGACAACACATCCTTATAACCAAGTTCATCAATCAACCTGATTACAGTAGTGAAGTTCTGCCTATTTTTCAACTCATCGTAAATACTCGCGCCCAAGAACGACGGACTCGTTTCATCCAAGTCGAAATCGTCTGAGCATGAGTATGTTACGCCGCAAGTTGAAAGCAAGCACACTGCTCCAAGCAGCGACTTTCCCATTCTGCAAAAACGGTTTTTCATACGCATTATTTGATTAGTAATTTATTATTGTATTTCAATTGTTAAAGAGTGGCAAGGGAAGCTTTCAACTCAACCCAATGCCAGATAAGCATAGATTAGATAGGTTTGTAAATACGTTGTTTATAGGCTATTTCGTAAAGTAAAGAAATCATTTTTTGGCCTTCAACCTGAAGAAGCCTTAAAAAGGGCTACTCCTTTTAAAGTAGGTACAGACCATATAATGACTGCAAATTTAATTGTTTTTTCATGGGATGTACTATTCACCCCATGTTACTTTTCTTTCATTTAAGAATTATTAAGAATAAAAACCAGTCCAAATGTTAAATCCTAAAACAGTCATTTCCTACAAAAAGTAAGAATATGTGGGTAAAAATTAAGCAGTCGTAAACAAATCACAGCAGTTGTTCATCCAAGAAGAAAACTTATTATCATTTGTTTAGCTGCGCCATACACTCTACTTCAATGAGCCATTCAGGACGACAGACGCGGCCAAGTGTGAGCAAGAAGGGCTTATTCGGGAAACGCAGGTGCATATAGTCACGAATGGCAGCATAGTCGGACACATCACGCAGGTAAACCACGAAGTAAGCCACTCGGTCAAGCGAGCCACCGGCTGATTCGAGTAACTTTTCGATGTTGAGGAACAAACGTCCGGCCTGTGTCAGTACATCACCTCGATGCACACATTCGCCGTGGCGGTCGATGCTGGCCGTACCCGAAACCAGGAACAAACGTTCGGAAGGTAAGTCCAGATAGGTGCCACGCTCAAAGGCTACACCGTATTCATGGGTGGGATTGAGGTAATCTGTGGCATGGAGGTAACCTACGGAGGAAAGACCCGGACCGTCTACGGAAAAGAAATCAGTAGCCACATAGGCTCCGGTGTATTCCGTTGCACCGCCAATGCCGGTAGAAGCTATGTAATGGGTATCGCGGGTCAACCCTTCGCGAGCGAAGACTTCATTGCGAGCTTTTACCACCTGGGCATACTGACAATCTACATCGCGCACATAGATCCAGGTGCGGTGGCAGTGGTCTTTCAAATTCAGACCTCGCGAACGGAGCAGGGCAATATGCGTTTCAAAAGTCAAGTGGAGTTGTTCGGCAGGCGTATCGGCCTCGGAAGGTTGCTCAAAGCGCACCGACTGTAATATATAGGTAAGTCCGGATTGCTTCAACACCACGCCGCTGCTACCGGGTTGGGATATCACCTCCCGCTCAAGGACTTTTCCTCCCACAAACCATAAAAGTACAGCCAGTTTGGCCCCTCCGAGCGGGGGTTGCTCCACAAAGCTCACCACGCCCAATGGCGCATAGTCGGACACTAATCGGTGGGAGCGTAAAAGCGCACACTGATTAGCAGCATCCGAAACATAAAAACGCATTTGAAGCAAATTATCTAAGGAGCAAATTGCCTCTTGCAACAAATCCTGCATTTGTCGTTGCAAATCATCGGCCTGCTCCGTCAAAGACCGCCCCACACGAGGCTGTAACACAAAAAAACGGCTGTTGTCCATAGTTGGCTTTCAACATCTGATTGTTGCAAGAAATTACCATTCCGTCTTCGTTCTGAAAAGGGCACTTCCTCTTCAATTGACACTAACGGTAGCCACGGGCATTTCCTGCTTTGGTTGCTGGGTCGTAAAAAAAGTGATGCAAAAGTAATGAAAGTTTTCAAAAAGCAGGAAACAGCCCTTTTTTTTCTACCAACTTTGGCCGGTGAAGCCAACTGCCGGAAACGTACGCAGGGGGCAAGCGACAAGACAGAATTGTTCCTCGCTGGGCTGGGGGATAGAATTTATAGATTGCTATAGATTACTATAGAAAGCTATAGATAACCATAGATATCTATAGAGAACTATAAAAACTATAGACACCCACCAGACAGCGAGGAACAACTTGCTTAAATATCAATCAATAATAAATCACTTAATGCCAAATTCAAATGTCTTACCAAACTCTCTGAGAATGGACATTGACACGCTTTTCTTATTGAGGTCGTAGATTTCAGACCATTGGGTAAACCCTGTAGAAAGGAAGCTTTCTTCCGGTCCTTGTGCCACTTGGGTCAACACATCCATTCCCTGTACAGCGTTCAGATTGTACGAATACTGCAACAGATTCTTTCTCAAAATCTTATAACGCTCCTTTCCATGCGAGGATTTATTGAAACCATGATCGGTATTGGCCATAGAGGGTGACACGTAGAAGTTAGTCACGCAGCGCAGGGTATCGGCACCGGTCAACACTTCCATTTTGTCAGGATTGAGCGAAAGGTCCGGATTAGTGTACTCCACAATGGCATAGTCGCCCGTGGCATCGGCCATGAAGAAATGGTAGCTGGCACTGGGATCCTTGTCCATGCTCATATTGTACTGTTTCAGCATTTCAATAGCCTCCTTCACTGTTCCGGCCCTGTCGAGTAGCATACGCATGGCCACGGTGGTGAAGATGGTTTTCTTACCCTCTTCCTGCTGACAAGTGGGTTTGCCGTCCAACTTGAGCACACTGATGGCAAAACCATCCTCGTTAATTCCATCAAGCATGAGGTAAGGCAAGGCCATCAGCATCGAGAGATCTGACTTGCCGTCGGTATAGAAACCACTCTTGTAACCCACGAACTGTCCATCCACGAAGGACACTGACTTTTTACCTCCGGCCGGCGCCGTATGTACGGCGATGACAGGAATCATGATGCGCTCTTTCGTAGTGGCATCCAGATGGTTAAAGTCGAAGTTACGACCCATCAGCTGATGCCCCGTAGTCTTATCCGGGCAGGCAAAGACACTACAACCGGCATCGTATGTCAAATTCATGGCTTTGGTAGAAGGTAAAACGTCCAACAGTTTCTTCGCCACAAACGCCGTCAAGGTTGTTGTGCCATCAATTCCGGCGTTCAACGCATCGTCGAGTTTATAGTCGACATTGTAGTTCACCTCATAGATACGGCCTTTGTTTCCTTCCAAATCCACCAGCGAATAAATCATCGCCAGTTTGTCGGCATCGGTAATCAGTTGAGCCTTGTTCTCGGTTGGCGTGGGTGTAGGCCCCGTCGGATCATCATCGCTGCAAGCTGCAAACACCAAAGAGAACAGTACGCCGCATGAAAGCAACATACTCATTGTTTTACAAACATTCATTCGTGCCATAATAATTAGTTTTATATGAAAAGATTGTTTTTATGATAATCTATCTATCCGAAAATTTCATCTGTGCAAAGATAGGGAACTCAGTTCAGCGAAAATCATAAAAAAAATGGCCATTCAATCAAATTTTGACGAAATGGCATTTTTTTGATGAATATGCAATAAATAGACATCGCACATACACCTAATTATTTGACCGGCTTCGATTTAAAGCGCTGTGCAAACCCTGTTTTTCTTGCGCCAACGGGCCGGCGAACAGCCCTCTTTTTCACTGAAAGTCCTAATAAAATGGCTCAATGAAAGGAAGCCTGAAAGTTCAGCTATCTCCTGATTTTTTAGTTGTGGCTGCTCTTCCATCATACGTTTGGCATACTCAATTCGCAAGTCGGTAATCCAATCGCGAAAGCTCACCTGGTACACACTGTTGATATAGGCCGATAAATAAGTGCGGTTTGTGCCAAAATGTATAGATAACTCACTCAGGGTAACACCCGGTTGGCGATAACCTTCGCCGTCAATCCATTCCGTTATTCGCCGAGCTATATCTGCATAATAGGCGGGAGTGTCCTCTGGATTGGCAGGAGAAGCCAATGGGCAGTCAAGCGTTTCCTGCATCGCCTGATCTTCCAACAAAGCGTTTTCCACCTTTTCATAAAAAAGCATGTAGTTCAGGTAACAACAATAGAGATAGATATAGAAAGGAACTGAGGATAAAATCCATATAAACACGTATTCATCCGGCAGAAACGTCAACAATGCACAACTCACGCCAAAGCCAATGGCCCAATAGGTGAAGATGGAAAGCCAGCGGATATAAGCTCCGATATCGTCAGAATGGGTATTCTCAAACATCTTTATCGACCGGTAGTAAGTTTGTAGCAGACGCACAGAAAGAAACAATCCATACGCAACCAACCATACAGCAAGCACAACCGTTCCCCACTTCTGCACTGTCGGTTCAGAAAAACAGAGAAGCACCGTGCTGGCCAGGAATGTATATACCAGCCACATGGAGAGGTGACGAAAAACGCATTGACGATTGACATAATGGTTGTCAAGAAGCTGCATCATGGCCGAACTGAACAGCCAATAACAGAGAAAATAGGTGACTAAATTCATCAAAACCGTGGCATTTAGGTCTCTCAGGCGGATAGAGAAAAAATAATGTACGGAATAATTGGCTGCAAGGATAAGCAATGCTGTACCCATCAGTCTACGCGATAGCAAATAATGGCCGAAATTCTTTTTCTCGGGGGTACGCGCAAACAACATGTGAAAACCGAAAAATATCATCAGCGGCAACGCTATATGGAGCGAATGGCTATATAATGATGGGTTCATTTTAACAGTGATAAAAAGTATTAAAGAGAAAATTGAGGTAAAAATACGTATTTTATCTGAATAGCCTATCTAAAAAGAATGAATTATTGGCATATTTTCCAAGCACCGTACATGCAAATTCACAATCTGCCAACCAGAGTTTTAACCTCTGTATTCACAAATTACGGGTTTCAAAATCTTCATGAACAGCCAAAATTCAACCTGGCGAATTTATACGTACAAGTCCAGGACTATTTTATACAACTCGCCGAGTAGCAAATCCAACTCCCGGACTTGTGTGCACAAAGTGGCCAATCGAAAGAGTCATGAAACGAAACGGCACCTTGAAGTTCGAATTTTACCGAAGAGCTCAGACTTGAAAACCTGTATTGTTCTGCTTCAACTCCTTCCCTATACGCGCGCATATATACGTTTTTTACCCCCAAAAAAGGGTTCACCCTTTCACAACCTCAACGTTTATCACTGAAAATCAACCTGTTTGGGTGTGAAGGGTTCAAACAACAACCCTTCACAAAGTCTTCACATACGCACAAAAACGGCGTTTGTATCGCAATTGTAGAATCAGCAGAGAAATTCTCTTAAACGTTTTTAACCCATGGTGTGAAGGGTTGAAAACTCAACCCTTCACACTTAAAACCTATGGTAATCAGGCGTAAAGTAGCTACTTGTGAAGGGATGAATGATTTTTTCGGGAAAAAAATTACGTATATAGAGGCAACTTGTGATTGGCTTAAATGTTAAGACTATCAAAACAGCAAACCCTTCACACATTGGTTGCAAGCTACAAATAATGAACCGGCCATCGGCACCTGAGGCAAACCTTGCTATTCGCCGCATAGGAAACAGCCGGATGATGGCAAAACGCCCAATCAAAAGTTTCGATAAGTAAAAATCTTTTACCAAAACAAAAACTGTTTATGCTGAAAATCAAATCCACCAAACGAAATTGACGAGAATAATCTAAGGCTCGTCATGGAACTAAAATAAGTTTCCAGACAATCGTGCAGAAATACAAAATTCACAAAGCCGTTTTTTTACCTTGAAAAGTCCCTCTTTGTACCATTTCACGTTCAATGAGCTGTAAAACCTCCTCATTCTTCATTCCCCACCTCGGTGCCACAAGCGCTTCCGAAGGAGCTTGCGAAACAAAACGCTCCACCGCAATGTCAGGCGCAAGACCTTCCAAAAAGTCCACGACCAAAGACACATAGTCACGAGGAGTGAAAAGTTGAAAATGTTCGGGATAGTCTGCATACTCCCGGGCCATCCGCGCGCCACGCAAAATTTGAAGCTGGTGAAGCTTGAGTACATCCACCGGCCAACGGGACACTACCCCACTCCATTGGCAAATCTGCTCACGGTCATCGCCGGGCAAACCAAACACGAGATGTATTCCCACGGGAATAGACAAATCGGCCAGTTTACGCACTGCCCATGCCGACTGCACCACGGTATGTCCCCGCCCCACTGCCAAGAGGGTATTGTCGTTCAGACTTTCCACCCCCAGCTCAACCATCACAAAAGTATCACGCGAGAGTTGAACCAAATAGTCAAGCCATTCGGAAGAAAGACAATCGGGCCGGGTGGCCAAGACCAGCCCTCGCACTCCTTCCACAGAAAGTGCTTCTTCAAATAAAGGCGAAAGCTCGCTCACCGGCGCATAGGTATTGGAACCTGCCTGGAAATAGGCCAAAAATGCTGTGTCGGGACGGGCAGCATATTTCCTTCTGTAAAATGCCTTGCCGGCTGCCAATTGCTCCGTAACCGATTGAGTCTTGTCAGAAGCAGCCGTTACGAAACTACGCCCGTTGCAAAAACTGCAACCTCCCCACCCCTTGCTTCCATCGCGCACCGGACAAGTACAACCCACGTCAACGGGTAATTTTTGGATGCGACAAGTAAAATAACGAGAAATGAAGTGTTGATAGGAAGTATAACGCACAGGCATGGGCAACGAACTTTCAAACATGCAACAGACAGGAAACTCAGGAAGAGCACAAACAACATTTCCTGTACCCGGCAAACCCCACGAAACAGGAAATGAATATCAGTAATAACGCCAGTTGCAACAAAATATTGTATTTCATGTTTGCTCATTTCAACAAAACAAGTTACTTTTGCCCTATGTTAAGGAAAAGGAAGCTTGTCTTCCTCCCTTTTCATCCACTTTTTTACAACAAATCATTCTCTTCAATCTCCAAACCTTCCTGCCTATAGAAAAGACATTACTTCGCAAAATCAACATAATCAAAAAGTAATGGAAGAATTGACTTTGCGTACCGACGATGAGTTGGTCGCACTTTTCATATCCGGCTGTAACGAAGCGTTTGACGAGCTTTTATCCCGTCATCAAGACAGACTGTATTCCTACATCTCATATATCGTACGCAACCCCGACATGGCAGATGATCTTTTTCAAGAAACATTTGTCAAGGCCATCATGACATTACGCCAAGGTCGCTACCAACAAAACGGGAAGTTCTATGCCTGGCTCACACGCATTGCCCACAACCTGCTTATTGACCAATTCCGCACAGAACACAATGAAAGCATGCTTTACGACGACGATGCCGAAAATGCCTGGCACGATGCCGCCCTCTTAGCCGACACCAACAGAGAGAATGAAATTGTAACGGAACAGGTACTGCGTGATGTGCGCAAACTGATGGACAAACTACCCGACAACCAACGCGAAGTGGTATACATGCGTTTCTATCAGAACCTAAGTTTCAAAGAAATTTCCGACTGTACAGGAGTGAGCATCAACACGGCCTTAGGACGGATGAGATACGCCATACTCAATATGCGCCGAATGGCCGAAACCAACCACATTTCGCTGGCCGTATGATAAAGACACAGCACTGGAAAGTGCTGAGCCTGAATGGATTGGAAACACGAAGTGTAACAAAAGCTATAAATCAACTTACCAGCTCTTGCTTTCCTGAAAAACAAGGAACAAGCGCACAACCGGAACAAAGAAAGCTCCCAATAAGCAATCTGAAACATGCCGCACAACCCGGTATGCAGAACTTTGCACAAGCACAGCAAGGCATATTCAAAAAAAGTTGTACTTTTGCTTTCGCTATGCCCTGTGGGCCGGCGAGGGTAGCCAGACAACCCGACATACCCCCTCCGCCAAAGGTGTATGGACACGGCTTGAACCAAACGAAACAAGCCTCTTGCATCCCATATCCCTTCCATCCCCGGCTATGATTGGAATAAAAATCTTAGACAAATATATATTAGGCAAGTTCCTACTCATCTTTGTAGGGGCTTTCTTCATTTGCCTCTTTGTGTTTATGATGCAGTTCACCTGGCGCTATGTGGATGAACTGATTGGCAAGGGGCTTTCGTTGGAAATACTGGCGCAATTCTTTTGGTATATGGGGCAGACTCTGGTGCCGCAAGCTCTGCCACTGGCCGTACTGTTGGCTTCGCTCATCACCTTCGGCAATATGGGTGAAAGTCTGGAACTCTTGGCCATGAAGGCGGCCGGCGTTTCACTGATGCGCGTCATGCGTCCCATGGCCTTCTTTGCCCTGATTATTACCGGTCTTTCTTTCTACTTTCAAAACAGCATTTCTCCTCAGGCTCAGATAAATTTGCGCACACTGCTCTTCAGCATGAAGCAGCAGTCGCCTGCCGTGGAAATTCCGGAGGGGGTTTTCTACAACGGTGTGCCCAACATCAACCTGTACGTAGAGCAGAAAAATGCAGAAACCGGCATGCTCTACCAAACCATTATTTACAAAACGGACCAAGGATTTGAACGAGCGCAAATCGTACTCGCCGATTCAGCGCGCTTGGAGATGACAAGCGACAAGATGCACCTCAAACTCGACCTTTGGAACGGCGAACAGTTTGAAGCGCTCCAATCGACAACAGGGGCGCAGATGATGCAAAGCGGGGTGCAACAGCCTTACGACCGGGAAACCTTCCAATACAAACAGTTGCTCATCGATTTCGACAGCAACTTTAATTTGATGGACAAAGAGCTGCTCTCCGGTATGCCCTCGGCCAAAACCATGCGGCAGATAGAGTTGAGCGTAGACTCCATGGAACACGGACTGGACTCCATCGGCAAACAATACTACCAAGAGGCCACGCGCAGCTACTTCCGCCGACCAACGCTCTCGACCAAAGACTCAACGAGCCTCTACCAACGCTTGCGCCAAGGCAAGCAGATGGTAGATTTTGACAAAATGATAGCTGCAGCACCATCGAACAAGGTAGAAACAGCACGCCACACGGCACAAAGTCAAGTCCTGTCCATGAAATCGGACTTGGAATGGAAAAGCATGGTAACGCGCGACGGCGACCATAACATCCGCCGGCACTGGGTGGAATGGCACCAAAAAATGACGCTTTCGTTGGCTTGCATCATCTTCTTCTTTGTGGGTGCTCCGCTCGGCGCCATCATTCGCAAAGGAGGTCTGGGTATGCCGACCGTTATTTCGGTGATTATCTTCATCTTCTGGTACATCATCAACACATCGGGAATGAAATTGGCCCGCGACGGCAGCACGAACATGGTGCTGGGCATGTGGATTAGCACGGTCGTGATAGCCCCTTTCGGCATCTTCATCAGCTACAAGGCTAACCGCGACTCCGTGGTGTTCAACACAGATGCCTACCTCAACCTCCTGCGCCGCCTGTTGGGCATACGCACCAAGCGTCACATACAGCGCAAAGAGGTCATCATCGAAGACCCCCGCATGGATGTGCTGCCGGGACTCATCAACGAGTTGCGTGAGGCATGCCGCGCATATAACCACAGCCAGCAACTCCTCCGCCTGCCCAACTACATCAACGTGTTTTTCCGTTACCGGCCCGACACACAGGTGGAAGAAATCAACGAACAGCTGGAAGCGATTGTGGAAGAATTATCCAACAGTAAAGACCCCAAAATTTTGGGCGTACTAGGGGAATTTCCCATTCTCTACACTTCAGCCCATACATCGCCGTTACACAGTCCGAGAGCCAATGCCATAGCGGGCGTGCTCCTGCCGCTCGGCCTGGTATTATGGTTCAGAATTTGGCGTTTCCGCCTCCGTCTGCTGCGCGACCTGCGCATTATCGTGCGCACCTGCGACCGTCTGGACAATGTCATGTTGGGCGTTCAGGACAACAGCGAAGGCTCGGGTGTAGAGGCTGAGCAAATGGCCGAAAATGTGAAAACACGCAGACGAAAGCGCGTGGTGAAAGTCATACTGCTCCTCTTCATCCTGGCTCTGTTAGGCAATGTGCTGTGGAACGGCTGGCAACGCTACCAACGCAAGGCACGCACGGAAACAAAGAACTCCGAGCAACAACAAAACGAGGCACCGGTACGCGAAATCCGCTTTCCGGCACGCGCCCCCCAATTAGAACAAACAAAAAGCCCTTTAAAGAAATAAACCCATTCCGGACGACCTATCTTCTTCCGGAATTATCAGATACAGCAACTTCTCTTGGCGTGAAAACGCTTCATTTTGAAACAACTCATGAACGACAATTTCAAACTGGCCACCATTGAGGAGGCCATCCAAGACTTTAAAGAAGGCCGCTTCGTCATTGTCGTAGACGACGAAGACCGCGAAAACGAAGGCGACCTCATCATGGCAGCCGAGCTCGTCACACCCGAACACGTGAACTTCATGTTGCGAAAAGGACGCGGTGTGTTGTGTGCGCCCATCACGATAGAAAGATGCAATGCCTTGCAACTGCCCCACCAGGTGCAGGAAAACACCAGCATGCTCGGCACGCCCTTCACCGTCACCGTCGACCTGCTCGAAGGCTGCACCACCGGCGTGAGCTGCCACGACCGCGCAGCCACCATCCGGGCCTTGGCCGACCCCGAACGCCAACCATCCGACTTCGGACGCCCCGGCCACATCAACCCGCTCTATGCCCAGGACCGTGGCGTACTGGCACGTGCCGGACATACCGAAGCAGCCATTGACCTGGCTCGCTTAGCCGGAATGCAACCTGCGGCCTGCCTCATCGAAATACTCAATGAGGACGGTACCATGGCACGGATGCCGCAACTTCAGGTAATAGCCCAAGAAGAGGGGTTGCACATCATTTCCATTCGCGACCTCATTGCCTACCGGCTCAAAAACGAATGCCTGGTAGAACAGGGCGAAGAAGTGGATATGCCAACCGCCCACGGCCATTTCCGCCTCATCCCCTTCCGCCAGAAGAGCAACCGACTCGAACACGTGGCCCTCATCAAAGGCACTTGGGAACCCGATGAACCCATCCTCGTGCGAGTTCACTCGTCATGCGTTACAGGCGACATCTTCGGATCAGAGCGTTGCGACTGCGGCGAACAGCTCCACAAAGCCATGGAACTGATTGAAAAAGAAGGCAAAGGCGTGGTGCTCTACCTGAACCAGGAAGGACGCGGCATCGGCCTGATGGCCAAAATTGCGGCTTACAAACTCCAAGAGCAGGGCTACGACACCGTTGACGCCAATGTGCATCTCGGCTACGACCCCGACGAACGCGACTACGGCGTGGGGGCACAGATCCTCGGCCTCCTCGGTGTGCGCAAGATGCGACTGCTCACCAACAACCCCGTGAAGCGCGTAGGTCTCGAAGCTTACGGATTGGAAATCACGGAAAATGTACCCATAGAAATCATCCCCAATCCTTATAATAAAAGATATCTCGAAACAAAGAAAGAACGCATGGGGCACACCCTGCACCTGAAATAAGCACTGCAAGACAAGTAGCTCCCATAGCTTCTGACACACGAAACATCAACCCTAAATTATTTCACACATGAACAATCCTTACGGCTATGACCCCATGGTGGAAGAGCAAAGCACCACCCTCTCTTTCCCGAAACTAATGTCGAAAGTGTACCTCTGGATGTCGATGGCTCTGGCCATGACCGGCCTGACCGCTTTCTGGGTGGCCGGCAACGAAGCACTGGTTTACGCCATCGCCTCAAGCAACTTGCTGTTCTGGGGACTGATTTTGGCTGAATTGGCATTGGTCATGATGCTATCGGCACGCATCCACAAGCTCTCCTTTGCTGCTGCGGGCACATCCTTTGCCCTCTATGCCATCCTGAACGGCGCGACCCTGTCTGTCATCCTGCTCACCTACACGATGGAAAGCGTGGCATCGACCTTCTTCATCACGGCGGGCACATTCGGTGCCATGTCGTTGATAGGTTTGGGCATCAAGCGCGACATGTCGCGCATCGGCCGGTTCCTTTTCATGGCACTCATCGGCCTGATCATTGCTACGATTGCCAACTACTTCCTGGCAAGCAGCGGTTTGGCTATAATTCTCAACTATGTCGGCGTGCTGATTTTCTGCGGGTTGACAGCCTACGACACACAAAAGATGAAGGAAATCCTTGCCCAGAGCGAGGAGGCAGGCAACGAGAACATGCTGAAAATAGCCCTGCTGTGCAGCCTTTCCCTCTATCTCGACTTCATCAATCTCTTCCTCTACCTACTCCACATCTTTGGCGACAGAGATTAAGTTTAGCCACATTAAAACAAACACAAAGATATGCTTTCAACACTCGTACAGCGTTTAGCTCCCTCGGCAACTTTGGCCATGTCGCAAAAGAGTGCCGAGCTGAAAGCCCAAGGGGTCGATGTCATCAACCTCTCTGTGGGCGAACCGGACTTCAACACACCCGACCACATCAAGGAAGCCGCCAAAAAGGCAGTGGACGACAACTATTCGCGCTACTCTCCCGTAGCCGGCTACCCTGCCCTCCGCAAGGCCATCGTGGCGAAGCTGAAAAAAGAAAATGGTCTTGACTACACGCCCGAGCAGATTGTCTGCTCCAACGGAGCCAAGCAATGCGTCTGCAATGCCGTCATGGCATTGGTATCGCCGGGCGAAGAAGTGATAATCCCCGCTCCTTATTGGGTGAGCTACCCACAGATGGTGCTCATGGCCGACGGCAAACCGGTGTTCGTAGAAGCCGGCATCGAACAAGACTTCAAGATTACGCCGGCACAGCTGGAAGAAGCCATTACGGCACGCACCAAAGCCATCATACTCTGTTCGCCGAGCAACCCCACCGGAGCGGTCTACAGCCAGGCAGAACTCGAAGCCCTGGCCGAAGTGCTACGCCGCCACGAGCAGGTGTACATCATCAGCGACGAAATTTATGAACACATCAACTACGTGGGCAGCCATGCCTCCATAGCCCGCTGCGAAGGCATGTACGACCGCACCATCGTCATCAACGGTGTGTCGAAAGCCTACGCTATGACAGGCTGGCGCATCGGTTTCTGTGCCGCACCCCTCGCCTTGGCCAAAGCCTGCAGCAAACTCCAAGGCCAGTACACCAGTGGACCATGTTCCGTGAGCCAGGTAGCAGCTACCGAAGCCTTTGCCGGGCCTCAGGAATGTGTGGAAGAAATGCGCCAAGCCTTTGAACGCCGCAAGGAGCTCATTGTCCGCCTTGCCCGCGAAATCCCCGGATTAGAGGTCAACGAGCCCCATGGCGCCTTCTACCTCTTCCCGCAGTGCAGCTCCTACTTTGGCAAACGCTTCGGCGACAAGGTGATTGAAAACTCCACGGACTTCGCTCTCTACCTCCTGGTACATGCCCATGTGGCAACGGTAGGTGGCGATGCCTTCGGCTCCCCCCGCTGCTTCCGCATGAGCTATGCCACGAGCGACGAAAACATCGTGGAAGCCATGCACCGCATCAAGGAGGCATTGGCCGAACTGGCATAACAACACCTTCAAGCGAATTATACAGGCCTCCAACAGCCTGTAACTCACCATTCGAGCGACAATCCGCATCCACTATGAGATGCAGGTTGCCGCTCGAATTATTGTTTGGCCGTTTGACTTTAGGCGAACGATAAATGCTTGGAAAAATTGGTTCTATGGGGAAGGTTGCGTGAGCAATAAATCAAACAATCTCAGGCCACCGAACCCCAAGGGTTTCTATTTCTCGGCAGAATGGGGATCCTCCGAGCCCTCGCTGAGCAAATCAGTGCCCCAGTGCGTAGAGGCCAGCCTCCGCTCGCGTTCAATGACCTCTTTGGCCTTCTTGGCATAGATAATCATGCGGAGCGACTGCGCATAGGACATATAGTTCCACAGCCAGTTGAAGAGCACAATCATCTTGTTGCGTACACCGAGGATGGAACGCAAGTGGACCACGAGCCACAACAGCCACGCCAGGAAACCGCCGAACTTCATCTTGCTGAACTCTGCCACGGCGCGGTTACGGCCCACTGTGGCCATGGTGCCGAGGTTGCGGTATTTGAAAGGCTTTATTTCCTTACCTTCCTCCAGCCGCTTCAGGTTCTTGGCCAACAAGTTGCCTTGCTGGATGGCCACCTGTGCCAGCTGGGGATGTCCGCCGGGCCAGTTGTCGTCGCCCTCCGGCATGATGCACTGGTCGCCGATGCTGAACACGCCGTCCAAACCCGGCACGCGGTTGAAGGCATCGACCACAATGCGTTTGCCACGCCCCAAGTGTGAAGGGTCGAGATTGCCCACCGGCTGTGCCATAACACCACTCACCCAGATAAAAGTACGGGTGGCAATGGAACTGCCGTCTTTGAGCAGCACGGTGTGGTCCTTGTAGTCTGTCACCATCTTGTTGAGGAGCACGTTGACGCCCATGGTGCGCAAGTATTGCTCCACCTTGGCACTTGACTCGTGGCTCATGGCGGGCAGCAGACGAGGACCGGCTTCGATGAGGTAGATGTGCATCAGCGAGTTAGGCAGGTCGGGATAGTCCTTGGGCAGCACAAAGTTTTTCATTTCACTCAGTGCGCCGGCTATCTCCACACCCGTGGCACCGCCACCCACAATGACAATGTTGAGCAGTTCCTGCCGTTCCACGTCGGTAGCACAAGTCAGGGCTCGTTCAAAATTGTCGAGCAGCGCGTTGCGCAATCCCATGGCTTCGCTCACATTCTTCATGGGCATGGCCTCGTCCTCCACATTCTTGTTGCCGAAGAAGTTGGTGGTAGCACCCGCTGCCAGCACGAGGTAATCATAGTTCACCTTACCGATAGAAGTCTGGATAATCTTATGCTCAGGGAAGATAGACCTCACCTCGGCCATGCGGTAGAAGAAGTTCTTACGCTTCTGGAAAAGCTTGCGGAAGGGGAAGGATATGGAACTGGGTTCTATACCTGCTGAAGCAATTTGGTAAATGAGGGGAGGAAACTGATGGTAGTTGTTGCGGTCAATCAGTACGACCTGAAAGTTCGACTTACGGAGTTTGTTGGCCAGTTTGAGACCGCCAAAACCTCCGCCCACAATCACTACCCGTTTCTTGTCTGTTTTAGGAAGATTGAAACTCATAACGCAATATGCTGAATTTATATATTTTCTTAACGAAATCGTTCTTAAAAGTTCGATTTGCTCTGAAGAAGCCTAAAGCTACAAAAGAAACCATCCGGCAATGCCGCAAAGCAACACCATGAAGGTGGAGTGGAAACGGAAAACGACAACGCCGAGGATGGTGGAAATAAAGAGGAATACGCTGACCCAGAAATCCCATGGCGCAAGCGTGGGCGAGCCAAAGTTTCCCGGGCCGCCCATCATGATCAAAGCCGCTGCCGCTATCAACCCCGGCACCATGGGGCGCAGCAAAGTCATCACGCAGTGAAGCAGGTTCTTGTGGCTCGAAGAGTTCACCATTTTCAGCCAGCAAGCTGTCCACGCGAAAGCAGGTACCGACAGCCCGAGCCAAGCCGTCAGGCAGGCCAGGACACTTCCCCAAAAGCCGAACTGCGAAACAGTGGCCAAGGCACTGCTCAACGTGGCAGCATTCAAGCCCGTCCCTCCCGGCAACGTGCGACAAAAGACCATGAGGTCACCAAGCTGCTCCGGCGTGAGCCAATGGTGCAACGTGATGAGCTCATGTTCCAGCTGGGCCTGGGTGCCGGCATTGCCTCCCAGGCCGAAGAAACCCATTTGGAGAAAACTGAGGAAGATGAACAGATAGATGAGCATAGTAAGAGGAGAAGTGAACAGAAAGTTATCGGGTGCAGAAGCCGCACGGAAAAAGGATGAAGCAAACTTGAACGCAGAGGGAGCCAGATGGTTGGAAAGACTACTCGCCGCCCCGCACCAGCACGCCGTAGAGCAATCCCAAGACGGCCAGCGCCACCACGATGAACGTGGGCGAAACGCCCAACAGCCCCACAGCAATCGCCACACCAACGGGAATCCACACCGTGCTGAGCGTAATGCCCGAACGCCTCCACAGTTGGAAGCAGGGAATAGCGATGATGGCCACAATCGCCGGACGCGCCCCCCTCAAGAAGGAAGCGACGGCAGGAAACTGCCGGAAGTCGTTAAAGAAAGTGGCAAAGACAATCAAAATAACAATCGGCGGAAAGCTCATGCCCAACAAGCTCGCCACACTACCCTGCCAGCCGTTCAACCGCTTTCCCAAATACACCGCAAAATTGATGTTGAAAATGCCGGGCATGGCTTGTACCACAGCCAGAGCCTCAGAAAATTCCTCATCCGTCATCCACTTATTCTGCTTCACCAAGGCCTGGCGGAGCGGCTGAATGGTGGCAAAACCGTCGCCCACGGTCAGGCCACCGGCTTTGAGGAAGGTGAGGAAAAGGGTGAGAAGAGTCAGGGGCATCTTGTGATGGAGAGTTAGATTAAGTTTAAAGTTAAGGGGTTGAGGAGTTTATCAGATGGAGTTTAAAGTTTATGAGTTTAAAGTTTATAAGATTATGTAGTGCGGCGATGTTTACCGCCATTCTAAGAGCAACTGTATAAACTTTTAAACTCATAAACTTTAAACGAAAATACTATTGATGCTGTTCGCGATAGAGGTCGTTCACGGTCTTCACCGGATTGAACGTAGAGAGCGGCACCTCCACGAACACCGTGCTCCAGTCGCTCATCGCACCGTTCCAGAGTCCGGGCAGTTCGAGCGCCTTCAGCTCCTTGCCGTCCTTGCTCTTGTGCGAGATGAAGCCCGTCTGCGGGTCCACATAGTCAGGCAGGTGGAAAGCATGGCCTTGGTAGTCCTTCAGGGCACAAACCAGGTCCACGGGGTTAAAGTGCGTACCCTTCTCAAACATCGCCTTCTTCTCCGGGTCGGCCATGTCGATTTGCGAACTTTCCAGAATCTGCAACGAGATGGTACCATCGGCGTTGTAAGCCAAGAACGGGCCGCCACCCGGCTCGCCCACATTGCGCACCATGCCGCAAACACGCATGGGGCGGTTCAGTTTCTTGCGCAGATAGATAGCCAACTCGGTATCCTCCAAGAGTTTCGTTTCAGGATTCTTCGTGCAAAGTTCTTTTTGGACAAACTGCAGCATTTCGCGCAGGTCGTCCATGGTGTACTTGCCGCTGTCCAGCTTGCGCAGATAGGCGAAGGCTTTTTCCTGCAACGAAACCAGCACGCCGGCCAAGAGCTTTTTGTAACGCACGGTGTCGTCCTTGAGACGGTCGGGCACCACATTGTCAATATTCTTCACGAACACCACATCAGCCTCGATGTCGTTCAGGTTCTCAATCAGTGCGCCGTGTCCGCCCGGGCGGAAAAGCAGCGAGCCGTCGGCCTTGCGGAAAGGCGTGTTGTCGGCATTGGCCGCCACGGTGTCGGTGCTGGGCTTCTGTTCGGAGAAGGAAACGTGGTAATGTACGCCGTATTCCTTCTCATAAGCCGGCACGACGGCTGCCACCAACTGTTCAAAGAGGGGACGGTGCTCCGGCGAAACGGTGAAGTGAACGTTGACGGAACCGTCCTGCTGACGGGCATAGAGTGCGCCCTCCACGAGGTGCTCCTCCAAAGGCGTACGGGCACCGGCCTCATAGCGGTGGAATTTGAGCAAACCCTTGGGCAGTGCGCCATAGTTCAGCCCCTCGGCGTCGAGCATGGCGCGCACCACGGCCTTGTACTGCCCCTCGGCCAGCAGCGCATCGATGTCCTTGCCATGCAGGCGCTGGCACGCAGCGTTAAGGTCGGAAAAGAAGGCGGCGTGGGGGAGTTCTGCAAAGAATTTCTTTTCAAAGTCAGTTGTCGGCACGTCGTAGGACGCATCGGCAAAGGCGAACATATCCTTGAACATACGGCTGGCGGCTCCCGAAGCGGGAACGAACTTCACCACCCGGTGTGCCGGATTTTCGGTATAGGCTTGCCAGGCTGCGAGATAAGCTTGCTCTTCATCGGGACTAGGCACAAGGATGCCTTTCTCCACACTGGCAGCGGCGGCCAGTTTCAAATAGGGGAACCCCTTGGCGAAACAAGCCAGCTGGCTGTTCAATTTCTCTTCACTGATGCCTTTGCGCTCAAGCAGTGCTTTGTCGTTTTCTGTAATCATGGATATGATAGATTTGGTAAGAGGATGTCTTTATCAATGTATAATGTATAATTAGCCTGCGGCCTTGAAGGCGGCGGTTCTGCTATTTTAATTTATAATTTACAATTTATAATTTATAATTAGCCTACGGCCATGAAGGCGGCGGTTCTGCCTCGTCCTGAATGAACGTCGTAGACTTATTATAAATTGTAAATTATTAATTATTAATTATTCTACTTCTTTCGGAACAGTTCAGTGAAGAGGCTCAGGCTGTCGGGGTGTTCCTCCACGAAGGTGTCGATGTGGCGCATCCGTTTCTGCTCCAGTATCTCGTCCACGGCAATAAGAATGCCCGTTTCCTCCACCTCGCCAAACTCGTGGTTCACGGCGGTGCCAAACACGCGCATCGTCGGGCTGAGCCCCATGTAAGCATTGACCAAGGGCGGAATGTTGTAACCCAGATTGCGCACCTCCGAGTTCAGGATGCGGTAGTCCGACTTAAAGTCGTCGTGAACGAAGAGGCGTTCCATCACCTCGTCGGGCGTATCAATCTGCAGCGGCGTCATGGGCACCACCAACTTGTCCGGGTCGCCGAAATGTTTTTTCAGGAAAAAGAGGATCATGTCGCGAGCCTGGCGGTTAAACGAGGGGTACATCGTCATCTTGCCGAAGAAATATTTCAGGTCCGGTATGACCACCGTGAGCGCTCCCAGCCCGTCCCACAGGTTGTCCAGCGCGAAAATCCCCTTGCTCAGCGCCCGCGTGCTCTGGTATTCAAGTGTCACGAACGAACGGCCCAATTCCACCGTGTCGTCCATGTAGGTGTGGATGAACTCATCCGAAAAATGGAACATGTGCCCCGTGGCCAAATGCGGCTGCCCGTCCGGACGATACGCAATTTCCTTTCCCGGCAGGAACCGGTAACCTCCCAAAATCTGCTCCTCCTCAGGGTCCCACACGATGAGCTGATAGTAAGGATGGTCACACGTGTCAAACTCGTCCCAGTCCAGCTCCAGCCCCGTACCTCCTCCGGCGGCACGAAAAGCAATTTCGCGAAGCCGACCGATTTCGCGCATCACGTAAGGCGCTTGCTGATAAGTGACGATGTAAATCTCGTTGCCCGCCTTGTTCGTGGAACGCAGCCGGCGGTCGGGAGTCAGTTCGGCTCGCAAGAGAGCCTTGTCTACGGGAGGAATGATAGGTTGCATCTGAATTTATACTGACTTTTTTTTTTGGGGGGGGAAGAATGACAACTTGCAGCAACGAGCAACAACCCTTTTCATTTTTTGGGGAGGGCAGGCCGCCGGCTTCAGATTGTCCAGTGTTGTAGTCCCCTTTTTTTATGGAATAGTTATTTTTTGGGGGGGGAGGCCGGACGGCTCACCCCCGGCTTGACCCGAGAGGAAAGCCTTATCCCCGGAACGATTTCGTTAAGCCAAATGAGCAGAGTTCAAGCTCGCCCTAAATACTCTGCCATGGCGAGAACTTTCGTGCAAGCGAGCGCAATAGAGCTTGCTCATATTGCCGAACCGCAGCCGATCTTATTAAAAGTGTCAAAGAAAAATTGCACTTTTAAGAACTTTTTTTTACATGCAAAAACAGACAAAGAGGAAGAGGGAGGGAGAGAAACGCGCTTAAGGCAGTCGGTACACACCCTCCTGCACCCATGCCGCCCACTCCGCCGGCTTTCGGCTGTGGTCGAACGTTTGCCAGGGAATAGGTTTGCCTATATGCAGGCTGAACGTCCGGTGACGGTTGCGGAACGTTTCATCCGCCAGAAAGAGCATAGCGATGTTAAACTTCAGCCCCAGCCACTTGCCCACGTCAGCCAGGCGGTAGAAGCGGTCAGAATTGCGCCCCCCGAAATGGATAGGCACCACGTCGCGCTGCGTTTCCACGCTCTTGGTGACAAACGTCTTGTTCCAAGGCAAATCGCGTATCACCCCATTCCGGCGCCGCGAACACAGCCCCGCCGGAAACATGATGATGTGGTTGTCGCTGCCAAACGCCGCCTCCACCAGTCGGGGAAAATCCCGGCTCTGCCGCCCCGTCTTGTTGATGGGCACACACAGCGGAGCCAGCCCGCGAAGGTTCATCAGCAAATCGTTCACCAAGTAGCGAATGCGCCCCTCGTAGCGATGCCCCAGCACCTGGCCGATAGCAATGCCGTCCGGACCGCCCAGCGGGTGATTGCTCACAAACGTAAAGCGCCGCCCGTCCGCATCGTCAGGCAGATTTTCCAGCCCATGGATGTCCAGCTCCACGTCCAGAAACTCCATGACGGCATCCAACCACGCCACACCCTGCTTCCCTGCCGCACTTTCCAAAAAACCGTTCACCTCATCCTGGTGCGCAATGCCTTTGAGCCACGAGCGCACCACACCCGGAACCCACCGAGCCTTAGCACCCGCCTTCGCGTCCAGAATGGCATCAACATCTATTTTTAAAAAATCCGCATTGCTCACGTCACACACACAATATATATACGTATTGAATTACCTTACTGTGCCGGCCCCGAAAGCCCCTGGGCGCAGACATCCTGCCCCCGCAAAAAAGCCCAACTGCCGCACCACGCCAAAAAAAACCCCGGCCGGGCGACATCAAAGCCAGCCGAGGCAAAAATACGAATAATTTTCCTACGGACTAATGAATAACGAAATAATGTATAATGAATAATGAAGCCTGCGGCCATAAAATTTAAAGTTTATAGTTTAAAGCCCTTATAAACCTTAAACTATAAACCATCTGCTTGTTCAAACAATTATTCCTTAGAGGCAACCTTCCGCCTAATCTCCTCCAAGCTCCGGCGCATATATACCGAAACCCCGAAAATGCTGCCCGCGTAGACCAAACACTGCGCCATATAGTAGAGCACACTGTCGGCCACCTCGCCCCAGCCGCCGAGGAAGAAACTCAGATACGTCAGCACCACACCGCTCAGCAGCATCACCACCGCCGATGCCCCGGCCAACCAACCATGGGAAATTAATTTTTTGTGTATGTAACGTGTAACATTTGTAATTTTTGTAACGCTTTGAGGGGGGGGAGAGAAGTGTAAACAAACCTAAAATATAAAGTCAACTTGTTAGGACTGTCTTAAAGTTTCGTAGGTGAAAGGATAATGAGAGATAAGGTAATAAAAACTGTGCTATCCTTGCAAAATCTCCCCCGCGCGCCCCTACCGAGGCTTGAATAACTTCATGCCATTTACAGCCGTAGGGCTGTTTCCAACTGCATTCATGCACCCGTGGCAGCTCTCCCCGCTCTGCTTGATTGCAGTTTGGCTGTGCCGGCATTTTATGCCGGAGGCATGCCCCCCTTCTTTTCGGACGTTTTTTTCGACGCAAAGGCGCGGCGGGGCGGGTAATGGCTATTTGCATACGTTTTCTCTCATAGATTCCGTTCCATTTGAGCAACCGGAATACCACCACATACGTCCACGGGTTGAATTTTCAAAATTTATCCATTTTCGTCGACTGTGTAAGCTTGTAATACCCGTTGGCGGAATTAAAATGGAAATAATATGAACTAAAAGAAGTTGCACATATCGCAGGATATTGTTAACTTAGAGTGCTCAATCTTTAAGTTATACTATCTGGTTATGTGCAACTTGTACACAAAGTTCGTTAGAT
>JALEYW010000011.1:0-32928 GCA_022773145.1 Bacteroidales bacterium
TTGTAAGTGGAGGAAGGAGCATAGCGGGCTATGCGACTGACGTGACTTGCAAAAGGTCGCTCTAAAAAACAGCAGACGGCCGGAATAAGTAAAATCACTCATGGGGTATTCTTTAAAACCTAATTTATAGAACACCCCTTAATGCCTTGTCTCCTCGGAGCCGCCCCACGCCGTGCAAGTGAGGTCATAGCTTATACCTCACGCCTATCAGGAAACTCTGTCCGTGCCACTCCTTGCGTTCCAGCAGACCGCCCTTGTAGCGTTCGTACTCCGGCCCCAGCACCTCGTTGCGTGCGTTTTTCTCCACATACTGCACCAAGGGCAGGTTCAGCAGGTTGTTCGCCTTGACGAATAGGCTCCAGCCCGAAGCACCCAACTTCTGTTCTGCCGATGCGTCCAGCTGCGTGTGTCCGGCCTGCCACGAGTCGTTGTCCAGGAAGCGCGACACCACGCAGAGCCGCTTGCCCGTATAGTTCAAGGCCAGCTGCACGTCCAGTCCCCGGTGCGTGTCTTTGTAGAGCAGCGAGAGGTTCGCCACGTGGGCCGCCTGACCGAAGAGTGGGCGCGTTTGCTGCACCGTGCGCGTCACGATGGTCGTTTCCGCATTCGGGTCCGCGTTTGCCTCCTCCACCGTTTTGTTCGTGCGAATTTTCGAGTAAGTGTATGTATAGTTCGCCTTGATGCCCAGCCGGTGGAAGTATTTCGTGAGATCCAGTTCCACACCCATGTTGTGCGCCGTTCCGAAATTCTCCGGCGTATAGTAAGTGTCCTGTCCGCTCGTTTCCATACCGTACTCGATAGGGTTCTGGATGCGCTTGTAGAACACGCCCGCCATCAGCTGCTCCGCTGCCGAGGGAAACAGCTCGTAGCGCAAGTCCACGTTGTCCGCCACCGTGTGTTTTAGGTCCGGGTTGCCCCGTTCGTTGTAGTCCTCGCCCAAGAGCTTGTAAGGCACAATTTCGAAGAAGCCCGGACGGTTGATGGCCCGTGCGTACGACAGGCGGAGGTTGCTCCGTGTGGTCAGCCTGTACTTCAGGTGGACCGAGGGCAGCCAGTCCCAGTAACGCTGTTCACCCCGGTTGCGTGCCCCCTCGGTGGGGTAGAGCAGGTGGTAGCCCTGCTTCGTATGTTCCGCCCGCAGTCCTGCCGTCAGCTCAGTGCGTCCCGTTGACAGCTTGCCCATGAGGTAGGCCGCCCCCACCTGCTCTGAAGCCTCGTAGTTCAGCGGGTCGCTCAGGTTGCCGAAGCGCGGCGCGTCGAACAGTATCTCGTCGAAGTCCTGCCAGTCCTTCCCGCGTACCAAGGTACGTTGCGCCGTGCTCGCCTTGAACGTGTAGTCATTGTAGAACGAAGTACGCTGCTTGTCGCGGAACATACCGCCGGCCTGCACCTGCAGCGTCCCCATGCGGCCCGCTTCGAACTCCTGCTTCAGGTCCACGTAGCCCGCCAGGTCCTCGTCGTCATTGTGCTCCCATTTGCGCAGGGCGGCCGGGTTCACGCTCACCGTCTGCAAGCCCGTCGAAGCCGTGGTGAGGTACACCTCCGCATTGTCCGGCGTTCGGCTCTCCGCCTTGGCGTACACCGCCCGCCAGTTCAGCTCGAAGGGTCTTTCGTCGCCGAAACCGTGCTCGCCCATCAGCGTTGAGTTGAAAATCTGCTGCGAGTTCAGCTTCAGTCGCACCGCTTCCGACTGGCTCTTTTCCGTGTCGCGCACCTGCTGGTTGCGGAAGTACAGCCAAGCGTTGTACCAGGCCAGCCGGTGGTGCTGTGCCAAGGAATAGTCCAGCTTGACGTGTGCCCCCAGCCGCGACTGCTGTTCGCTCGTCGTGCGCCGTGTCAGCGTCCCGTCGTTGCTTGACGAGCCTGTCAGCCAGTAAATGTCGGCATCCTTGCCCCGGTGAATGTTCTGTCCGCTGAAAGCCAGCATCACGCCCAGGCGTTGGTGGAAGAAGCGGTCGCCATAGGAAAGTCCCAGCGTGCAGTCGGGCACTACCTTCCGGCGTTTCACCGTCAGGTTCTCCAGTGTGAAGTCACTCATGCTCACGGCGTAGTCCGTGCCGTGCCGTTCGTTGGGCGATTGCGACTGGATGTCCGAGGTGGCGAAGGTGCCGAACGCGTGCTGCCAATAGCGTGCGCTGTAGCCCAGTGCGGCGTTTGCCGTCAGCTGCCGCCGGTCCGGCGCGTCCTTCATCACCATGTTCACCGCCCCGCCGATGCCGTCGCTCTCCAAATCAGCTGTCAGGCTCTTCGACACCTCCAGGCGGTCCAGCATCTCTGCCGGGAAGATATCCAGTGGCACAAAGCGGTTCTTGTTGTCGGGCGAAGGAATCTTCACCCCGTTCACCAAGGTGTAGTTGTAACGCTTGTCCATGCCGCGCAGGATGGCATATTGCCCCTCCCCGCCATCGCCACGTTCCAATGTAACGCCCGAAACGCGGCCCAAGGCATTGGCCACGGTGAGGTCCGGCGACAGTTCGATGGCCTTCGCGCTCATCACGTTCACCACGTTCATTGCCTTGCGCTCAATACCGCGTGCTCCCGCCTCGGTGCGCCCCGGGTTGTGCGCCATCACCACCGCTTCGCCCAGTTCCTGATTCTGTTCTTCCATCGGCAGCGACAGCTCCTCCCCTGCGGTGTTCGGGTCCAGGTCGAACTCCCCGGCTTTGTAGCCCAGGTACGTGCAGCACAGCGTGCCGGCGTGCCCTTCCGTGTTCAGCGTGAAAGAACCGTCGAGTCCTGTGGTCGTGTGGATGTGAGGAAAATCCTTGAGGAAGACACTGGCACCCACCATCTGCTCGCCGGTGCGGGCATCCACCACCCGGCCCTTGATGGGGCGGGCAATAGGTTTTACAATGGGTGTTTCGGAAATAAGAAAAGGCACTTCGGCCTTCAGTGTAAGCATACTGCCACATAATAACAAAGCCGGGCAGCCGATGCGTAGGGTTGAATTCATAGATGAGTTCGTTCGCTTGTTTTTGTGCCTGCAAAAGTACGGGGGCGGTGTTTCAGCCGCGTTTCGCAAAAGTGAAGAAATTGTGAAGGCCCGTTGTCGCTTGCCGATTTCCGGCACAGCGTTTCACCTTCTCCCTGCCTGATATTTCCCCTCCCCACTTCCCATCTGCCCCTCGCCGTTCTCCGGTGTTACGAATTTCCCAGGCGTGTATATGCTGCTTAGCGTTCAGGCACAATAACAGCCCCAGAAATGCACGGGGCACTTCCAGGGCTTCGTAACCAAAGTAAGTTCAACGAATGCTGAACTCTTTTTTCATTTTATTGATTCACACTATTCCTTCTACTCGGGTTGTACTTCCCCCTTGTCGGGCAGCTGTTTCCAGCCCTCGCCGTAAGTGTCGTATGCGTCGGTGACGACCACGAAGGCGCGGGGGTCGGCCTCCTTGATCACCTGTTTCACGCCCGCCACCTCCTTGTAGCTCACGACGAGGAAAATCATTTGTTTCTCTCGCTTCGTGTAGAGCCCGCTGCTCTTGATGCACGTGGCCGTGCGGTCAAGGTGGTGGAGGATATATCGGTGCAGTTCTTCGAGCTTCAAATCGCTGATGACGAAAAGCAGTTTGTCGTTCTTCGCACCGTTGATGACCCGCGAGAGCACGCGCGATATGACGTAAATGGCTATGAGCGAGTAGAACGACAGCATCCATGAAGGTTGCGAACCCTCAGCGTGGCCGCCCAGCCCGAAGCCTATCACCAACAGGCCCAGACCTACCACGATGCCGTCCACCAACAGGATGCCCGAGGAGAACTTGATGTGCATGTACTTCTGCAATATCATGGCCACAATGTCGCTGCCGCCCGTCGTGGCGCGGTTACGGATGACGATGCCCTCGCCCACGCCAACCACCACTGCCCCCATGAGCGTCGTCAGCATGAGGTGGTCCGAAAGGTCCAGTGTGCCGCCCGCAATCTGCGTGGGGTCCAACGCCTGGAGCGCGGCTTCCGAGGGATAGGCCAGCCAGGAGAGCGCGTTCATGATGAACGGCGTGCTCAGGGCGGCCACCAGCGTGCGCGAACCCAGTTTGCTGCCCAGCAACACCACCGACAGGATGAGCAAGGGCACGTCCAGGATGTAGCCGAACGTACCTACCTGAATGGAGGGGAACAGGTTGTGGAGTACGATGCTCGCGCCGTAAACGCCGCCGGGCACAATATTATATGGGTTGATGAAGAAAACGAAGCCGGCCGCCATGATGGTACAGCCCAGCAGGATGTTCAGCCAAGAGAACAGATTCTTTTTCATGATGAAGTAGCGTGCGATGTATTAGGTTTAAAGATTGTTGCGCGCCGTGTCGCAGTGATGGGGATAAATGCGGTCCGGGCGCGGCCATTTCCTTTAAAAAGGCTGCCGGACGCCGGCTTCGTGGCGCAACTTGCCCGCAAAATTACGCTTTTCAGTGGGGCGTGACCAAATCTTTTTCGTATTTTCGCGCCGACTTTACTACAACTCAATAAAAAAATGAACACAAACAACGCAAACGCAACGCACGAAATACTGGTGCAGGGGATGACAAACATTTACGACGAGGTGAGCACTTCCGTGGCCTCTGCCATCAAGCAGGACCTTGTGGAGCATTTCGGCAAGGGACTTTACTACCGCATGAAGAGCGGTGAGAAACCCATCAACGCCGAACAGCAGGCTTACATCGCCGAGGTATTCGCCAAGCACGGCGTTACCACGGCTCCGGTTTACGACAAACAAATCGAAGCATAAGGCCGGCCCTGCCACTTGGTAAAAAAAGATTGGCGCTACGCGCCGTGAGCGAACTTCTTCCCGACAGCCGTCGCGGAGAAGTTCGTTCTGTTTATCCCCCTTGCCGACCGCGTGGCTGAAATGTTAAATCGAAAAATGCCGATTTGGCTGTTTGCAGAAAAAGAGCTACATTTGACATAGCAAAAGGAAGGGGTTCGCAATAGCAGGCTTGTTACAGCTTTGTTACAAAACCGTGAAGCCAAAAAGGCGCAGCCCGATGAGCTGCGCCTTCACTATAGGGTGGTTCTAATAATTCTGATGAGGAGATTTGCGCCCTATCGGAAGTGGATTTTTGTAAGTAGGCGAAGGAGCATAGCGGGCTATGTGACTGAACCTACTTACAAAAAGACGCTTTCGAGAGGGTGCAAAGCAACCATCAGAATATCAGAATATATAAATCAGAATTTTTAGAACCACCCTATATATATAATAAGGAGTAGGCTATATATAATATGGTGTAGACTATATATAATAAGGTGTAAACCGACTATACAAGATGAGCTATATGCTCCTCGCGGTCGCCGGGCAGGAGGTCGATGACGGGCACCTCGACCATGGTGTAGCATCCGGGCTGCTGACGCATGGCGGCACGGGCGGTGCAGACGAGCACCTGGCCGGTGAGCGCGGGGTTGTTGATGCGCATATTGAACTCGAAGAGCTGGTTCTGCGTGGTGCCGCTTACACCCTTGCGGGTCAGGTTCACGCCGTGGCCCATGTCGATGACATCGTCGACCGAAGGCACCAGGTTCACGTGCGTCTCGTCCGAGGCAAAATAGGGGTCGGCCTTGATGGCGGCAGCCACGGTGGCGAAATCATGTCCCTCCTCCAGCTCAATGTAGACCATGCGGCGGTGAATACCGGTGCCGGTGGGGATGGTCATAGACAGGGCTTTCTTTACACCGTCAATGGCTTTGACGGCCACAGTGTGGCCCATGGACATACCGGGTCCGAAGTTGGTGTACGTGATGCCCTTCGGGGCGATGGCTTGCAGGAGGGTGCGCACCACAGAGTCCGAACCCGGATCCCAGCCGGCGGAGATGATGCTCACCGCGCCGTGCGCCTTGGCCACCGCGCCGAGGCTGCTGCGCAAAGCGAGGATTTGGCTGTGGATGTCGAAGCTGTCAACGGTGTGGATGCCGAGGCTGAGGATTTCCTTGGCATATTCCTCCACTTTACGGGTGGGGGTGGCGAGAATAGCCACGTCCACGTGGTCCAGTTCGCGGATGTCGCTCACAACGGGGTAAGGTTCGAGCTCAGCGGGTTTGTTTTCTGCACCCCGGCGGCGCACTACGCCGGCAATTTCAAAGTCGGGGGCAGCCTGAAGTGCCTGGAGCGTGTAACGGCCAATGTTGCCGTAGCCCACAATGGCTGCATGGATTTTTTTGTCTGTCATATTTTATAAACAGTTAAGATTAAAGTTTTTCAAAGTGAAGCTTCCGGCGTTTGGCAGTGCGCGCAAAACGCTTCAATCAGCCGGATGGCGGCTTCGGCATCGCGCAAGTCGCATACTTCCACGGGGGTGTGCATATAGCGACAGGGGATGCTGAGCACAACGGTGCGGATGCCGTTTTGCGCCAGCTGGATACGTGAGGCATTATTGCCGCCGCTGGCGTGCGGACGGGCCGAGATTTGATAAGGGATGTCGTGTTGACGAGCCAACTCTTCGAGCTGAAGACTCAACTGCGGATGACAGTCGAGATTGCGCTGGATGACCACACCTCCGCCCAAGGATATTTTCCCGTAGTGCGAGGCCGGGCAGTCCGGCACGTCGGTGGCGAAATCCACATCGACGGTCAGGCTGATTTCCGGGTTGAGTGCGTTGGCCGCCACGAGCGCACCGCGACAGCCCACTTCCTCCTGTACAGTGGCCACGCCTACAATGTTGCCCGCCGGCCTGGGCTGGTTGGCCAGACGGCGGAGTGCCTCGCCCACCACGAAAAGGCCGATGCGATTGTCAAGGGCCTTGCCGGTTACGCGGTGAGGTCCGAGAAAACGGAGGTTGGTCTGTACGCAGACAGCGTCGCCCACGTTCACCAACTCCTTGAGTTCTTTCGGCTCTAAGCCGGTGTCAATCCATAGTTGGTGGAGCTTGAAGGTGGATTTGCGCTCTTCCACCGTCATGAGGTGGATGGGGCGTTTGCCGATGACGCCCGGCAGTCGTTCCCCCTTGCGTGTGATGACGACGACCTGCGTGCCGGGCACACACTGCTCGTCTATGCCCCCGTTGGGGCGGAAGTAGAGGTAGCCGCTGTCGCTGATGTGGATAATCTGCATACCTATTTCGTCCGCATGGGCTTCGAGCATGATGCGTGGGCGGTGCGGGGTAGGCGGGTCGAGGAATACCATGGCGTTGCCCATGAGGTCCGTGCTGCATTCGGCTGCGCAGGGGCGCAAAGCGTCGAGAAAGCAGTCGGTAGCTTCTTGTTCGTAGCCGCTGATGCCGGTTGTGTGGCAAAGGGCTTGGAGTAGTTCGGTGTTCATGTGGAGTGGCGGGAGAAAGTGTAAAGGTTAGGTGGTGGAGTTGGCCGGCCATTTGTCAGAACGGCCGGTTCCGGCTGAGGCTCGCTCGGTTTAGGTTTCGGCTATCGGCCGTCAGCCTTGCGAAACGTCGGCGGTTTGTTGCTCGGTCCAGAGTTCGAGCACCACCTCGCGCAACAGTCGGGCGGCGGTGCAGAAGCGGGTGCAGACCTTGTCGACTGCGCCGTTCTCATTGAAGTTGTAAACGGGACACATGTCGCAGAAATTGTGCAGCTGGCAGGTTTGGCAGCGCTCAAAGCGGTGTGGGTCTGTGGCGCGCAGCTCTTGGGTGAGCGATGAGGTCGTCCACACCTCGCGGAGCGACGTTTCGCGGATATTGCCTAAGGACAGTCCGTTCCAGCCCGGACAGGGATAGAGCGTGCCGTCGGCATCGAGGCCCAATCGGTTCGACATGATTTGGCAGGCGTGCCATCGGCGTGCAAAGTGCTTTTGAAGCAGCTCCTCCTCCGTGGCTGCGGAGCGGATGGCCTCCATAAAGAGCGGATTGCCCTGCACTACGCAGCGTACCACCGCCTTTGTCTCCTCGGGAGTGAGACACGTGGCCAAATTGTCCGCATTCCCATCGTGCCGGGCCATCATGATGTAGTCGAAATAGCAGTCCAGTCCCCACAGGTCCGCCTGCCGTTTCAGCGCAGCCACCTCTCGGTGGTTCTGCTGCATGACCGGGCAGGAAATGAGTGCGGGCACATTTTCCTGGATGAGGAGTTCGATGCTGCGGTGGGTGCGTTCGTGCGAGCCTTTGCGCTGTGTGATGCCGTCGTGTACGGCCGGGAGGGTGGAGTAGAGCGACACTTGCACGTTGAACACCCGCAGCTCTTTCAACTTCCGGGCTTGGGCTGCGGTGAGCGTGAGCAGGTTGCTGTTGATGAGCACCATTAAATCCAGCTCGCGGCAGTAAGACATGAGTTCCCAGATGTCGGGATGGAGCAACGGCTCTCCGCCGGAGAACACCACCTTCATGCCGTTCAGCTCGCGGAATTGGCGCAGTGCCTCCTTGACCGTTTCCTTGTCGAGCACCACAGCGGCGTCTTTCTCGCCGTTGGGGATGTAACAGTGCAGGCATCGTTCGTTGCAACGCGAGGTGACGATGATTTCAAGTGTCGTGAGCCACGGCCGGGGTGGCGGAGTCGTGGCGTCAACTTCAACGTGGGAAAAATGTGCTTCCGTTTCCCGCTTGTCGGCATACGTGAAGTCGTGTATCGGGTCGTCTGCTGTCCTGATGAACCACAGGCTTCGCATTTTTTCGGCCGCCGCAGTGTCCGTTTCGTCCACCGCTTGGGGAAAGTAAACGTCGAGCCGGTCCACCAATGCCTTTTCCCGTCCCGTCAGCACGGCACGCACGTGGCTCACCTGGTGCTCCACGACTGTCAGGTCGGGGAAAATGCGTCGGCAAGTGTTGGGGTCGAGCAAGTAATTCCGGGTCATGAGAAAAGCGAAGCAAGGTGATTTTGTCTGAATGGATAAGTGCGCATGGCCGTTTGCGTAATCTCTTCGATTTCGCGTAGCAACGGATAACGGCATCCCCAACTGAGGGCGCAGCGGTCGCAGTGGAAACATTCCGGCACGGGGATGGCGTGGAAAATCCGTTCCGGTCGGGCCAGCAAATCGTCGGCCGCTTGGAGCAACCGCTCATCCGGTTGGTTGTCCGGGCGGCCTCCGAGGCGCAGGAGCAGGGCTTGCAGCAATGGCTTCACCATTCGGTTTTGTGCCCGTTGCTCTTCGCAGTAACGTTCGAGCTGTTCGCGCGCCGCCTCCCGGTGGTTTTGCCGCAGATGGAGGAGTACGAGCAGCAAGCGGCGGTTCACGTGGTTGCCGGGGTGCGTGTTGCGCGTGAAGAGGTCGATGGCTTCGCCGTCGGTCTGCTCAATGTAGCGCGTCAGCAGGGGAGCCGTTTCCGCCGTCAGTTCCCGCAGGCGAAACAGCGGGTTCGGACGGTTTTCCGTGAGCGTCATGTGGCGGATGCGGCGGTTCAGCCGGCAGAAAGTCTTGTCTATTTCCGACAGGCCCGGCACCACGAGGTGCGTGGCGGGGAAGCCGAGGAACGAATTGTCGCGCAGGTAAATATCATACCCCTTTTGCATCACCCATTGGCAGATGTTGTTCAAATCCTCGCGGAAATTGCGTCCCACGGGTATGGTCGTGTGTCCGCAATAGGCATAGCTTGGCGCGGAAGTGAAGAACTCGCGGTGCAACCGGCCGCGTCCGTACGTCAGGCTGCGCTTGAATTCGTTGAAAAGGTCGGGCTTCTCGCACGCATTCACTTGGTTTTCAAAGCGGAGCGTGGAGGGCGTGTAGCCCTGGAAGATTTCTGTGAAACAACGCTCCAGCGCAATCACCGGACTGAGGTCTGCGCCTAACTGAAGGATATATTTTGCATGGTCGGGGCTGAAGACGAGCAAGCCCAGCACGGGAAAACCCTCGCCCAGCGAAAGGTCTTTGATGGAAAAGTCCATGCCGTGTTCTGCCTGCATGGTCCGCAACCGCCGGAGTATGTCTGTGCCTTCAAATTCCGCCTCCGGAATGGTGGGCGGCACGAGTTGGCGCAAATAGAGCTGCTGCAGTGCGTGGCGTTCAAAGATTTCGCAAAATCCCTGGATGAGTGCTTCTTCCAGGATGTTGCCTGCGCTCATGCCATTGCTTCCGCTGACCCAGCGGATGAGCGAGTAGGGAACGGGCACCACCTTTCCGCTGTTCAGGTGGAAGAACGGAATTTCCTTCCCCTCCAAGCTGTCGGCCTCAATGCCCTCTGCGGGCAAGGTGGAGGGAGAAAATTTCTTCACCTGCTCCACAATTTTTTCCTTGGTCGGCCATCGGAAATCCGTTTCGTCGGGGAAGAAGCGGCAAGCTGCCCCTTCCGCTGCGGGATTGGGGTAAACGATGACGCGGTGTTGGTAACGCTCCATAAACTCCGCGTAGCCGCTTGCCAAGGCGTAGTCCTGCGTCATGCCTTTGCCGTTGGTGCCGATGGAGAAGTCGTCTGTGCGTGTGATAGATATGCGGCACGAGCAGCACAGCCGCCCATCGCCTAACAGTTGCTCCTTCACGGGGAGGCTGAGGCGGGCAATGATTTGCCGGATGCGGTCAACGGTTTGTTGCGGGGAAGCCGCTTTATATGCTTTCGTCGTTTGCATGAGCCAGTTCGATGATTTGTCGTTTGTAGTTCGCCTTCCAGTCCGGGCAGGGCAGGTCCGAGCCGTGCTTCTTGTCGCTGAAGAGTGCGTTGTGCGGGCATCCGCCGTTGCAGAGCGGCTGGAGCGCACAGCATCGGCACTCCGGTCGGTTGTCCGGCTGCCATTCGCGCCACCGGACAAGCCATTCCGGTTCGGCATCGGCCGAAGGTTGCATCAGGTGGCCGGTTATCCGCCTCGTGTCGCCGATGGTGTCGAGGCATTTGAAGATTTCGCCGTCGGGACCGACGACCAGATCGCCGTTGCGCAGGCAACCGCCGCGTGGGGCGGCATGGGGGAAACGGTAACGGAAGATGCCGAGGCTGTGGGCATACTGCATCAGCTTCCACTCCACCTCCGCAAATTCCCGCTCACTATATATATAAGGTGTAGAAGCCTTTGGCGTGAACGCCATGTCGAAGGTGCGGCAGAAGGCCACCTGTATTTTGTCCGCCGGGAGCTCGGCGTGCATGAGGTCGAGGAGTTCGGGCACTGAATCGGCGTTTCGTTTGTCGATGGTGATGCGCAGGAGCACGAAAACGTCGTGCTGCATGAGCCGTTTCACGTTTTCCCAAATGGTGTCGAACGTTCCGCGTCCGCCCCGCAGCGGTCGGCGTTGGTTATGTACTTGTGCCGTGCCGTCCACGGTGATGATGAAAGTCCTTATCTTCCATTGCTCCACCATTTCGGTAATTCTTTTTTCGTTGAGTGCGAAACCGTTGGTGGTGATGTCGCTTCGGTAAACGATGCCGTGCTCCTTGCAGTAGGCAATGGCCCGTTCCGAGAGCTTTCGCATGGGTTCGTAGGCCAACAGCGGTTCTCCGCCAAACCACGTGAGGCGGAGACTGCGCAACCCTTCTTCGTGAAGCCGGATAAATCGGAGAAGGCGTTCCACGGTGTCGTCCGTGATGACGCGGTGTGCCTTTTCCAATCCCTCAAAGCAATAGACACACCCCATTTGGCACTGTTCCGTCAGCACCACCGTGATGTCTAAGTCGCTCATGTCGAGTTTCGCTTCCCGATAAGCCTTGTTCCATGCCGCGTGCTCGTCCTTGTCGCGGCGAACCAGGATGCCCAGAGCGAAAAGCCGTTTTTTCTCCTCCCCTTCGACGGTTAGGCTACCCGACAGGTCGGCCTGTTTGAGTGCATCGTAGGTGTCGGTTGTGAGCAGCACGGCATTGCGTTGCAGCGTGTTGAACACCACCACCTTTCCTTCGGACAACGGTGTCAGGTCGTTCCAGCAGGAAAGTTTGACCGCCGTTCCTTCGGGGCACTCCGTGCGTTCGTGGTGTCCTTCAGTCAGAATCTTCATGCGCATTGATGGTTTGGCGTAAGTTTCTCAGCCTTTGGCGCCAATAGTCGAAGCGTTCTTTGGGCAAGTGGCTGAAGTAGAGTTGGGAATAGAGACATCCCAGCATGGTCCAGTCGTCCAAGCTGTTCAGGTGCGGCACAATTTCATCGCGGTGGGCATCGTAGTCCTTTGAGCCCGGGATGGGGGAGAAAGTGTTCACCGCTACGGAAGTGGGGCGCGTCTGAAGGATGAGCTGTTCGGTCAGTGCGAGGTCTTCCTCCGTTTCTCCGAAATAGTTGACGATGAAGCTGGCGTAGAAAGGGATGTCTAACTCGTGGCAGAGGCGAGCCGTTTCGCGGCACTGCTCCACCGTGATGCGCTTGTTCATGCGGTCGAGCACCCGTTGGCTGCCTGATTCAAAGCCAAAGAAGAGTTTGATGCAGCCCGCCCGTTTGAGCAGTTCGAGAAACTCCCTGTCGGCCTGGTTCGCCCGGAGGTTGGCCCACCAGCGGTAAGGCGTTCCACGCGCAATGAGCGCTTGGCACACCGCTGCCCACTCCTTTTTATAATTGCCTATGGAGCTGTCCTGCAACAGGAAGGTGTTGACGTGGCACTGTGCGGCATAGGCATCCAACTTGCGGAGAAAACCCTCGGCCGAGTGGCAGCGCGGTTTAAGAAAGCAGGCGTGTGCACAGAAGTTACACCGATAATTACAGCCTCGCCCAAAGGTGACGGGCAACACGGCGTCGAGCCGTCCCGAAGAGATGAGATGCGCCGGCTGGGTGTAGAACGGGAAATCAATGAGCGACCAGTCGGCCGGCGGCAGCTCGTCTAAGTGTTCCACCACCCGGGGTGGCGTGATGCGGTTCGCCCCCGGCAATACCACTCCCGGAATTTCGTTCATGTCCTCCCCCCGAAGGAGTTGCCACAGCGGCATTTCCCCTTCGCCCACAATGAGCGCGTCGAAAGGTATTTGCTGGAATGTCAGTTGGGGCAGGAGCGTGGCGTGTACCCCGCCGGCTATCATCAGCGGCAGGGGCAAGCGGTGGGAAAGAAAGTGATTTCTCAGTCCTTCAAAGATGTCTGCTGCCGGCTTGAGGCGGGCAGTAAAAAAGGAGAAACCGATTACCTCCGGTTTCCACTCGTTGCATTGCGCGTAAAGCCGTTGCAGAGCCTGCGCCGTGTCGCCTTGGCATTGAAGCAAGTGGCACTGCATATCCGCCACAGCCACTTCGGCTCCCTTTTCGCGCAGGAAGGTGGCCAGGGCCACCATGCTCTCCGGCGCACGCTCTGGCATTTGTGCGAAATCGAAATCCTTCAGCCCCACATGGAAGGGTGACCAAGGGATGACGATGAGTAGGCGCATCATGGTGTGTCAGGGTTTGAAAATTTGTTTGAGTATTTTCCGCGCCTCGTCGGCCGGTTTGTCGGCCAACAGGAAAAGGCCGGCTCCCTTCGCTTCCAACCATCTCACCACGTGCTCCCAATACAGATAATTGCTCTTGCAGCGATAAGGATAGCCCAACATGAAACGCTCGCGGAAGCATCCGCCGTGGCATATCCGGAGAAATTTGCATGCTGCACACTGTTGTGGCACGGGAGCCCGGAGAGCCAGCTTGTCGCGGCTGTCGGAGCGAACGAAGTCGTGCGCTGATTGCGTCAGGAAGTTGCCCACCACCGACTCCGGCACATCAAACTCTGCGCAAGTGAAGATTTCGCCTCCGGGACTAAGCGCGAGATATCTTTTGTGGCACTCCCGTTCGCGGAAGCACACTGAGGGTTTCCCCAAGAGCAGGTCGCCTATCAGATTAACGATGTCCTGGTTGTGGGCCGGTTGCGAATCGTTGGCCCACAGGTCGAAATAGTCCGTCATGGCTTGGGCAAATTCCTCGTCGGAGAGATACATGGGATTATGCTCCGTCGCTTCGTGATGGATGGGGAAGACCCTTGCCAAGCGCACGTTCATGCGCCGCTGCTTGTAGAAGTTGTAAATGTCGGGGATGCGGTGAAGGTTGTCGCGGGTAACGAGGTTGATGGCCCCACAGCTGATGCCGGCCGCCAAAGCCCGGTCAATGTTGTCCACCACGAGCTGTGTGGACAGGGTTCCGTCGGGGAAGGTGCGGTAAGAGCTGAACAGGTCGAGGCTCACGCCGACATGTCCGCCGAGATACTGCTTGATGAAGTCGAAGGTGCGGGGTAGGAGAGCCACGGCGTTGGTCTGAAGTCCATGGTGCACCTTTACGCCGATGGCAGAAAAAAGTCTGTTCGCCTCCTCCATGTAAGCAGGCAGAACAGACGACAAGAGAAGAGGCTCACCGCCATGCCAGCACAACGTCAACGACGTGGCGTGCGTTTCCAAAGCATAGTCTCGCGTAAAGGTCAGGGCTTGGTGGATTTCTTCTTCCGTCATTTGTGCGCCGATAGCGTGGTTGTCCCTGCCATAGCAGTACTGACAAGCCAAGTTGCAGCGTAGCGTTCCCTTAATCGTTACGTAGATGTTTCTTTGCATGGTCATGATGGTGAGCCTCTTTGTTACCTATCAGTCGAGCGGTGCGGGATGACCCTGACTGCAATGATCACACCATTCAGCGTTGGCTTCGGTGATGTCCAAACGAGAATCGAGCTCGTTGTACAGGTTTTCATTCTGTGTCATAGCAGATAAGATAAAAGGATGTCTCCTACTCCCTTTCAAGCGTTTCGGAATCTTCTTTGTTTTGCGTAAGTTGTTGCCGCAAATATACGTTATTTGTTTGGATGCGTATGTTTTCTTGTATTTTTTTTTGGTTTTAGCGCGTATAACTTGTGCTTTCCTCAATCCTATCTTTCCTCTCGGAAAGTCTACAACCGGCACCGGCCGATAGCTTCGGCTTGTCGTTGGCCATACGGCCGATAGGGTCCTTTCATCCAAAGAGCACATTAACATTTTTAACCTTATGTAAGGTGTGGAGCCTTGATTGGCGTTGCCGGAAAAGGGAGTAGCAGGTAGAGAATGAGGAGTTGGAAAGAGAGAAGCAGGAGTTGTTTTTACAACTCGGCGAGTAGGAAAATCAAATCCAGGACTATTTTTGCCGCATCTGGTCGTTGTTTCGCTGGAAAATGAAGGCAAAAGAAAAGGAGGAACCCGCAGCTGACAGTTTCCTCCCTTTGACACGTCAAAGGTAAGATTTTCATTTTTAACTGCCAAATCGGCTCTTTCCGTTTTAACATTTGGCGCGGAGCCTCGTCGTTAGTTAGCGTGTTTTCCTCCATGTTCGACAGCCGGTTTCACAATTGTCTGTAAAACACTTGGAATAAAAACGTCGGGCGCGGCAACAGTATAGATTAAAGTCGGAGAAATAAGAAAAAATGTCAAGTTTGCTTTGCAAGTTAAATAACAACTTCGTATCTTTGCTTCGCATTCGTTGACAGATTGTCCCGGCGGGTGTTTTTATCCAAGAAAAACAACATTCAATGGAAACGTTTTTTATCTCGCACGCCTATTTGATGGAGCATTTCAATGCTCCGGTACGCCGCTCGCTGATGGATACGATAGATTGGAGCTACCGTATGATTGGCATCAAGGGCCCGCGTGGCGTGGGACGGACTTCCTTCCTCTTACAGTATGCCAAAGAGAACTTTGATCCGCAGTTGCGTCAATGTCTCTACATCAATCTCAACAGCTTCTACTTCCAGGCTCACGGTATTGTGGACTTTGCCGGCAGATTTGTGGAGGAGGGTGGTTCTGTGTTGCTCGTCGATCAGGCATTTAAGTTGCCCGATTGGAGAGAGCAATTGGTGGAATGTTACCACAAGTATCCTTACCTGCGCATTGTTTACACCACCACTTCAGTCAACACCGGCGAGGTAGAGGACGATAGCGAACTTTCCTCGTTGAGCCGCACGTATGTGTTACACGGCTTCTCTTTCCGAGAGTATATCAATCTCGTGACGCATGAGAACTTCGAGGCATACACGCTCGACCAGCTGTTGGCCGATCATGAGCGAATTCTGCGCTTTATCCTGCCCCGCGTGCATCCTTGGCAGTACTTCCAGGATTATCTGCAACACGGCTATTACCCCTTCTTCTTGGAAAATCACAACTTCACGGAGGCGCTGCTCAAAGCCATGAACAACATGATAGAGGTAGACCTTCTGCTCAACAAACAAATTGAGCTGAAGTACCTTTCGCGCATCAAGAAACTGCTCTACCTCTTGGCTATTGGCGACCCCTCTTCGCCCAATGTGAGCAAGCTGGCACAGGAAATCGGAACCTCGCGCGCCACGGTGATGAACTATCTGAAGTATCTCGAAGAAACACGCCTTATCAATATGGTTCACCGTGAGAAAGAAACGTTCCCCAAAAAACCGGCCGCTATCTACCTTCACGATGCCAACCTGATGCACGCCGTGTATGATCCGAGCATGTCGGAACAACACATCATGGAAACGTTCTTCGTAAACTGCCTGTGGCGGCACCACACGGTGAACAAAGGCCGGCGTAACGGCCTCTTCCGTATCAACAATGCCACTAATATCTGTGTATGCGACAAGTCACGCCGCGTGCGCACCACAGCCGATACGGTTTACGTGAAATACAATACAGACATCGGCCGGGAAAACGAAATTCCTCTGTGGCTCTTCGGTTTCCTCTATTAGTCTGAACAACAGGATAGCCTGATCGGCTCCCGCCAAGGGGGCAGATGGGGCTTTTCTGTTCCACACCGGCAGAAAAATCCGGCCTCCGCAACCAACACGGCGGCAATGGAAAAAGATAGAGCCTTTTCTTCGTTGCGGAAAGGCCGTTATCAAGCACACAACAATCCTTATTCTATCAAACAATAATTATGGCAAACAAGAAATTCATTACTTGTGACGGCAACCAGGCCGCTGCGCACATTGCGTACATGTTCTCTGAAGTTGCTGCCATTTATCCCATCACACCGTCCTCTCCCATGGCAGAGCACGTTGACGAATGGTCGGCTCAAGGCCGCATCAACCTTTTCGGCGACACGGTGAAAGTGCAGGAAATGCAGAGTGAAGGCGGTGCCGCCGGAGCTGTTCACGGCTCTTTGCAGGCCGGTGCCCTCACCACTACCTTTACGGCATCGCAGGGCTTGCTCCTGATGATTCCCAATATGTATAAGATTGCAGGTGAACTGCTTCCCTGCGTGTTCCACGTGTCTGCACGTACCCTGGCCAGCCACTCTCTCTGTATCTTCGGCGACCATCAGGACGTAATGGCCTGCCGCCAGACCGGCTTCGCCATGCTTTGCGAAGGTTCCGTGCAGGAGGTGATGGACCTCTCCGCCGTGGCTCACTTGGCTACGCTTGAAAGCCGCGTACCCTTCATCAACTTCTTCGATGGCTTCCGCACCTCGCACGAATACCAGAAGATTGAAGTGATGGACCAGGAGGCTATCCGTCCCCTCGTGCCTATGGACAAGGTGAGCGAGTTCCGCAGTCGCGCCCTCACCCCCGAACACCCCGTGGCCCGCGGTATGGCCGAGAACCCCGAAACCTTCTTCGCCCACCGCGAGGTTTGCAACAGCTACTACGATGCTGTGCCCGCCATTGTGGAGAAGTACATGGCTGAAATCTCCAAGATTACCGGCCGCGAATACAAGCTCTTCAGCTACTACGGTGCCGACGATGCCGACCGCGTCATCATCTGCATGGGCTCCGTGACGGAAGCTGCCCGCGAGGCCATTGACTACCTTAACGCCCAGGGCCAGAAGGTGGGTATGGTGAGCGTTCACCTCTATCGCCCCTTCAGCGTGAAACACCTGCTCGCTGCCGTGCCCAAGACCTGCAAGAAGATTGCCGTGCTCGACCGTACGAAGGAACCCGGTGCCAGCGGCGAACCTCTCTACCTCGATGTGAAGGATGCCTTCTACAACGAGGCAGAACGTCCCGTCATCGTGGGCGGCCGTTACGGCCTCGGTTCGTGCGACACTACGCCGACCATGATTATTTCCGTTTACGACAACCTCGCATTGCCCGAACCGAAAGACCACTTCACCGTGGGCATCGTGGACGACGTTACCTTTACTTCGCTGCCCCTGGAGGCTGAAAAGGCACTCGGCGGCGAAGGCATCTTCGAGGCCAAGTTCTACGGACTGGGTGCCGATGGTACGGTAGGTGCCAACAAGAACTCCGTGAAGATTATCGGCGACAATACCGACAAGTACTGCCAGGCTTACTTCTCCTACGACTCGAAGAAATCGGGCGGCTTCACCTGTTCTCACCTCCGCTTTGGCGACACTCCCATCCGCTCCACGTACCAAATCAAGACCCCGAACTTCGTGGCATGCCACGTTCAGGCTTATCTCCACATGTACGATGTACTGCGCGGCCTCCGCGACAACGGTACGTTCCTGCTCAACACCATCTGGGAGGGCGAGGAGTTGGCCAAGAACCTGCCCAACAACGCCAAGCGTTACTTTGCCGAACACAACATCACCGTTTACTATATCAACGCCACCAAGATTGCTCAGGAAATCGGGCTCGGCAACCGCACGAACACCATTCTCCAGTCTGCCTTCTTCCGCATCACGGAGGTAATCCCCGTTGACCTGGCCGTAGAGCAGATGAAGAAATTCATCGTGAAGAGCTACGGCAAGAAGGGCCAGGATGTGGTTGATAAGAACTATCAGGCCGTTGACCGTGGTGGTGAGTACAAGCAGTTAGTCATTGACCCCGCATGGGCCAACCTGCCCGAGGACGAGAAAGTGGTGCGCGACGAGCCCGCTTACATCTCCGATTTGGTACGCCCCATCAATGCGCAGAACGGCGACCTCCTGCCCGTAAGTGCCTACATGGTTTCCGAAGACGGTACTTGGGCACAGGGTACTGCCGCCTACGAAAAGCGCGGTGTGGCTGCCTTCGTTCCCGTTTGGCACAAGGAGAACTGTATCCAGTGTAACAAGTGCGACTTTGTATGTCCCCACGCTGCCATCCGTCCCTTCGTATTGACTGATGAAGAGCTCCAGGGATTCGGTGGCGAAAGCATCGAAATGAAAGCACCTGCCGCCATGAAGGGCATGCACTTCGTTCAGCAGGTGGATGTGCTCGACTGTCTGGGTTGTGGTAACTGTGTGGATGTATGTCCCGGCCTCAAGGGTAACAAGGCCCTCGAAATGGTGCCGCTGGAAGGCCAGATGCCCGAAGCTGCCAACTGGGATTACTGCGTGAAGAACGTGGCCACCAAGCAACACTTGGTTGACGTGAAGCTCAACCCCAAGAACTCGCAGTTTGCTACCCCGCTCTTCGAGTTCAGCGGTGCTTGCTCCGGTTGTGGCGAAACTCCGTATGTGAAACTCGTCAGCCAGCTCTTCGGCGACCGCCAGATGATTGCCAACGCCACGGGTTGCTCTTCCATCTATTCCGGCTCTATACCTTCAACGCCCTACACCACGAACGAGAAGGGACAGGGTCCTGCTTGGGCCAACTCTCTCTTTGAAGACTTCTGTGAGTTCGGTCTCGGTATGGTGATGGCCAACAAGAAGATGCGTAAACGCATCCAGAGCCTCTTGGAGCAGATGATTGCTTCCGACCACGCCGGCGAAGAGTACAAGGAAGCCGCCAAAGAATGGATTGCCGCACAAGAAGACTCTGAGGCCAGCCGTGCCGCAGCCCTCAAGCTGGAGCCGCTGATCAAGGAGAGCGCAGCCAAGGGATGCCCCGTTTGCAAGCAGCTTGAGGAACTCTCTCACTTCCTCACCAAGCGCAGCCAGTGGATTATTGGTGGCGACGGTGCTTCTTACGATATTGGTTACGGTGGTCTGGACCACGTATTGGCCAGCGGCGAGGATGTGAACATTCTCGTACTTGACACCGAAGTTTACTCCAACACCGGTGGTCAGGCCTCCAAGGCTACGCCCGTGGGTGCCATTGCCCAGTTTGCCGCTGCCGGCAAGCGCGTAACGAAGAAAGACCTCGGTTTGATGCAGGCTACTTACGGTTACGTTTATGTGGCTCAGGTGGCTATGGGTGCCGATCAGGCTCAGTGTTTGAAGGCCATCCGTGAGGCTGAGGCTTACCACGGACCTTCACTCATCATTGCCTATGCTCCCTGTATCAACCATGGTTTGAAGATCAAGGGCGGTATGGGTCGCAGCCAGGCTGAAGAAGCCCGCGCCGTGGCTTGTGGTTACTGGCACTTGTGGCGTTACAACCCCGCTCTTGAAGCCGAAGGCAAGAACCCCTTCACGCTCGACAGCAAAGAGCCGAATTGGGACCTCTTCCAAGACTATCTTGACCACGAAGTACGCTTCCTCTCGCTGAAGAAGGCCCTGCCTGAACAGGCACAGGAACTCTTCGACGAAACGAAGAAGGCCGCTCAGCGCCGTTACGCTTCGTATGTTCGCAAAACGAAGGAAGACTGGAGCCTTTAAGTACCGCTTTCTCTAAAGCTTAAATGAAAAGGAGCGAGCGTTGGGATTTTTCTCATTCGTTTTGAGCAACGCTCTCTCCTATAATATAATAAGGAGTAGCTGCAAGCGCAGTTACTCCTTATTTAATATATTATGAATCACATAATCTTTGTTTCCGCTAATGACTGACAAACAACAACGCGATGCTTCGCTCGACTTGGTGCGCCTCATCGCTTTTGTCCTTCTCATCACCTGCCACACGTGCGACCCCTTCAATGCCGCCGCCACCTACGGGGTGGGGGAGTCCACACGGGTTCAGCCGGTCCATGCCGGCTCGCGGCAATGAGTGTCAGCGCTGGCCCGACTGGTCAGAATTTTTTCAACAGAAAACTGGGCGACATACGCAGATAGATGCCAAACGAAAAGTTCTGTGTGCTCTTTTCCTCCCTCCATCCCTCTTCCGGCGAATGGCTGCGGGTGGCAAATTGGTTTGCCAGCTTCGCCTGTATACCCCAGGCCACCCCTTCGCCCAGCCGGTGTGCGTATTCCGCATCCACGAGCAACGACTTCGGCTTTCGCAGCGTCAGTCCTTCGTTGCTGATGCTCATGGCGCCATAGAGCGGATTGCCCAGTATGCTTACAAAATCCTTGCAGTACCAGTAGCCCACGCCCAGCTTGCATCGCCACACCCGTAGCGAAGCTTTCCCCAACACCCCGTAACCTTTGTCGAAGGGTAGGAGCGTGCCGGCCTGTTGTCCGAAATATGCTGCCGTGGCTTCTAAGTTTAACGAGGCCGGCCAGCGCATCCGGAGCGGCACGTCCACTCCCACGCCGGCGGCAGCGTTGAGCCAGGTTTTGATTTCCCGGTCTGTTGCTTCCGTATTGATTTCTCCGCCACGGTGTTGGAACACCGCTTGAATGGGCAGATACCATTGCCATGCCGCCTCCTTGCCGGAAGGTCGCACCAGGGTGCTCAGGCCGAAGGAAAACGACTCCTGTCCTGTGTCCTTGCGGAAGATGAAACTTTCCCAGTTCACCCAGCTGTCCAACCGAAAGTGCGGCGAGTCCCAAATCACCTGTACTCCCGTTTCCGGGTCGCCGCTCAGGTTCAGCTCGTCATTGTATAAGGGAGCAATCAGCCCGTGGTTGCTTTTCCCGTGCAGGGTGCCTAACACCACGTTGACGTTTTTCGTCAGCTGCATCTGTGCGCGGAAAATAGGCACGCAGTGAAAACCGTTCTGGATGTTCCGTCCGCTCCAGGAAGCCAGCTCACTGTAATTGAAGTTGGGATATTTTTCCGCGCCCCAAAAGTGGAGCATGTGGGCTCCGAGTGCTATTTTGACATTCGGCAGCGGTTGGTACGACACGGTGGGGTCCAGCCAAATGCCCGGCAGCGTGTACCCTTTGACCAGTTTGCTCTTGTATTCATTGTCGAGTACAAAAGGCATGCCTGCTACGTGGAGACGCAACTCTCCCCGCTGCTCCGGGTGGATGGCGGTGCGTTCCACATCGAATACCAAGGAATCTAATTGGGCAAAAACGGTGGCGGGAAAAAATAGGAAGGTAAAAATCAGAAAGATGATACGAAACATAAGCGTGTGGGCCAGGCTGTGGTGGTTTGCGAAGAAGGTAAGGACTGGGCAGGCGGGCATTCCGGCAGAGAGGCAGGGCGACGGATCGCTCCGTCAGTGGTGGAAGAACCACTTGATGGCCGCTTTCGGTATTTGCTTTCGCGGCGTGTAACTGTACCGCCCTGCGCTGCAAAGATAATGTTTCTTTATCTTGGACGGCCGTAGCGTGTGAAAAATTGTTGCATCTGTAGTAAAATGCCAGGCATCGGTTTCCCCCGCCTGTCCGTTGTCCGTTGCATTGCAAGGAGCTCCTCACAGGCCATGGCATCTATCCTTCAAAAGTCCTGAACTATTTTTCGCTACTCGCCGAGCTGTTTTTCCTACTCGCCGAGCTGTGAACCTTTCTCGCCGAGTGGTGAAGGCTTGATGGGTGAAGCATTCACAGGGGCGACAAAAGGGGGACAACCTTCGCTCTACGCGCGCGTATATACGCAATTTATTCCCCGAAAAAAGTGTTCACCCCTTCACAGACCCAACGTTTCTTGTTGAAAACCAGACGTTTCGAGTGTGAAGGCTTGGTGGTTTAAAGCCTTCACAAGGTGTCACAGCATTCACAGTCGGCCGGTGAATGCTGTGAATACTTGAAAATCCAAGCCTTCACACTTGAAACGCCTGAATTTCAGGCGAAAAATGACCATGTGTGAAGGGGTGAATACTTTTTTCGGGTTTTAATTACGTATATAGGGAACCGTAAATTTTTGTCGATTGGGCACAAAATTGACGTTGTAGCTTATAATTTTATTCCTGTACAGGTTTCGAGCGTCGGTTTCCCACTTTGGTTTGTAAACGCCGCATTTGTATTCCACAAATCCCCGGCGCTCATCATTTCTTGCCTTTATGCGTGAAAGTTTCTTGAATATTCACTCAAAAGTGAATTGATTCCAAGACTTATACTTAACTTTGCAATGAAATTAGCATATTAACACCATGACAACTACGACGTTAAAAATAATAGAGCAAAACGACAATGTAGGAATGTTTTCCATTTGTTTTGATGGTCATGATTTAAGCGAGTTTGAGAAATTCTTGAATGAATTCAAGGACAACGCGACATATAATAAGGATTTCAATGTTATCCTTTTAGCATTGTCCAAGATTATAGACAAGGGAGCTCTTGAACGATTCTTCCGTAACGAAGGCAGAATGAATGACAATGTCAAGGCTCTTGCTATTGATTCGCGTAAATTGCGCCTGTATTGCTTGCGAATCTCTGACCAAATTCTTATTCTTGGAAACGGAGGCGTGAAGACGACGCGCACTTATCAGGAAGACAGTAAGTTGAGCGGTTATGTGATGGATTTGCAAACCTTTGACAAGGTACTGCTCAACGCGCAAAAATCAGGGAAGATAACCATAGAGAAGAATATGATTACAGACATTCAGCGTGTAACATTTGAAATATAAAAACCAAGCTTTATGATACAGAATGCTTTGTTCAGACAGTGTCTTGCCGCTGTCCCGGAAGAACAGAAAGCCGAGTACGAGCTTACGTTCGGGATAGCGGAACGAATCAGTGAAGTTCTCAAGGGAAAGAATCTCACTCAAAAGGAATTAGCTCAAAAACTCCACAAAAAGGAGTCGGAAATATCCAAATGGTTGACGGGCAGGCACAACTTTACTATGCAGACCATAGCGAAGATTGAAACTGCTCTGGGTTGCAAGCTCGTCAATATAGCCAAGTGAGATTTTTAGAATACCCGAATGCTTCATATTAAGTAGGTGTAAAAGAATCGTTCTTAAAAGTGCGATTTTTTTACACCTACTCGTATAGGGAAATTACCTCGTAATTCGGCAACTGTTCTACTCCGTCGGCCCTTGCGGGTAAAAAACTTGTCATTTACATTCTAAAACCCTTGGGTGTTCAGAGTAAAAGTGCTAACTTTGCCGCCCGAAAGGTGAATTGTACACCTACACCAACTATCGCAAATAACAAAAAATATATACATAACAATTAAAAACAAAACAAATGCCTACTATTCAACAATTAGTAAGAAAGGGCAGAAGCGTGGCAGCCGACAAGAGTAAGTCGCCTGCGCTCGATTCTTGTCCGCAGCGTCGAGGCGTATGTGTGCGTGTGTACACCACAACGCCTAAGAAACCTAACTCTGCCATGCGTAAGGTGGCTCGTGTACGTCTCACCAACTCCAAGGAGGTGAACTCCTACATCCCCGGTGAAGGACACAACTTGCAGGAACACAGCATCGTACTCGTACGTGGCGGTCGTGTGAAAGACCTTCCGGGTGTACGTTATCACATCGTTCGCGGTACGCTCGATACTGCCGGCGTGGCTAACCGCTTGCAGCGTCGTTCCAAGTATGGCGCTAAGCGTCCCAAGGCCGCTAAAAAGTAAAAAAAGGTGAGAATGCAGGGGTGGTTTTAAAAAGTAGTCGGGTGGAATAGAAACCATCTGCATAGCTCCGCACAAAACAATCAGTGAATTACAAATATGTTTGCGGGTAATTTCCGCTCTGCATTCTCCTCTTTTCCTTATTTATTATTATTTATTGGTTTGCACGCGGTTGAGTAAACGTCCCAACGGGGAGTTGAAGAACTGAATTGCAGCCCACACAAAACCAACAAACTCTACAATGAGAAAAGCAAAACCCAAAAAGCGCCTGGTTCTCCCCGATCCCGTTTTCGGAGACCAGAAGGTATCCAAGTTCGTTAACCACTTGATGTACGATGGTAAGAAGTCCATCGCTTACGAAATCTTCTACAAAGCCCTTGAAGTGGTAGGCGAGAAGATGAAGGACCAGGAAAAGAGCGCACTTGAAATCTGGAAGACCGCTCTTGACAAGGTAACTCCGCAGGTGGAGGTGAAGAGCCGCCGAATCGGTGGTGCTACTTTCCAGGTACCTACTGAAATCCGTCCCGACCGTAAGGAGTCCGTTTCCATGAAGAATATGATCAACTACGCTCGCAAACGTGGCGGCAAGACTATGGCCGACAAGCTGGCTGCTGAAATCATGGACGCTTACAACGAGCAGGGTGGTGCCTTCAAACGTAAGGAAGATATGCACCGTATGGCCGAGGCTAACCGTGCATTCGCTCACTTCAGATTTTAATCTCTTTATTACGATATAAAAAATGGCAAAGCAAGACTTACATTTGACTCGTAATATCGGTATCATGGCCCACATCGACGCCGGTAAGACAACGACTTCAGAGCGTATCCTCTTCTATACCGGTAAGACCCACAAAATCGGTGAGGTACACGATGGTGGTGCAACCATGGACTGGATGGCTCAGGAGCAGGAGCGCGGTATTACCATTACCTCTGCTGCCACTACGGCCTACTGGACCTGGAACGGCAAAAAGTATAAGTTCAACCTTATCGATACTCCGGGACACGTTGACTTTACCGCTGAGGTAGAACGCTCCCTCCGTGTGCTCGACGGTGCTGTGGCAACCTATTGCGCCGTTGGTGGTGTGGAACCGCAGTCTGAAACCGTTTGGCGTCAGGCTGACAAGTACAATGTTCCCCGTATCGGTTATGTGAACAAGATGGACCGCTCCGGTGCCGACTTCTTTGAAGTAGTGCGCCAGATGAAGGACATCCTCGGTGCTACTCCCTGCCCCATCTCTGTGCCCATCGGTGCTGAAGAGAAATTCAAGGGTATCGTGGACCTCATCCGTATGAAGGCTATCCTCTGGCACGACGAAACGATGGGTGCTGAGTACGACATCGAAGACATCCCCGCAGAGCTGAAGGATGAGTGCGAAGAATGGCGCGCCAAGCTCGTGGAAACTGCCGCAGAGCAGGACGAGGCTCTCATGGAGAAATATTTTGAAGATCCCGACAGCCTCACGGAAGAGGAAATCATCGCCGGTATCCGCAAGGGTACGCTCGCACTCAACATCGTGCCGATGACCTGTGGTTCTTCTTTCAAGAATAAGGGTGTACAGACGTTGCTCGACTACGTTTGTATGTTCCTCCCCTCTCCCCTCGATACGCCCAACATTGTCGGTACCAATCCCGATACCGGCGAAGAGGAAGACCGCAAACCGAGCGAAGACGAAAAGACGGCTGCTTTGGCATTCAAGATTGCTACAGACCCGTATGTAGGCCGCTTGACCTTCTTCCGTGTTTACTCCGGTAAGATAGAGGCTGGTTCCTATATCTATAATGTACGTTCCGGTAAGAAGGAACGTGTGAGCCGTCTGTTCCAGATGCACTCCAATCACCAGAATCCGGTGGACGTAATCGGTGCCGGCGACATTGGCGCAGGTGTAGGTTTCAAGGATATTCACACCGGTGATACGCTTTGCGACGAAGATGCACCCATCGTACTGGAGTCCATGGACTTCCCCGATCCCGTTATCGGTATCGCCGTAGAGCCCAAGACGCAGAAGGACCTCGACAAACTCTCTCAAGGTTTGGCCAAACTGGCTGAAGAAGACCCCACCTTCACTGTCAAGACTGACGAGCAGAGCGGTCAGACCGTTATCTCGGGTATGGGTGAGCTCCACTTGGACATCATCATCGACCGTCTGAAACGTGAGTTCAAGGTGGAATGTAACCAAGGTAAGCCTCAGGTTAACTATAAAGAAGCCATCACCAAGACGGTTAACCTCCGCGAAGTGTACAAGAAGCAGTCCGGTGGTCGCGGTAAGTTTGCCGACATCATCGTGAATGTAGGTCCTGTTGACGAAGACTTCAAGGAAGGCGGCCTGCAGTTCGAGAACAAGGTTACCGGCGGTAATATTCCCAAGGAATTCATCCCCTCTGTACAGAAGGGCTTTGAAAACGCCATGAAGAGCGGTGTGCTCGGCGGCTTCCCCTTGGATAGCCTCAAGGTAGAGCTCCTCGATGGTTCGTTCCACCCCGTAGACTCCGACCAACTTTCGTTCGAAATAGCTGCACTCCAGGCTTACAAGAACGCTTGTGCTCAGGCCGGCCCCGTATTGATGGAGCCCATCATGAAGCTTGAGGTGGTAACACCCGAAGAAAACATGGGTGATGTCATCGGCGACTTGAACAAACGTCGTGGTCAGGTCGAAGGTATGGAAAGCAGTCGCAGCGGTGCCCGTATCGTGAAGGCTATGGTGCCTCTGGCAGAAATGTTCGGTTACGTAACGGCTTTGCGTACCATCACTTCCGGTCGTGCCACCAGTTCCATGCAGTATGACCACCACGCTCCTGTTTCTTCCAGCATCGCCCGCAGCGTGCTTGAAGAGATGAAGGGCCGTGTTGACCTCATCAAGTAATCAATCATTCAAACTCCGGCCTCGCAGAGGCAGCGGCATAACGAATGACTCTTATGCCGCTTGCCTGCAAGGCTTTACAACAAACTAATTATAATGAGTCAGAAAATTCGAATTAAGCTGAAAAGTTACGATCACACCCTCGTAGAAAAGTCTGCTGAGAAGATCGTAAAGAACGTGAAGGCCACCGGTGCCGTAGTGAGCGGTCCCATTCCCCTTCCCACCCGCAAACGCATCATCACTGTGAACCGCTCTACCTTCGTTAACAAGAAGAGCCGCGAACAGTTTGAGATTTCCACCTACAAGCGTCTCATCGACATCTACAGCTCTACTTCCAAGACAGTAGATGCGCTGATGAAGCTCGAATTGCCTTGTGGCGTTGAAGTTGAAATCAAGGTGTAGTCGTTCATATTGCTTTCAGCAAAATGATAAAAACTCCTGTGCAACAATGGGTTGTGCAGGAGTTTTTTTAATGCTTTTTCCAGGATGGCTGCGATGTTCTCCTGACGCATTTTGGACAGTATGTGAGGTTTACAGAGCGCAACTTCATTTCAAGAATATTATCCATATCCTGAGCCCTGCGACCTCATACTTTATTCCGAAGAATTTCGATAGGGCCGGATATACACATTAAGCAGATTGCCCTTCAATACGTCTTTAGCGCAAAAAAGCCGATTGATTTGCCACAAAAAAGCCGATTGGTTTGCCACAAAAAAGCAGTGTTTGTAAAGCGCAGGGGGTATAGAAGCACATCAATGTAAGACAGCCGACTTCGCGCCTTTATGGGTTTATAAACATCCTTTTTCTACTTTTTGAACTTTAATAGGACGCAGAAAGTGATGTAAACGTCCTAAAACATAAAATTGTCTTTCCCAAAAACAATAAATGATAGGGATGATGAAAATAACTTATTAAAAAGCCATATCTTTGCAGCACGATTACGGTATGGTGTATTCCGCACAAACAGCTGCTCACTGCGGCTGCGCATCACTTTGCCGTGAAGTGCATAGTTTCATTGGATCTTTCATTTGGCCAGTTCCGCAACATGGTGGGGAAACTATGAGTAGAAAACCAAGCAACTATTATATGAGACGTCGACCCGAAGAAATCTTTCAAAAGATGACCTATCATTTAGAGAGGGAAAAGCCCTTTTTGGACCCGCACCTCTCCTTGAGACGTTTAGCTGTAATAGTGGGGACGAATATTATCAGCTGATTAATGTAATATGAGTACAACGAAGTGTAAGTAACAAACCGCAGAATACAACAGAACTTAAATCCGGCGGTAGAAAATTTACAGTAAAACACTTCTAAAACAAATCCATACATGGCATCGGACCATGTATGGATTTTAATTTGAATAAAAACTGCCACCGATTGGGCACGCACTATGCAGACAAATTTTTGCTACTGCGAAAGATACTACTGCCCAATAACTTCATCCATGCGGTTACACGAAATGGTGCTATCGCGGAGCGTATAAACCAGTTTGTCGGTTGTGAGCGAAACAATCCGGGATGAATCGGTACGCAGGGCGTAGTCGGAACCGTCAGCCTGCACATAACGCAGAATGAAGTGTCCATTGCGAATTTTCCAATCGCGCAGGCTCACCGATGCCGGACCCACGTTGCAAGCCGCTCCATCGGCTGTAAGGCGCATTCCGCCGCCACTGTTGTCATTGAACATCCAGAGGCCGATGAGCTGCGAAAGGTTCGTAACAGAGAGCACACACCGCTCCTTGAATTGAGGCACCACAGCCAAGGTGTCACCATCGGTCACATCGCCAAACACCATTTTCTCCTGCACGGCCCGGGCATAACCCATGGTGCGGGTGCGTTTCGAGTCCAACTGGGTAAAAGTGAGCGAATCCTCCGTGTGGCTTTCCAAGCGCACATACATCGTAGAGTCCGGCTCTGTCTGGTTGGCGGCTGCAATCAGTGCCCTCTTGTCTTTGTTCTGGCAGGCGATGAAGGACAAAGCTGCCAGCATGATAAAGCCTAATGTTTTGAAAGTGTTCATTGAAAGCTATATTAGAAGAGGAAGTTGCGAACAAGTCGCAACCTCCTCTTAAGGTAGATATTAAAATAGCTGATGAGGCTACTTAGAAATGTCTGTCAGTTCTTACTTGCGCGGAGCGGATGACGGCTGCAGGTTAGGCTTAACAGTAACAGTAACCACGAAGTTCTGAGTACAACCGAACTTATCCGTTACCTTCACATTGTAAACCAAGTCTGCAGAACTCTGAATTGAACCATCGCCGGCATCTACCGTCTTGAACATCAGCTTGTAGCCGTTACCGTTGGGTAAAACCTGATGTTTTTCAATCAGACCATAGTTGGCGTTTTGCGGATTGCTGGCATCGTCGAATTCAATGGATGCAATTCGGCTGTCTACAGTATTACCCAAAATCTGAACTGTTGTGCTCGGTTTAGAGGGGTCAACAGCGGTCAATGATGTCAATTCCTGTGTACCAGGATAATTGATGTTGACATGCAAGCTATTGCCATTGAGATGACCCTTGACAGCGTGCTTCACAGGGCTCTTCCACTGCAGTTGCATCGGAGTGTCACCCTTCCACAACGAAGCCACACCGAAGAATTGAACACCAGCATTGATATGATAGGTGTGTTCATCCTGAACAGCCTTGAAAGGCACTTTCATGAGGGCACCCGTTGCGGTTTCTTCGATATTCTGGTTTGCGGGCTGGTAGTCAGAGTTGACCGTATAATCCGCCGTGTCATGGAACTTCTGGCATGTGCCTGTAGTAGAATCATAGCGCGGATTGACAGCATTGTGAATGAAGTTGAACTGAGCGCAAGTAGGATTATTAGGATCGTCAAGTTGAGCCCATGCAATGAACTTGGGGTTGTTGTCCGTTCCTTCAACAATAGAAGCAGGAATGAATTGTACTTTGGGAGAGTTCGGACGGTTCATCGTGAAGTTCACTACTACAACAGATACCGTATTGTTGCGTCCATTCTTGAAGGTGAACGTGATGGGGTAAGTAGTGCCCAACGCAAGGTCTGCAGGATCGTAGGAAACGCGGATGTTCTTGATCCTCTGCAACTGATTGTTGTTGGTGAGGTTAACGTTTGAAGCATCACCGCCGGAGAGAGTTACAGGCATTACTCTATTACCTTGAGCATCCAGGAACTCAATTTCTCTGATACCGCGTTGACCAGAGATGATGTCCACCGTCTTCGTTTCGCTTTCCCACAGCTGACGTTGTGCGTTCACGTTCATGCTGTTCAATTCACTAAATTGCTTTCCGGAGAACTGAGTAGCTACGTTTATGCCGGAAGCAGTGGGGGTATGCGACAGGCTGAGGGGACCGTCTTCTTCAATCAAAGGCTTGTGGAAAGTGAAGCTTTTCTGAACCCTGGCGATAGAACCATCATAGTTCCAAACATAATAGTCGAACGTGAAGGTGTAGCCATTGTATTCCTCGGGGATGGTCACCGTGATGTCTTTGAAGTGCTCGTTATCCTCGAAGAGAACCTCCTGGATACCCGGGGCGTTCTTCTGATTGTTGGCGGCAGCCTTGGCATCAGCAGATTCTACATCGTTAGAATTAACAGCCTTCACACATTCAACGTACTTGGCATAAACCTTGTCACTGTTGGAAACGGTGGCCACATTCATCTGCAACTTACCGGAGAGCGAAGAGAACAAGTATTCACCACGATTGGCATTATATGACGCGTGCTCATCACCGGTCAGGCTGATGTCGCTATCAGTGTGGGGTACGGCAGGAACAGCGTTCAGTTCGATTTCGTAGCGTGAATATACCTTGCGCGTCTTCTTGTCGGTGGGCAAGTTGGTTTCTTCGTCCACGGCACCTTCATTGTCGCTCACCTCGTAGCTGGCAGCCACTGCGTACTTAGCAGGGTCATTAGTCTTGGGGGCATTGAACACATTGCCGCTCGCGTTGAAGTTGTTTTGAATGGCAAAAGCATAGAGACCGTTACTGTTGGAAGCTGCGCGAGAAATGAGTTTGTTGTTTGCCTTCGTGGCGGGCAACAATTCATATTCAGTGTTCGCCTCATCCTTGCTGTTCACCAAGCTCAGGCTCTGACCTTCAAAGTCAACCGTGTTCGGGTTGATGGTAACATACAGCGTACCGGCATTCTTCTCTACGTTATACTGTCCCTTCTGCATGCTTGCATCGCCGCGTGTTGCACCCTTGTACGGGAAATAGAGAGTCTTGTTCGGGGCAGATTCGAAGTAGGTCTTACCATTGTTCGGATGGTCTTCGAACTCAGTCATTTTACCATAAACAGCCTGGAAATCGGAGGTGGCATCCTGTACAATCAGACCTGTAATCAAGTTGGAGAGGTCTGTGTAAAGAGCCTGTACCAAGCCATTGATGGCATCTACGCGCTTGGAGAGCGTAGTGATTGCAGTGGCGTTTTTAGACACGTCATTGCTCAATGTAGACAGCTGTTCACTTACGCCGCCTTCTGCCTTCAAGTATTCCTCGATGATACTCTTGATGTCAGCGCGCTGCAGGATTTCCTTGTCCTTCAGCTTGTTTTCCAAAGCACCCAAGCGAGAATCCAGACCATCCGTAACTGTCTTGATTTGAGCATCGATGATACTGGCCAGCGCCTTCTCGTTGTCGGTTACCTTCTGCTGGAGTTTGCCCAACGCTGTAGTCAAATCTTCGATTTCCTTCTTCAGGTTGGGTACTTCACTCTCACCGGTTTCCTGACCCATCAGCTGGTTCAGCTTCTCTTCCAGGGCACCAATTTGTGCGGTGAGCGAAGCGTTTTGCGAAGCCAATTCGCCAGAGAGTTTTTCCACCTTTTCGCTTAAAGCACTGATTTCTTTCTTCAAGGCTTGGTTTACACTATCCAAATCTTTAGAAACCGTGGAGAGTGTTTCAGCCTGACTCTTCAAATCTTCAGCCAAAGCCTTGTATTCGCTTTCCAAGTCAGCAATCTTGCCGGCATTGGCTTCAGCCTGAGCCATGGCGTTATCGGCGGTAGCCTTAGCCTGTTCTGCCAGCTGGTAAGCCTTTTCTGCATCAGCCTGAGCCTTCTGGATGGCTACGGTCATCGTGGCGTCAGCAGCCAAGAGGTTTTCGATTTTCTCGCTCAGCGTAGCGTCAGCAGCTTCGCAAGCGTCAATGCGAGCATTGGCCTGAGCCAGTGCGTCTTCCATTGACTTCAAAGCATCGTCTACGAGCTTTTGGGCAGCTTCAACCGACTGCTTGTACATTTCGGCATCGGCAGCCTTGTAAGCAGCAACGATGTCGCCATCGGCAGCTTTGTAAGCTTCCTCCAAGTTCTTGGTGGCATCTTCAAGGGCCTTTTCAAGGTCGCCCTGGGTAGCCTTCAAGGCAGCAATCTCCTTTTCCATGTTGCTTACCTTGTCCTTTACCAAGTCGTCGAGGTTGGTGGCACCGGTGTTGATTTGTTCCTGCAAGGAAGCGATGTCGTCATCGTAGTCCGAGCAGCCTACAAATGTGCTTGACGGTGCAATCAAAAGTGCGCCGAAAAGCAAAGCACTAATAAACCTTCTCTTCATAAATAAAAAAATTAGTTAGTATGAATTTGAATTGTCTTTTGTTCATAATCAGAAACCTTCCACTTCGGAAGCTACTGAGGTTGGCATATCCATACGGAGCACATCGGCTCCCGGTTTGCGACAGGAGAGCGACGGACATAATCCGACAGCATGCTCCTTCATAAATTGTCTGGGCGTTTTGTCTGTTTCTTTTTTGAATGACATATAAAAAGCACTTCTCGACAGAAATCCGCACTCTGCATGGAATGTCCTGAAGTTAACTTTTTCGTTGTCGGGTTGCCGAAGCAGCTCCAATGAATACCTTATTCTATAATTAACCCGTTGGCGGAATTAATTCAGTGCGTACTTAATTCGCCCTAAGGGTCTACCGTTAATATAGTTGATATATTGCAACACGGTCAGCGCACTAATTTTGCCAATTATTCTGGCAAACAGACCGCGTGTATCTTTAG
>JALEYW010000017.1:0-31511 GCA_022773145.1 Bacteroidales bacterium
CTCGGCCACCAACTGGGCATAGAGCTGGTCGTGCGACTCTGCAATGGCTCCGATGTAGTGCGTCACGAGTTGGCAGTAGAAACGGCGGGAACCGGAAGGGTCGGTCAGCAGTTCGTCGAAATTGCTCGTGCCGATGAACGACGCCACGCGCGGCACGACCATCATGCTCCGTCCGTGGGGCCGCCGCATACTGAGTTCCGTCATCTGCATCAGGTTTTTCAGCACCCCCATCTGTCGTTCGCTGTAACGGTCGAACTCGTCCATGTTGACCAGTGCCATGCAGCCCAACTGTCGCTCCGCATGACTGTCGGAGGTGAGGTCGAACTTGTCGGTGTAGTAGGCGCGCAAGGCCGGGGGCAGCAACGAGCGGCAGAAGGTGCTCTTTCCTAAGCCCTGCTGCTCGCTAATCAGCACGGGGGCTAAGTGGTTCACAAAGGCGGTGCGGCCTCCTTCGGCCTGCATCCAGCCGGCCACCATGGCGCGCAGCCAACGGCGGAACACGAGGTGCCACAGCGGGTCGTTGCTGACCATGGAGGCTACCCGTCCCACGCGGTCCGTTCCGTCCCACTGCGGCAGGTCTTGCAGGTACTGGCGTAGGGGATTATAGGCCGGCACGGCTTCGGAATAGAGGTAGCAGTCCACCCAGCTGCGGTAACACTGCGGCAACTGTTCCTGCACGGTCATGACGAGCGTGTTGTGCAGGCGGTCGGTCATGGGGCGGAAGTCCGCCGCGCCTTCGTGTTCGCGCAGTTCGATGTTGTTGTCGAGTTCGTTGTAGCGCAACTGCCACCGCGCATCTACTATCTTACGGATGCGCGAGGGGGTAATGTACTTTTCGTCGGGCTGCTGAACGTCCTGTTCGGCGGATACGTTCTCAGTAACCGCCAGGGATTGTTCGATGGCGCGGCGTGCGTTGGTTCGGGGTGTGAGTTGGTGTTTTTCAACGGCGACAGGACCGTTGGCACGGTGTATGCCGAATTTCCGCCATACTACTTCGATGAATTTGTTCCAGATGACGCTTTTGCTGAAGCGACCTGAGAGGCGGCTGAGCAGGGCTCGCCAGAGTTGGAAGAGCATTTTCTTCATGGCAAATGTGATGTGTTTTTCAGAAGCCTCAAGATGAAGCTTCGGGATGATGAATAATGTGAATTTGTCTGATGACGCTGCAAAATTACAGCGGCAGATTATTCTTTGCAAATAGAGTGTCGTTGAGTTGCACAGTTTCTGCAAATTGGCGGCCCAAAGGGCAAAAAAAATTTCTTCGGATGGCTGTTACAAGTCCTGGAGTTGGTTTTACAACTCGGTGATTAGAAAAAACAAATCGGCGATTAAGAAAAACTACTCGGCGACTTGTGAAGGCAACCTCCCCAACCATGTACATGACATGGATTTGCCCCTTCTTGCGCGCGCGTGTATACGTATTTGATTTCCCGAAAAAAGCGTTCACCCCTTCACACGTTGTATGTTTTCTGCTGATTTTCATAGGTTTCCCGTGTGAAGGCTTGCTTTTCCAAGTGTTCACACGGGCCGCAAAATGACTGTGAAGGGTTGATTTCGCAATCCTTCACACAGCAAAGCTGTTGAAATTCAGGAGGGAAGCAGCATTCACGCCCCTCATGCTGTGAACACTTGAAAACGCAAGCCTTCACACTTGAAACATCTGATAATCAAGAAGAAAGAGCCATTGCGTGAATGGGTGAATGCTTTTTTGAAGGTAAAAAAAACGTAAGAGAACAAGCGATTTTGAAGTGTTCACAGCAGTTAGCAGGATGTCTTCAGACAAAAGCGGGCTATGCGCCACGCACCGCGTCCTCCGAGACGCGCATAATGATAGAGTATGTTGAACAACAGGCTAAGAGGAACCGTCATCCGGTCCTGAAAGGATTGGCGCATCCATGCTGCTAATTGGTCGGCTTCAGCATCGGATTTCTCAAGTTTCAGCCGGCCGCGCAGGATGGCGCAACGCGCGGCCAATGCCGGCAGCAGCTTCGGGTGGTCGTTGAGCAACGTGCGGGCAGCTTCCAATGCGGGCATTACCAAAGGCAGGCGTTGGGCCATGCCGTTAGATGTGAGGCTGTCTGGGTGTTGGTGAAGGTGGTGGTAAGCCCGGCTCGTGAGCCACGTAATGCGGGGCCGGTTCAGCAGGACGCGAAGTCCCAGTTCCCAATCGTCCCACACCAACACCTGCTCGTTCCAGCCGCCAATCCGGCGCAGAAATTCGGTGCGGAAGAACATGCCTTGTGTGCTTAGCTGTGAGGCAAGTATCTGGTCAGCTGCCGAAGCGTTGTACATCACGTTGCGCACCTTTTCGCTACCGTCGGGGAAGTGCATGCGCGTGGCACAAGCCACCACGTCGGTAGCCGGTTTCTGACGCAGCTTGCGTAGTGCCTCTTCAAAGAAACAGGAGGACAACTCATCGTCAGAGTCGAAAAAATAGACCCATTCCGTTTCGACCAACCGCAGTGCGGCATTGCGGGCCGCCGCAGCACCCGGGGTGGGTTCGGAAAGTAGCACAATGGGCCAGTTCGGGTGGTCCGAGGCAAAGCGTTGGCAAAGCTGTTCTGAGCCATCCGTACTGTTGTTGTTGACCAAATAGATACGCCGGGGGAGCATACTGCTCGACTGCAAACTGCGCAATGTGCGCGGCAGGAAGTCCTGACGGTTACGGTAGGGGATGATGAGTGAGAACATGGTAAATTCCTTTCATGACTTCAAGCCCGGCCGAGCAACGTTGCCATAGAGAGAGTCCGGGGGAGAAGCCTATAAATTTAAGTCCGCGCAGCGTTGCGCCAATGGGACCGTGGATGATGCAGAGTACGCCGCCCTTGGCGCGCTGCACGGCGGGCGAGACGGCAAACTTAGTGCCCGTGGTGCCGGCTGCGGTGATGACCAACGGCAATGGTTCGTAGCAGATGGTCAGTCCCCGCTGTGAGGCTTGGTGAACAAACACTTCCTCTTCGCCGCAGCCGAGCCATGCGCCCAGTCCGAAGCGTTCGTCGAACCGGGGCAGCGGGGCTGTGCGGCGCATGGACATTTCACAGGATGAGACGTAGCTGCCGCGCGGACGGTGCTTGTATTCGTAGGGTTGGGAGGGGTAGGGGTGCAGGAGGTTGCCGTTGTAGTCGTGAGCCTGCATGAGCAGGATGTCGGCTTCGGGGTGGCGGCTGCGTGCCTCTTGCAGGTTGCGGATGAGTTGGGGCGTGTAGCGGCAATCGTCGTCGGCTATGACGAGCCATTCGCCCCGGGCATGGGCCAAGGCATGGTTGCGGTTGCGCGAAAGTCCGGTGTCGGACTGTTGTACCACCCGTACGTCGGGACGGTGGCGCAGTTCATCCGGTATTTCCATGGTAGCCGCTTCGCCGGTGGTGGGCAGGGTGCCGGTTTGCCAGGAGACCAGATAGCCCAAGCCTTTCATGGGAGGCATCAATACTTCCGGCACGCGCCGGATGCCTTCGCCCAGGGTGCAGATAAGTATTTCGATTTCCATGACGGATGATAAGTATTTTAAACACCTACATATAGCTCAGCGGCTGGTGCGTTTCATGTAGCGGATGCCTTCCATCAAATGGCGCATCATGGGCAGGAAATGGCAGTAGCCTTTGCGCGCACTCTGGAAGGCAAACTGGAAGCATATCCACCAGGCCCGCACGTTGTAGCGGTAGTAAGCAATGGCACCACGGCTGCGCTGCACGCCGGCATCGACATAGACGAGCGATTTCTTCAGCATGGTGCTCGTTTCTACTATCTTTTCGGGAAAATAGTGCATACTCAAACCGGCTTGTAAAGCATCTTCCAACCACACTTCCTCCTCGCCGCAAGTGAGAAACTGTGTGCCGAGTCCAAAACGCTCGTCGAAACGGATGCGGCCTTGCACCTTTTGGCGGCGGCAGGCCATTTCCAGGGCGGAGATGGTGTAGTCGGTAGGCATGGCCAGCACCTCGAAATCACGGGTGGGGTAGTTCTTCAACGGCTTACCGGTATAGGTGGAGGCACAGAAGAAGGCCACATCGAGCTGCGGGTCGTTTTCAAACTTTTGGGTGATGATGCGCGGCGTTTCAGGGAGCAGTCGGGCATCATCGTCGGCATACATGATGATGTCGCCCGTGGCCTTGTCGAGCGCTAAGTTGCGGTTGGCCGACAAGCCCTGGCCCTTGTATTTGTAAAGTGAAACGTCGGAGCGGGTGGTGAGGTTTTGAGGGATGAGCTCCAAATAGCGTTCATCCGTATATTGGTAAGAGATGACATAGTGTACACCCTCTTGCGGCGGAAGCAACACATCCTGCACACGTACTATGCCTTTGTTGAGTGAACAGATGAGAATATCGAGCGTCATGGAATGAAGATTTGAGTTGTCAGTTGATGAGTTTCTTTATTTCCCCGGCGGGTGGGGAAAGGTCGGAGTCGACAGCAGCAGCTTATATATTCAAAGGTCACGTTGTACCTATGTGGAAGAATACCTTTTCATCCGAACTGTCCCCTTTTATTCTTCCCGAAATTGGTTGACGGCTTGGCAGATGCAATCCGTTTCTTCAGGCGAGAGAAGGGGGTGGATGGGCAGGCTGAGCTCTTCGCGCGCCCAGGTTTCAGCCCATGGAGTCGCTTCCGGCTTTGGGCAATGCAGGAAGGGCGCGAGAGCGGGCTGTTCAGAGAGCATGAAGGGATAATGGATGAGTGTCTGAATGCCCCGTTCCGCCAAATGGCGAGCCAAAGCATCGCGCTGCGAGCAGCGCAATGGGTAGATGTGGAAGACACTCTGCGAGATGTCGCCTTCATAGGGTAGGACAACCTGTTCAGAGCGGATGCCTTCGGCAAAAGTCCGGGCCACGCGCTGCCGCTTCGCATTGTCGGCATCGAGACGGCGGAGTTTGATACGCAACATGGCCGCCTGGAGCTCGTCGAGCCGGCTGTTGCTGCCCGGAGCTTCGTGGTAATATTTGCGCTTGGCCCCATAGTTGGCCAACATGCGCACTTGTTCGGCCAGTTCGCCGTCGTTGGTTACCACTGCGCCGCCATCGCCCAGTGCCCCAAGGTTTTTGCCGGGGTAGAAACTGAAAGCCGCGGCTTTACCCCAGGCTCCCACCTTGCGTCCCTCGCAGCAAGCTCCATGAGCCTGGGCCGCGTCTTCAAGCAACACTAAGTGGTGGGCTTCGGCCCAGCGGGCAAGGTCGCCAACCGGGGCCGGCCGGCCATAGAGGTGGACGGGGAGGACTGCCCGCGTCAGGGGGGTGAGCACTTTTTCGGCTTCGGCCACAGTGAGCAGCGCATGGCAGTCGACATCGGCCAAAACGGGCACAAGGCCGGCGCGAACAACCGCTTCAGCCGTGGCAATGAAAGTCATGTTCGGCACAATCACTTCGCTCCCGGCCGGCCAGTCGTAAAGCCGGCTCATGGCTTGCAGAGAGAGCGTGAGGGCATCCAGACCATTGCCCACTCCCACACAATGGTCCACTCCGATGTAGGCGGCAAATTCCTTTTCAAAAGCTGCTGTCTCCGGTCCCAGCAGATAATGTCCGCTGCGGACAACGCGCAGGGCGGCTTCGGAAAGAGCCGGCTCAAAGGTGGCAGAGATTTGTTGGAGGGGGAGATAGGGTATCATGATTGTGCAGAAACTTGGAGGTGAGAAGAGCCGGAGAAAGTGAGGGGAAGGGTGTAAAGGTCGTAGCAGACGGCGCGGGCTCCGAAACCTTCTTTCTGAAAAATAAGGCCTTCGTTGAGATAGTTCCCACCTTGTTCGGTGGATATGCCGAAGTCGAGATACTTTGCTTCCGGCGCATGGTGTGAAAGCCATGTGGGAAGTTGGCTGAACAGCCAGTCGAGTGCCGAAAGGCGGCATCCTTCATCGTTCGCGGCGATGTACTGCACGTGGGCCACAGTGGAGGTGATAAAGAGCAGACTGCCGGCAACGATATGGTTGGGAGCGTCTGCCGGATGCTCGTCGGCGGAAAGGTGAACCGTCAACAGGCGGATATGTCGGGGAAAACGGTCGGCCAACAACCGGAGCTCGGAAAGCGAATGCACGGGGTTGACGTGATGGCGCTCCTGCAACACCGCTTGCAACATCTGCCAAAACTCCGGCAGGTGCGTGGTGCTATCGTCTATCCGAAGGGCTTCCGTGCGCGAGGCTTTGCGGACTTTCCGCTGGCGCAGGGTGGAGAGCGGGTAGGGATGTGGCAGACTGATGGCGGACGAAACGGTGCGTCCGGTGAGCCGGGCACCGAAGCGGAAGAGCCAGTAGAGGTCTTCTTCGGCTGGATATTGATGGTAGATGTAGGGCAGGGGTTTGTAAATCATTTCCGTAAACCCGTCAGCGGCGTAATGGCTGATGATACTTTGCATGATTTCTCCCACAAGGACGGTGGTGGCTCGGGGCAGGAGCAGTAGGCCGCCATAAGTCAGCCCTCCGTGGGAAAGGATGCGCCGGGGGCAATGCGGATCGATGCAGGCAGGCAGCAAGGCGAGTAGTTGACCATGGGTGTCAAAAATAAGCAAAGAGCGGTCGGCAAACCGTTCTTTGTGATAGTCCATGAAGTCGCGCAGAAATAGGAAAGAAGATTGGCGCGCCTGCTCTACGGCTTCATTCCACGCTTCTTTCCACGCCTTGTCATATTTCACCAAGTTGCACTGCATACTTTGACGTTACAATAATGCTGCTTTCAACTCTTCAAGGCTGCCCAAATAGCCTTCCTTGTCGTAGTCGCCCGATGCCAGGCAGAGGCAGACGGTGCCGGGAGCAAAGTCGGACAATTCACACCACACCATGGGAGGTATCAATAAACCTTTGTCCGGGGAGGATAGGGTGGTGGTAAAAGATTGGCCGCAACCATTGTCAACTTTCACTTTTACACTACCATGGAGGCAAATGAGTGCTTCGTGGCATCGCCTGTGGGCGTGGCAGCCCCGAATGGCATGGTCGGGAACGCCGGTTATCCAAAATACCCGTTCCACCTTGAAGGGAAGTATTCCGGAGCGGTTCAGGCCGGCTACGGTCAGCGTGCCCCGTTCGTCGGGGTAGGAGGGAAAAGTGATGGTTAATTGATTATGGTTGAAAGGTTGGGTCATGAAAAAAATGATTTGCCTGTGTGCAAAAATATATATATTTCTTAAAAAGAAAAATATTTTGAACAGTTTACAGCCCTTTTGGGGCTGTTGGCGTGGAAAGATGGGAGGAGACGGCCCCGGCGGTTTACGCTGAAATGACTTGGCTTACGGGCAGGTCGTGTGGTTCTGTGGGGATGCTGTCGACTACCTGACAAGGGAAACAGATGCCGACTTTGCAGGTGTGTTGCAGCGCAGGGTGGCTGAGGAAACGATCGTAAAAGCCGCCGCCTCGTCCCAAACGGTGGCCTTGCCTGTCGAAGGCCATGCCCGGCACGATAATCAGGTCGATATCGGCATAGTCGGTGAAGTCCTCGCCGGCAGGCTCTTCGATGTGGAAGGCGCCTTGGCGCATGGCGGTTTCCGGCAGGTAACGTCGCACTACCAGCTCCCGGCCCTGTACAACGGGCAGCAGAATATTTTTCTGTCCGGCCCAGCGTTGGATGAAGGCGTGGGTGTTCACTTCATCGGGCAACGAGTGGAACAGCATGACGGTGCGGGCTTCTTGAAAGCAAGGCTGCAGCTCCAGTTTGGCCAAAGCCTGTGCTGACAGCATTTCCTTTTCTTGGAGCGACAAAGCACCCACTTGTAGCTTGATCTGCTTGCGGAGGTCTGTTTTATGCAACATAGGAAGGGAGGAGGGGTGGAAGAGTGATGGTATCTGCATTGGAAAATTGAGGAATTGAATAGTTTGGTGGATGCTTGCGCAGGTTGCGCAAATGGTCATCTCTAAACTTTTCAATTCCTCAACTTTTCAAATTTTCAACTTCGCCATTTCCATTTTGGCTTTTTCTCTTCGTCAATGGCAAAGGTATGTATTTGCCATGCTGCCTGGACGGGTCGAGGAACAGAAGCCGTGAAGGTGGTTTGTAACCAGCGGGTGCGGAATGCAGACAGTGCTTGCTTCTTTTCTTTCCCTTTTTTCTCCACTTGTGGAAAAGCTTTTCCTGCTTCCAGTACGAAAGTGGCTTGCTTTACGGCCGGGTCTGTTTGGTTGACATAAGCAGCTGCTTCATTCTCGTCCAGAATGTCTGCCACGATGGCCGCAGAGATGTAGCTGTAGAGCAGTTTGTGCGAACGCTGTATCATCAGGTTTCTGCGCTTCAGCCCGGCTTTGGAGGCAAAGTTGACGAAGTCTTCAACCAATCCCTTGCGTTTCAGCACTTTTTCCAAAGACGGCAAGTCCTCGCATTGGGTCAGCTGCTTACGATGCTTGTCTACGAAATCGTAAGCGTATTGGAATATGAGCCCGTTGAAGTAAGCGTCTTTGAAGTAGGAGGTGATGCCGGTTGTATCGCGGGCAATGAAGACATCCGGCACGATGCCGCCTCCGCCATAAACCGTTCGGCCCAAACGTGTTTTATATTCGTTGCCGGAGTTGCGGATGCTGTCGGCCGAATAGTATTCTCCGTGTTCGGCACGCAGCAACAGGTCGGCTTCGTATTCGTCCTCCTCGCCTGGTTTGTATGGCTTTTGCACGCAGCGGCCGGAGGGGGTGTAGTAGCGGGCAGTGGTCAGGCGTATCATGGAGCCATCGGGAAACTCAATGGGCACTTGCACCAAACCTTTGCCGAAAGAGCGGCGGCCAATGATGGTGCCTCGGTCGTTGTCCTGAATGGCGCCGGCAAAGATTTCGCTGGCCGAAGCAGAAGTTTCGTCCACCAGTACCACCAAGGGCATGGTTTGATAAGTTCCTCTACCGTCGGTACGGTATTCGTGGCGGGGCGACTTACGACCTTCCGTATAAACAATCAAGGCGTTCTTGGGCAAGAACTCGTTGGCGATTTGCGTGGCTGTTTCCATGTAACCGCCGGGGTTGCCGCGCAGGTCTATCATGAGCTGTTCAAATCCTTGTGCCTGAAGGTTGGCCAGCGCGGCCAAGAACTCGGCATAGGTGGTGTCGCCAAAGCTGCTTATCCGGATGTAACCGGTGGTGGGCGTTACCATATAGGCGGCATCAACTGTGCGAACGGGCACGTCGCCGCGGATAATGTTGAATCTTTGCAAAGTGGCCTTTCCGGCTCTTTTTACCTCCAACCGGGCTTCCGTACCTTTGGGGCCTTTCAACCTTTTCATGGTTCCGTCGTTGGTGATGGTATCGCCAATGTACGTTTCTCCATTGATGCGCACGATGCGGTCGCCGGCAAGTAAACCCACACTTTCGGCAGGGCCGCCTTTAATGACTTTCACCACGCGGATGGTGTCTTGAAAGAGGGTGAACTGTACGCCGATGCCGGAGAAGCTGCCTCGCAGTTCCTGTGTGGAGGCTTCCACCTCTTCGGCGGGGATATAGGTGGAGTGGGGGTCGAGCTCTTTGAGCAGTTGGGGCAAAGAACGTTCCACCAACTGCGGAATGTTGACGGAGTCGACGTATTGGTCGTCAATCAGGTGGAAGAGGTCCATCACCTTGTTGCTGGAATTGTTGATAATGGCCAGCCGGTTGCCGGAGAAGTGGTTGGCAAAAAAACTTCCGGTCAGGATGCCGGCCACCACTCCCAAGGAGATGAACAATGGTACAAAACTCTTATTTTGCGACATGAGTGTGAAGTTGCTGTGAAACTGTATAAATAAGTGCTCTTTAGCTTATGGATAGTTTGGAAAAGGAATGGGGGAAGCAGCCTCGTTATTCTTCCAATTCGATATGCTCTACTTCAATACCGGCTTTCTTCAACAAATCAATGCCGTCCGTCAGTCGGTAGCTTCGGGCGTAGACTACGCGCACGATGCCGGCTTGAATGATGAGCTTGGCGCATTCTATGCAAGGCGCATCGGTAACGTAGAGCGTGGCACCGTCAGAGTTGTTTCCGGAGCGGGCAATTTTTGTGATGGCATTGGCTTCGGCGTGCAATACGTAGGGCAGTGTCAGTCCGTCTTCCCCTTCGCACACATTGGGAAAGCCGGAGGGGGTGCCGTTGTAGCCATCGCTGATAATCATATTGCCTTTGACTATCAAAGCCCCTACTTGGCGGCGTGTACAATAAGAGTTTTCTGCCCAAATGCGTGCCATGCGCAAATAGCGGCAATCTAAAAGTGAAGCTTTGTTCATAAGTGAAAATGCTGAAAAGGGAAGAGGCTGTTCGTTTCACCGGAGAGGGGAAAGGTGGCGCGAGGGGAATGGGTAAGTGAAACCCTTAATCCTGGGAGTTAATCCTGCTTTGGACTCACTCCGTCGCGTTCCAGCAAGGCATTAATGCGAGGTTCGCGTCCTCTGAAGCGCAGGTAAAGCTCCATGGGGTGAACTGTTCCGCCGGGAGCCAGGATGCACGTTCTGAATCGGCGGGCTGTTTCTTCGTTGAAGATGCCCTCTTCGCGGAACATGGCGAATGCGTCCGCATCCAGCACTTCGGCCCATTTGTAGCTGTAATATCCGGCGGCATATCCGCCCGACATGATGTGGCTGAACTGCACGGCCATGCAGGAGTCCGCCACCTGTGGCATCAATCGCACGGCTTCCCAAGCCTGTTCTTCAAATGCTTTGACGTTTTCGGGAAAAGCTTCCTGCAAGGTATAGCAAGCCATGTCGAGCAAGCCGAAGCTGACCTGACGGATGCACTGGTAGGCGGCTTGGAAGGTACGAGCCCGACGGATGCGGTCAATGTACTCTTGCGGAAGTGTTGCACCTGTCTGATAATGACGGGCAAAGGTATGTAGAAACTCCGGCTCAGTGGCATAATTTTCCATGAATTGGGAGGGAAGTTCCACAAAATCCCAATAAACAGAGGTTCCGCTCAGCGCTTCATAGTGTGTCATTGCGAAAATGCCATGGAGCGCATGGCCGAACTCGTGCAGGAAGGTTTCTACCTCGCCGAGGGAGAGCAGGGCCGGTGTGTCGGCTGCGGGCTTGGTGAAGTTAGTGGTGATGCTTACGACGGGGCGTACAGAGTTTTCCGGCGTAACAGTTTCGTTCGTCGGCAGGTCGCAGTGCTCGCTGCGGTAGTTGGTCATCCATGCTCCTCCCTGTTTCCCCTTGCGCGGGAAGAAGTCGGTCAGCAGCACGGCCAAGAGGCTGTGATCACGGTCGTAAACGCGGTAGGCGGTAACGTCAGGGTGGTAAACCGGTATGCTGCGGTCCTCTTCAAACGTGATGCCGTAAAGACGGGTGGCCAGGTTGAAAACACCCTGTTTCACGCTGCCCAGTTCTAAGTAGGGGCGAAGCATGTCCGGATCGTAATCGAACAAATCCTTCCTCAGCAGTTGGGAGTAATAAGCAAAATCCCAGGGCATGAGCACAAAGTCCTTTCCTTCCAGGCTTTGTGCCTTTTCTGCCACGGCCTGCACTTCCTTACGGGCCTCAGGCAGATAGCTGTCGGTCAACTCGTGGAGCAAGTTGTACACTTTTTCGGTAGTTCCTGCCATGCGGCGGCGCAGGGCGTAAGCTGCGAAGTGCGGATAGCCCAACAATGCAGCCAGTTCCCGGCGCAGGTTGACCAAGTCGCGCACCGTTTGGAAATTGTTCTGCTCATCCTGGTGCGTACACCGCGAATGATAGGCTCGATACATTTTCTCGCGCAGGTCGCGGCGTGCGGCGTAAGTCATGAAAGGGATAAAGCTCGGTGCATGGAGCGTGAACACCCATCCGTCCAGCCCTCGGTCCGTTGCTTCTTGAGCAGCAGCTTGACGGTGCATTTCCGGAATACCTTCAAGAGCCTGTTCTTCTTGCAGGTGCAGGAAGAAAGCATTGGTATCTTTCAATAGGTGGTTTGAAAAGCGGATGGTGGCGGCTGCCAGTTGGCGGGATATTTCTCGGAAACGCGCTTTTCCCGCAGCGTCCAGCGTGGCACCGGAACGTTCAAAGCCTTCGTAAGTTTTTTCTAACAGTTTGCGGTCTTCCGAAGTCAAGTCGGCCGACGGATTGTCGTAAACCGCTTTGACGCGGGCAAACAACTTTTCGTTCAGCATGATGTTGTTGCTGTGCTCGGACAGCAATGGAGTCATTTCCTCGGCCAGACTGTCCAGGTCGTCGTTTGTTTCTGCATCAAGCAAGTTGTACATCACGGTGGTGGCGCGTTCCAAACCTTGGCCAGAATGTTCGAGTGCAACAATCGTATTCTCAAACGTGGGAGCTTCCGGATTGTTAACTATGCGTTCCACCTCTTCCATCTCCTTGTCTGTTTCCTGTTTTATCAAGTTGCGTAGGCGTTCATGCGGTTCCTGCTCGCAAGCCGGCAGTTGAAATCCCTCTTTCAGTGCCAGTTGCCATTGCTGGTCGTCAAGGAGTTGTGAGGATAGGAATTCTTGTATCATGTTGTATAGGGAAAAGAGAAGTGGAAAAGTTAAGAGTGGGGGATGGAAAGTAAGGAGTGGAGAGAGGGGGAGAGTGGGAGAGGTTTACCCCATCTGATAAGCGAATGTGGAAACCTCATCATCCTATCATCTCATCTCGCCCCGCGTTTATTCATTCAGCCATTGCAGCATTTTTTCTATTTCAGCAAATTTGTCGCCTTCGTTCAGGGCCAGGTACACTTTATATAATAGGGGAGCCCATCGCTTTTGCGCTTGCGGAGCCAGTTTGCGGTATGCTTCCAAATAAGTTTCTGCTTGTCGGTAGAGCGATTGCTGTTGTTGTAAAGCCTTGCGGTATTTGTTGGTCGAAACGCCAAGGGGCAATTCCACCTGTGCCGCTTTCCCCACATAGGCAGCGCCGATATAGTAGTGTGCTTCGGTGTTCGTGCTGTCTGCCTGCAACAGAAGCTGTCCCGTTGTGATGCAGTCGTCCAGTCGGACCAAGTTCAGTTGAGCCATACAGCGACCTGCGAGTGCCGACACGTCGGCCGAGTCCCGTTCGAGCTGAGTTTGTGCAATGTGCAGAACGGAAGTAAAGTCGCGTCGGGAAGCGTAGAGGTCGGCCAGGCGGGTGAAGAACAAAGTGTGTTGCGGGTAAGCCGCCATTCCCTCTTGCAACCAATGGCGATATTGCGCCGTGTCGTTTTCCGCTTCGGCGGTGTAGGTCAAACATTCCATCACCGTAGCCCTGGATGCGCTGTCCTCCAACGCTTGCTGTTCGTATCGGTGAACTTCGGCGTAGTTCTTGCAGTTGAAGGCTGCCGTCAGGTAGAGGCTTGACTGGATGACGGCCAGCCGGTTGGTCAGCTGGGCAGCTTTGCCCGTTTCCGTTTGCGGCAAGTCGATGCAAGTGCGCAGGTAACTCATGGCCTCCGGATATTTCTTCCGTTGGTAAAAGAAGATGGCCCCGGGATGTAAGTTAGGAAAATAGCGTTGTAGGTAACTGACAGATGTCTTTTGCCATTTTGCCGGCGCGTTTTTGTTTTCCTGTTCCAGGTTGCGCCTGATGGAGTCTAACCGGGCAGCTTCTTGCACAATCTGTAGGGTGGTGTTGAAGAAAGCTATGGTGTCGTAGCTCCGTTTTAGGTAAAGTTTCGTGTTTTCACCATCGTTGAGGCCCTTGTAAGCCTCCATGCTGTACAGGCAGAGTTGGGCATCGTTTTTGTACAGCGAGTCCTGTCTGAGTTTGTTCACCTGATTTACCGCCTCTTTATAGTTTTTGGCTTTCAGTGCGGTATTCACAGGTTTGAATGCCCGTTGCGCTGCCATCGGCAGCGATATGATAAACAGAAGAGGAATAAATAATTTCAACACAGACGTTTAGTTTAGGTGGTTGGTGGGAAGGTCTTAGGTTATTGGCTTATGAGGTTTTAGGTTATGAGATTATGAGGTTATGGTCGCTTTGTTACCCGGTTATGAGGTTATGAAGTGACTGTTAAAACGGATACAATTTCCGCCGCTCCGTGAGTTACTTTATAACCTAATAACCAGATAACCTCATGACCTATAACCTCATAATCTCATAGCCTGAAGTCGGACAATGTGCTTATTGTCTGTTGGCTTCTTCCAGCAGTTGGTCCATTTCCTGTGCCTTTTCCTTCATTTCCAGGCTGGAGTAAACCATCTGCAAGGGCGAAGCCCATCTTTTGGCATCGTTGGGTGTCAGTTCGCGGAGGTGTTCCAGGTAGGGGCGTGCCTTTTCGTAGTACTCCTTCACCGTGGCCAGCTCCTTGTCGTAGATAGCTTTTTCCTTCTTGTAGGCAGCTTCGCCCTTTCCTTCGATGCGGCGATTCGTACCGATGTACTTGAACTTGCCCGACTGGCGTTGGTCGTAAATGTCGTTGATGTAGCATGTACCCATATTGAACAGTGCTTCTTCAAAGTCGGGGTCGATGGCCAGCGCCTTGCCGAAGCTCTCGCGAGCCTGGGCATAGTCAGACTTCACGTTCAGCTCGATGGCACCCTTCATGAACCATGCCATCTTGTCGTTCGGGTAGTCAGCCGTCAGCTTGTTGGCCAAGGTCGTAGCCTCGTCGATTTTCTTGTTCTGCATGTAGTAGTACATCAGGTTCTGCATGTACGAAGCCTTGCCCGTGCGTTGCGAAGCCTCCACCAGTGTGCGCTGCCATGCGGCGGAGTCCTTCATTTCGCCGTAGGCATTGATTTTGATGAGGTACAGGTCGTGGATGCCCACGGTGTCCTTCAATGCTTCGTCGCAGCAGGCAATAGCCTTGTCCCAGTTCTTCAGGTGATAATTTTGCAGGGCCAGGTTAAAGCGTGCCGTGCTGTAAATCTTGGCACCGGCCTTGTAGATGGAGTCCACCTCGGCCGGCGAGAAGACAGCCGACTTGGAGGGCATCTCCACGAACTTCTGGAAGTAGTCCACACTCTCCTGCTTCTTGCCCATGGCATCCATGAACGCGCCGCAGTTGTAGTAGAGCGTCGTGACTCCCAGGCTGCGCAGTTTGCAGTATTGGTCCACATACGGGTCGGCCTTCACCTTGCCCTTGGCGTTGGGCTTGTGGTTGTACGCTGCCGCAGCGTTGTAAAAGCCGATGATGTTGTCCACCCGTTGGCAGAACTGCAGCGTGTCAAAGGGCAGACCCTGCTGAGCGTTGTTCAGCACCACGTTGAACAGTTTGTCCTGCAACTGTCCGCTTTGCAGGTAGAGCAGGGCCAGCTTGTCGTTCTTCTGTTCCGCCTCGGCCTTGGCCGTTTCCTCCTTCAGGATTTTTTCGGCTTCGGCATACATGGCTTGAGCCTGTTCAAAGGCTTCGCTGTTGCGTTGCCCCATCAGGTTGTCGGCCTTCTGGATTTTGTCATAGGCTTTCCAAGAACCCGGCTTGGAAGCAGGGGCTTGGGCGTTGCTTACGTTTGCGCAGAGAGCAAACAGAGCCAGACTGAATAAAAACTTTTTCATCATAGTTAGAGTTGTAAAGGTTGATTTTTCAGATAAGGGAATGATGCCGGTTCCTCGGTGCAGCCGTGCGTAAAGGCTACCCTTGCTGCACCGCAGGAACCGGTCAGTAATTGCTAAACTTAAACTTCTTCCGCAGGAGTTTCGGGAGTTTCTTCAGCGGGCGTGCCGGGAACTACGGGAGCGTCCGTGGTCATGTCGGAAACCTCTTCAGGCGTTTCGGTAGTCAGTTCATCTGTTTGTTCCTCCTCTTCGGTAGGCACCTGGCAAACACTTGAAATCGTGTCGCCGCGTTTTTCCAGGTTGATGAGGAGTGAACCTTGCGTGGCTCGGCCTTGTACTCTCACATCCTTCAGCTTCAGGCGGATGGTTGTGCCGCTCTTGTTGATAATCATCAAGTCCTCCTCGTCAGTAACAGCCTTGATGGCTACCACCTTGCCGATTTTTTCCGTGATGTCGAGCGTCTTTACACCCTTTCCGCCACGGTTCGTCACACGATAGTCAGTAACGGCAGAGCGTTTGCCGAAGCCCTTTTCGCTTACTACCAACACGGTCTCTTTGTCCGGATTGTTCACGCAAACCATGCCTACTACGCCGTCTTCCGGGTCGTTTTCGTCCAGACGGATGGCTCGTACGCCCGTCGCCGTGCGTCCCATGGCGCGCACCGTGTCCTCGTTGAAGCGGATGGCCCGTCCGTTGCGGTTGGCCACCACGATTTCGTCCGTGCCGTTCGTCAGTGCCACGCTCACCACGCGGTCGTCCTCACGAATGTTTATGGCATTCACGCCGTTGGCGCGCGGGCGGGAGTAGTCGGCCAGACAAGTTTTCTTGACAATGCCCTGATGCGTGCAGAATATCACGTAATGGGTTTGGCAAAAATCCGGGTCGGCCAGGCGGCGGATGTGCAGACAGGCGTTGACCGCATCGTCCGGTTCGATATTCAGCATGTTTTGTATGGCGCGGCCCTTCGAGCTCTTCGTGCCTTCGGGAATTTCGTACACCTTGAGCCAGTAGCAACGTCCCTTGGCCGTGAAGAACAGCATGGTGTTGTGCATGGTGGCGTGGTAGATGTGTTCAATGAAGTCAGCGTCGCGTGTGCTGGCTCCCTTCGAGCCGATGCCCCGTTTGCCTTGTGCGTGAAATTCTGCCAAAGGCGTGCGTTTGATGTAGCCCAGGTGAGAGATGGTGATCACCACCTCGTCGTCGGCATAGAAGTCCTCGGGGTTAAACTCGGTGGAGGAGAGGCAGATTTCCGTGCGGCGCTCGTCGCCATATTTTTCTTTTACTTCCAGCAGCTCATCCTTGATGACCTGACGGCAAACGGCATCGTCGGAGAGCACTTGCTCAAACCAGGCAATGCGTCGTTCTATTTCTTCGTATTCCTCATGCAGTTTTTCCTGCTGGATGTTCGTCAGCTGTGCCAGGCGCATATCCACGATGGCTTTTGCCTGCAGGTCGTCCAGTCCGAAGCGTTCCATCAACGCCTCCATGGCCGCTTGCGGGTTTTTCGATGCCCTGATGAGGCGCACCACCTCGTCGATGTTGTCCGAAGCAATGATGAGTCCTTCCAGGATGTGGGCGCGCTCGCGTGCCTTGCGCAGGTCATATTCCGTGCGGCGTATCACCACATCGTGACGGTGTTCCACGAAGCAGGCGATACACTCCTTCAGCGTCAGCAGTTTGGGGCGGCCGTGAACAAGAGCGATGCAGTTCACTGCAAATGAGGTTTGCAGCGCCGTCATCTTGAAGAGCTTGTTGAGCACCACGTTGGCGTTGAAATCGCGCTTCACGTCGATGACGATGCGCATACCGTCCTTGTCGCTCTCGTCGTTCACGTTCGATATGCCCTCGATGCGTTTTTCGGCGGCCAGCAGTCCGATGTATTTCACCAGCTCCTCCTTATTCAGTCCGTAGGGCAGTTCACGCACCACGATGGTGTCGTGTTGCGGTCCGGTTTCAATTTCCGTTTTGGCCCGCATGACCACCCTTCCGCGTCCCGTTTCGTAGGCCGATTTCACGCCTTGCATACCCATGATGTAACCTCCCGTGGGGAAGTCGGGTGCTTTCACGTAGTGCATCAGCCCTTCGGTGTCGATGTCCGGATTGTCAATGAAAGCCACGCAACCATCAATCACTTCTCCCAAGTTGTGCGTGGGTACATTCGTGGCCATACCCACGGCAATGCCGCTGGCACCGTTCACCAGGAAGTTGGGGATGCGCGTAGGCATCACGGTGGGTTCGTCGAGCGTGTTGTCGAAGTTGCGGTCCATGTCCACCGTTTCCTTGTCGAGGTCCTGCATCATGGCCTCGCCCACTTGGGTCAGTCGGGCTTCCGTATAACGCATGGCAGCGGCAGAGTCGCCGTCCATGGAGCCGAAGTTACCCTGTCCGTCAACCAGTGTGTAGCGCATGTTCCAGGGCTGGGCCATACGCACCAAGGCACCGTAAACGGAACTGTCGCCGTGCGGATGGTATTTACCAAGCACGTCGCCCACGATACGGGCCGACTTTCGGGTTGGTTTGTCGTGTGTGATGCCCAGGCCCATCATGCCGTAGAGGATGCGTCGGTGAACGGGTTTGAAACCGTCGCGCACGTCGGGCAGGGCGCGCGCCACAATGACTGACATCGAGTAGTCAATGTAGGAAGTCTTCATTTCCTCCTCGATGTTGACCTTGATAATTCTGTCTTCTTCTGCTATCATTCTATTGGGTTATCATCGGATAGACTGCGGCCCGGCAGGAGGAAGGGGATAGTGGTATTGTCTGTTGTTTCCTCATTGTTGCCGTCCGCTCTACCATTAAGACTATTTTGAGTAATTCATATGAATAAGGAGTTTGGCTCAAAAGCCACCCTCCGCTGTATCGGTGCAAAAGTACTCCTTTTATGTGTTTTGTCCAAGTTTGAAGCTTTTAAAAAAAGGTTCTGTTTAGTGCTTTAATGCTCCAAAAGGCCCTTTTTTTCGCTTCTGTGCGCTTCAACCCCGTCGTGTCGGCCTTCTTACATTCCCTGCTTGGAATGGCGGCATATCATGCTAAGAAGCAAAAATAGGGGGAAGGGTTGCCATAATGGCCTTGACGTGGCAATAGTCGAGGAGTTGGGAAAAATTGTCCTGGAGTAGGAAAAACAACTCGACGAGTAGAAAATACAATTCCACGAGTGGGAAAAATCTTTCTCGCTTTTGGGGGAGATAGTAGAGTCTGTTGTTCTTTTCGTTCATCTCGTGCGCATCTCTATATACGTATTTTTATTCTTAAAAAAAGGTTCATCCCTTCACATCTCCTGCGTTTTTCCTTGATATTCAATGTTTTTTGCTGTGAAAGTTAAAGTAATAGAAGAGTCACATTCCTTCACGCTTTTCAATCACGTTGGTTTTTGGGAAAGCCGTGAGCCATATGTAGTGAATGGTGTGAAGGGTTGAAAAGGCAAAGCCTTCACACCTTAAACTGCTGATTTTCAATGATAAACGGGCGGTTGGTGAAAGGTTGAACCTTTTTTTCGGGGTTTAAAATACGTATATAAGTATCGGAGGTTATGAGGTGTTGCGCTTCGCGCAGGTTATGAGGTTATGATGATACTGTTAATGGCAAAGATAGTGCAAGGCGAGCGCAATAAGCTTGCTTAGATTGCCAAGCCGCCGCCTATCTTATGCAAAGATGGTGCAAGATGAGTAAAAAGGAAATGCAAATCCTATGCTTTGTTCTTTTCTTTGCCGAGCGCAGCTTGTCTTATTCAAATAAATTGCCGCACTGAGTAACGTTATAACCTTATAACCTAATCCCTCATAACCTCCGAATCTTATATGTTTATTTATAGCGTACCCATTTCAGCATTTCCTTCAGTGTAGGTTTCTTTCCGTACATCAGGATGCCGACGCGGTAGATGCGTGCGCTGAACCACACAAAGAAGATGGACGTGGCGTAGAGCAGGGCCAGCGAGAGCAGCTCCTCCCACAGGGGAACGCTGAAGGGAATGCGCACCATCATCACGATGGGGGAGGTGAGGGGGAACATGGATGCCCAGAAGGCCAGCGGGCCGTTTGTGTTTTGCGTGCTGCCCATAGCGGCATAAAGACCGAATACCATAATCAGTACTACGGGCATCATGAACTGCGACGAGTCTTCCTGCTCGTTGACCGATGCACCCACGGCCGCAAAGAAAGAGGCGTAGAGCAGGTAGCCGCCCACGAAGTAGAGCACGAACATGATGCCCAGCTCGGCATAGGGCAGGTTGATGAGCGCGGTCAGTATCTCGTTGTCACCCCCGGCTGCTGCCGTTGCCACTTCCGGAGTCATGGCCATGCCGCCCGCTGGCGAGGCCATGCCGGCTTCGGCGGCATTGATGCCAAACAGGGCCGAGGCTCCCGTGAGGATAAGAGCGAGCATGATGCCCCAGATGGCCAGCTGCACAAAGCCCACGAGGGAGATGCCGATGATTTTGCCCATCATGAGCTGGAAGGGCTTCACGCTGCTCACCATCAGTTCCACAATGCGGTTGGTCTTCTCCTCCATCACGCTCTGCATCACCATGCCGCCGTAGGACATGACGAACATATAAATCAGGAAGGTGAAGATGAAACCGGCGGCCATGGCAATGCCCGTGTTGGAGCTGGTCTCTTTGCCCTCGGCGTTGCGCTTCACGGTGGGCACGGTGATTTCACTCTGGATATCGTTGATGATTTTGTCCAGACCGCTGATGCCGGTGGCAGCCAGCTTGTCGCGGCGCACCTGTTCGTTGAGCACGTTCTCCGTGTAGGAGAGCAGTCCGGCAGAAACCTCCTTGTTGGAGATGATGGTGGCCGCCTTGGGGTTGCTGACGAGGTCCGCCGTGATTTGGATTACCGCTTCAAAGCGCGTGGTGTCAGCGTAGTAGGCCGGGTTGTCGGGGTCGGCGACAGGCTCGAAGCGGTAGGTGGCATCATCCTTGAACAGGGGCAGGTATTTGCCCGTTTGGTCGGCCACGGCCACCGCTTTCTGTTCGTTGTCCTCGATGGTGGAGAGCCAGATGGGCACGAACACCAGGGCCGCCATGATGAACGGCATGAGGATGGTGAGGATGATAAACGATTTTTTCTTGACGCGCGTGAGAAATTCGCGCCGTATGATGAGAAGTGTCTTTGACATGGTGTGAGGATTTAGGCTTGTGACACGACTTTGAGGAATATCTCCTGCATGGTGGGCATCTTTTCGCTGATGGCGCGTAGTTCGATGCGATCTGCCACTGCGGCAATGAGCTGGGAGTTGGTCAGTTCATCGGCTTTGTGGAGGACATAGGAGTGGAGCCCTCCGGCCTGCGTGTGGCTCTCAATGGAGAACAGGCCTTCGGCGGCTGCCAGGCTGCCGTCGGTGGAGGTGGCTTCGTAGAGGCCGGTGCGGAAACGGTCCTTCACCTCTGCCACCTGGCCGGAGAGCACCACCTGCGAGTGGTTGATGAGCGCGATTTCGTCGCACACCTCTTCGACCGACGCCATGTTGTGGGTGGAGAAAATCACCGTGTGTCCTTTGTCGCGCAGGTTGAGGATTTCGCGTTTCAGCATCTCGGCGTTCACGGGGTCGAAGCCGGAGAACGGTTCGTCGAAGATGAGCAAGGGCGGTTCGTGGAGGATGGTGATGATGAACTGCACTTTCTGCTGCATACCCTTGGAGAGTTCTTCCAGCTTCTTGTCCCACCAGGGCATGATGCCAAATTGGTTGAACCAGTAGGTGAGCCGTTTCTTCGCCTCGGCGTGCGACAGCCCTTTGAGCTGCGCCAGGTAGATGGCCTGTTCGCCCACTTTCATTTTCTTGTACAGTCCGCGCTCTTCGGGCAGGTAGCCGATGTGCATCACGTCGTCGGCCTCAAAAGGATGGCCGTCGAAGCTGACTTCGCCGCTGTCGGGGGCGGTGATGCGGTTGATGATGCGGATGAGGGTGGTCTTGCCGGCGCCGTTCGGTCCCAGCAGTCCGAATACCTTGCCGCGCGGCACTTCGATGCTCACGTCGTTCAAGGCCGTGTGGGCGGCATATCGCTTCACAATGTGCTCCGCCCGGAGAAATGTATCTGTCATGTTTCGGGTGTTAAGGGTTGGAGAAGTGGAGTGAGCCTCCGTGTGTGTCATCGTCTACCGGGCAGCAGTTACGGGTGTTACGGTGTAGCCCTTGTCGCGGAGCAGCTGGAGCAGGCCGCGAGGGCCGGGCAGGTGGAGCGCACCCACAGCCACAAAGGTGGGCTTTTGCTCCATGATGCCGGGCAGGGCCTCTGCCCAGTTGGCGTTTCGGCCGTAGATGAGGGCTTCCTCTTCGGCCGGCGTGGAGTCACACTGGTTGTGTCGTTTCTCGTCGTTCAACTGTTGCAGCGCCTGCATGTCCTGGGCATAGAAGGCTTTGATGATGCGTTGCAACATTTGCTGTGTGTAGGCAGCGTCGTCAACCAGACACATCAGTTGTTCGACCTGTCGCTCCAACGATGCTTGGTTGAACAAGATGTTGAACTGGAAGTCGGGCTGTTCGAGTCCGCCCACCGCCTTGTGTTGCTCGGCAGCCACTTTCTGGAAATACGTGTCGAACTGTTCCTGCGGGTTAAAGCCCTGTTCCAGCTTCAGGCAGAGCAGTACGGTCAGCTGTTGCTGCAGGGCGGCGGGCTTTATCAGCTTCAGTTGGGCCATCATGGGGTTTTCGAGGTCCGCACCCATGTGGTTGCGCAGAAACTCGTTGAGCCTCTGCAACTGTTCGGCTGTTAGCAAGCCGTCGAGGGAGGTGCCTTCGGGCAGCATCATGTACTGCTGCATCTGCAGCGATAGCTCAGGGTTCGACATAAGGGCCTGCATGTCAAGTTCGCCATAGACTTGTTCGCTCGCTGCGAGTGCGTCGCGAAGTCCCGGCACACTGTCGACAAAGGCCACTTTGGCCAGGTGGTAAGTGCCCATGATGTAAGAAGGCTGCTCCAATCCTTTGCCGCTGACCTTCCAAAGCAGTTGTGCCCGCGTGGTGCCGCAGAGGCAGAGCAGGGCGAGCAGTAAACAATAAATCTTTTTCATACGATGGAATAAATTTGATAAGGAATGATAAATGCCGGGCTGTGCTCGGTGGCACCACCCGGCATCCTTATGACGATGAGTGCGCTTGAAATGCTACAACCTAAAGGCTGTTTTTCTCAAGGCTGGCTTTCGCCTTCAATAAAATTTTCCATGAACATGTGTTCCCCGTCGAACACGGCGTAGGTGAACTGCGTGATCCAGTCGCCCAGGATGAGCAGCCGGGTGGTGTGCGTGAGCATCAGGTCCAGCTCGATGTGGCGGTGGCCGAACAGGAAGAAGTTTATGTCGGGATGCGTCTGCAAGTACTTCTTGGCAAAGATTATCAGCTCTTCCTTGTCCTCGCCCATGTATGGTGGTTCGCTGCCGTCTTCACGCTTCAGTCGCGAGCGGCGGGCCCATTCCAGCCCGAAGGCCATGCCCCAGCGGGGATGGACGGAGGCAAACAGCTTTTGGCACAGGGCGTTGTGAAAAAGGGCGCGCAGGAACTTGAATTTCTTGTCGTCCGACCCCAAACCGTCGCCGTGGGCCAGGAAGAAGGTGTGGCCGTACAGCTCCACCGTGGTGGCGTGGCGGTGGAGGGTCATGCCGCACTCCTTTTCAAAATAGTCCAGTTGCCACAGGTCATGGTTGCCGCAGAAGTAGTGGACTTCCACGCCCATGTCCGTCAGCTCGCTGATTTTCCCCAGAATGCGCGTGTAGCCCTTGGGGACTACCGTGCGGTACTCGTGCCAAAAGTCGAACATGTCGCCCAACAGGTAAACGGCGTGTGCCTTGTGCTTGATGCTGTCCAGAAAATTGGTAAGTCTGCGTTCCTGCGTGCGGCTGTGGGGGATGGCCAGACTGCCCAGGTGGGCATCGGAGAGGAAATAGATATTTTTCATGTGTGGGATAGAAGAAAAATGATTGGACCCGGCGCCGGACAAGTGCGGCCGGCGGGTGATGAGGTTACATGAAGCCCAGTTCCAACTTGGCTTCTTCACTCATCATGTCTTTGTCCCATTCGGGCTCGAACACGAGGTTCACCCGGGCCTCTTTCACGCCCTCCACGCCGTCGAGCTTCAGGCGCACGTCTTCCACGATGAAGTCGGCCGCCGGGCAGTTGGGCGCGGTGAGCGTCATGTCGACATCCAGCAGGCCGTCCTCTTGCAGCTCGATGCGGTAGATAAGGCCGAGGTTGTAGATGTCTACGGGTATTTCGGGGTCGTAAACGGTTTTGAGCACTTCTACGATGCGCTCTTCTATCTTCAGTTTTTCTTCGGGAGTCATATATTATATGTGTAAAAGAAAATGGCAGAATAAATGGTTACAGTTTCCCTTCGTCCATGTAGCTGAAATAGCCGTTGTCCGTCACGATAATGTGGTCAATCAGGCGGATGTCCATGGTCTTGGCGGCCTGCTTCACCTTGAGCGTCAGCGCGTCGTCTTCGCGGCTCGGCTTCTTGTTGCCTGAGGGATGATTGTGGCAGAGCACCAGGTTGGTGGCACCGCAGAGCAGTGCCTCTTTGAGGATGAGGCGCACGTCGACCACCGTACCCGTGATGCCGCCCCGGCTGATGAGCTTGCAGGCAATGAGGCGCAGCTGTTGGTTGAGCAGCAGGGCATAGCTCTCCTCCACAGGAGTAAACTTCATGCGGCTCACCAAGTAGCGGTAGATGCTGTCGGACGAAGTGAAGCAAGGCTTTTCCTCTTGATTTTCCGCCATGCGCCGTTTGCCCAGCTCGCAGGCCGCCAAAACGGAGATGGCTTTGGCCGGCCCCATGCCTTTGTACTGGCACAGCTCGCGGATGCTGCGGTTGCCCAGCGTGGCCAGACTCCCGTCGCAGTCGTTCATCACGCGCTGCATCAGCTGCACGGCATTTTCCTCCGTATTGCCCGACCCTATCAGGATGGCCAGCAGCTCCGCCTTGCTCAGGGCGGCCGGGCCTTGGGCCTCCAGCTTTTCGCGCGGGCGGTCTTCTGCGTTGAGTTCGGTAATGCTGATTTTCATAATGCGGGCGAGGGGAGAAGGAGAGGCTTACTTGTAGAAATTCTTGCGGAATGCGTCAAACTCGCCGCGTCCCAGCACACAGCGTTGCCACCATGCCCGGATAAATCCGCTGCCGTAGCCTAATAGTTGCACATAGGCGGCAGCTACGGCGCGCAGGCCCACTCCGAGATTTTTTTCCTGCATGGCTGCATCGCAGCATATCAGCAGGGCGAACAGCAGGAGGGGGAGGAGCAACACCCACCAATGCGGGCAGCCCAAAAGTGCGGCCAAAGGCGAGAGCACCACCAAGAGCGTGCAGCCCAAGGTGAACACGGCGGGCAACAGGTGGACCAGCTTGAGCGTGCCCGGGTGGCGCTTGGTGAGATTGATGCGGGCAATGCCCGAATTGTGTACCTGCTTGAAAAACTTGCGCAGGTCCGTACGCCGTTTGTGCCACACCCAGGCTTCAGGGAACAGCCGGCAGGAGTAGCCGCCTTTGAAGATGCGTGTGGAGAAGTCGATGTCCTCGCCAAAACGCATTTTCGAGAAGCCGTTCAAAGCCAGATAAACCTCGCGTCGTACACCCATGTTGAAGGAGCGCGGATAGAATTTGTCCAACTTCTTCTTACCGCCCCGGATGCCGCCGGTGGTGAAGAACGAAGTCATGGCATAGTTGATGGCCTTCTGCATCGGTGTGAACGAAGGGTGCGCCCGGTCGGGGCCGCCGAAGGCATCGCACGGTCGGTTTTGCAGCTCGGCATCCACGGCAGCGAGATAGGTTTCGGGCAGCACAACGTCTGAGTCCAGTATCAGCATATATTCCCCTCCGGCCCGTTCCACGCCGTAGTTGCGCGTTTGTCCCGGTCCGGAGTTCTCCTTATAATAATAATGTATAGGCATTTGGCCGGCATACTTCTCGACGACCGACCGGCAGGGCACCCCGGAGCCGTCTTCCACCACGACCACTTCAAAATCTTTCAGCGTTTGCCGTGACAGGCTTTCCAGCAGTTCGTCCACCTCGTCGGGACGGTTGTAAACGGGGATAATAAAGGAATATTTCATGAGGCAAAAGTAATGGAACACGGTTTAAGGGCAAAGAAAATGCAAAATTTTCTGTATTGAGTGTTCACAATAACAGCGAAAGCGTGCATTTTCGCGGCCCGGCCTTTTGGAATTGCTAAAAAAGGCGTAATTTTGCGGCCGAAAAATCAAAATCTTTACATTACAAACCCATGATTAAATCACAAGACATCAAGAAGGGAACTTGCATCCGCCTTGACGGCAAGCTCTACTTCTGCATCGACTTTCTCCATGTTAAGCCCGGTAAAGGCAACACCATCATGCGTACCACGCTGAAGGACGTAGTGAGCGGCCGCGTCCTTGAGCGCCGCTTCAACATCGGCGAAGCCCTGGAGGATGTGCGCGTGGAGCGTCGTCCCTTCCAGTTCTCTTATGCCGAGGGCGACCAGTATCACTTCCTCAACCAGGAAACGTGGGACGATGTGGTTATCGAGCGCGACCTTATCACCGGTGTGGACTACATGAAGGAGGGTGATGTATGCGAAGTGGTGAGCGACGCTTCCACCGAAACCATCCTCTTCGCCGAGATGCCCGTGAAGACAAAGCTCAAGATTGTTTACACCGAGCCGGGCCTCAAAGGCGATACCGCCACCAACACCACCAAGCCCGCCAAGCTCGAAACCGGCGTGGAAGTGCGCGTGCCCCTTTTCATCAACGAGGGCGAGATTATTGAAGTCGACACCCGCGATGGTTCTTACCTCAACCGCGTGAAGGCATAAGGCTTTTCGATATTACTTTTTTGACGAGTGGAGGAGTTTATAAGCCAAGTCCAAGGGGCAGACCCTGGGTGGCACTTATAAACTCCTCCACTTTTTTTGTGTTGTATTTGTACTTCGGGGTGATGGGCAGCACTCCGAAGTTCCGGCTCCGCCTTTTTGGACAAATCCCTTTTCGGCAGAAAAAAATAGCCGATTTTTTCTTATTTTTGCAGCGGTTTTCAAGTAGCCCGCGCCGCAGAGAGGCGGCGGACAATGGAGTCGGGGCACTTCAGAAAGCCCTTTTTTATGTACTCAAAGTACTTCTTTATTCTCGTTCGTGTCAGAAACAAGGTACACAAGTTCCACCATTGGGGCGTTTGTGTACAGATTTGATTTCCTTTCCTTTTCACAGAAGTTTCCGTGCCGCTGCGTGTGGTGCGGTTCGGCGTCGTGTTAGCCAATCGCAAAATATTCTTTTCTTAATTTCCATTTTTTATGATACCACGAAAGAGGTTCATTTCCTCCCTCGTATGGAGTGTCGTGGGGCTTGCCGTGCCCGTTCAGGCGCAAACCCCTCAGTTCAAAAACGCCTTGCAAGCATTGTACACCATGGCCGACAGCCACAACGCCACGCTCCGCAGCCTTCAGTCTGCCGTCGTTGAGGCCGAAGCCGGCGTGCGGTCCGCCGAGGCGGCCAAGTTGCCCGACGTTTCAGGGCAGGTCTCCTTTTCCTATTTGGGCAATGCCCGGCTGTGGAACCGCCACTTTGGCGAAAGCACCTCCGCCCCCATGCCCCATTTCGGCAATAACTACCTGCTTCGGGCGCAGCAGGTGGTCTATAGTGGCGGAGCCTTGACGGCAGGTGTCGAGCTGGCCGGACAGAACGCCCGCATGGCTGGCCTGTCGGCAGAGGAGGGCACGCAGCAAGTGCGTTTCCTGCTTGCCGGCCTGTTCCTGCAACTGCACAACCTGCGCAACGGGCAGATCGTCTGTGCCACCAACGCCCGGCTGGCGCGGCAGATGATGGAGCAGATGCAGAAGCGCAGGATACAGGGTGTTTCGTTGCGCAACGATATTACCCGCTACGAACTGCAGCTGCGGCAGATGGAGCTGGGCCAGACCACCCTGGCCGACCGCGAGCACATCGTGCTGCGCCGCCTTGCCACCGCTTTGGGCGTGGACAGTGTACAGATGCCGCTGCTCGAAGATGCCGCTTTCGACGAAGTCGCCGTGTGTGCCGAGGCCGAGGACGCTTGGCAGCAGCTCGCCCTGCAGCGGCACACCGGCCTGCAAAAGTCAGCCTTGGCCGTCGACATGAGTCGAACGCGTGAGAAGCTGGAGCGTGCGGAGCTGTTGCCCCACGTTGCCCTGTTGGCCGAAGATCATCTTGACGGCCCCATCATCACCGAGGTGCCGCCCATCAACAAGAACATCAACTATTGGTTTGTCGGTGTGGGCGTGACGTACAATTTCTCCTCGCTCTACAAAAACAACCGCAAGTTGCGCCAGGCCCGTCTCGCCACCGCTGTGGCGCAGGATCGCCGCAGCGTAGCCTTGGAAGAAGTGGGCGATGCCGTCCATGCCGCCTACGTCGAGTTGGGCACAGCCCGCACCGCCCTTGTAACGCGCCAAAAGAGCGTGCAGCTCGCGCTCGAAAACTACGATGTGGTGAGCAAACGCTATGCGAACGGCTTGGCACTCATCACCGATCTCACCGATGCCGCCGCCATGAAGCTCGATGCCGAGCTGGCCTTGGCCGATGCCCGTATCGAACTCCTTTACAGCCTCTACCGCCTGAAGTTCGCGGTGGGCGACTTGTGACATGGCAAGATGACCGCGCACAGCATAATCTATTCACTCCAAATCTTCTCACCTTATACATATCTTCTTATGACCCGTACTACAGTTTTACGCATTGTTTACAATATCATCATCTTCCTTTTGTTAGCCGGCGGAGCTTATCTTGTGATAGATCATTTCGTCCATTTCGGGCAAGTGGAGTTCACCGACAACGCTACCGTTCGCCAGCACATCACCCCCGTCAACACCCGCGTGCAGGGCTTTGTCAAGGAAATCCGTTTCGAGGAGTACCAGCCCGTCCATAAGGGCGATACCCTCGTCATCATTGAGGACAGCGAGTTCCGGCTGCGTCTGGCCCAGGCTGAGGCCGACCTTGCCAATGCCCGTTCGGGCAGCCAGGCCACCTCGCAGGGCATGAGCACCACCCAGAGCACCATGCACGTTACCGATGCCGGTATCGAAGAAGCCCGCGTGCAGATGGAGAACGCCCGCCGCGAGGATGCGCGCTATGCCCAGCTCCTCCAGGACGAAGCCGTCACGCAGCAGCAGTATGACAACGTCCACACCGCTTTCCTCTCGGCCCAGGCCCGCTACGAACAACTGTCGCGCCAGCTCCGCACCCTTGCCTCCACCCGCAGCGAGCAGGGACACCGCCTCAGCCAGAACGCTGCCGGCGTGAAGGTGGCGCAGGCTGCTGTCGACCTGGCCCGGCTCAACCTCTCGTACACCGTCATCGTGGCCACGGCCGATGGCGTAACCGGACGCAAGGACATCCACGTGGGGCAGCTCGTCAATCCCGGACAGACATTGGTGGAGATAGTGGATAACGCCGACCTTTGGGTTGTGGCCAACTATCGCGAAACGCAGTTGCAGCATATCGCCCCCGGTGCCAAGGTCTCCGTGGCGGTCGATGCCCTGCCCGACGTGACTTTCGAGGGCGAGGTGGAGCGCATCAGCGATGCCACCGGCTCCGCCTTCTCCATCATTCCTCAGGACAACGCCACCGGCAATTTTGTCAAGGTAGAGCAGCGCGTTCCCGTGCGCATCCGCCTCTTGCCGAATGCGCAGACCAAGAAACTCCGCGCCGGGATGAACGCGGAATGCGAAGTGAAGTATTAGCTCCTCAGAAAAAAGCTACAGTAATCTATGGTACTCTATAGTTATCTATTGCTATCTATCGAAATCTGTAGCCATCTATCGCAATCAAGCCTCCCCACATCAAACAACTATGTCAAATAGCCATCACCCTTCCCATGCGGCAGGGCCTGCTACGCCGCCGCCTTTTGCCATGCCCATGTACCGCGACTTCGTGCCCCGTGCCGTCCGTCCGTGGATTTATGTGCTGTTGGCCTTCTGCTTCCAGTTTTCCTGCGGAGTGTATCTCGGAGCGATGAACCAGATGATAGGGCAGAACGCCTGGATGCGCGAGGACGTGCTCATGTGCCTCTATGCCACGCTCATCGGCATGGTCATCTACTTTCCCGTGCTGTTCCGCATGAAGTTCCATTTCTCCAACAAGTTCCTGCTCTGCGCCTCCGCCGCCGTCATCATCGGCTGCAACCTCCTGGTGCTCTTGCCCCTGCCGCGTCCTGTGGTGTGGGCCGTCTGCGTCGTGTGCGGCATGGCCAAGATACAGGGCACGTTCGAGTGTATGTCCAACATCCAGCTATGGATGACCCCCAAGCGCGACTTTGCCGTATTCTTTCCCCTGCTCCACATCGTGCTGCTCACCTCCATGGAGTTCTCCGCCTATTTGGCGGTGGAGTTCGCCTTCCTGTACCATTGGACCCTCATGCACTGGTTCATTTCCGGCCTCATGCTCTTCGTGCTCGCCGTGCAGTGCCTGCTCACCCGTCCTTTCCACGCCATGCCCCAGATAGTGCCGCTCAAAGGCATCGACTGGTTCGGCGCGTTGTTGTGGACCGTATTGTGCTTGCAGGTGGCCTATGTGCTCAACTATGGCGACTGGCTCGACTGGTGGCATTCGGCCCATCTGCGCCTCGTCTGCGGCACCTCGCTCATCACCCTGGCCGTCTGCCTGCAACGTATGTGGTACCATCCGCAGCCCTATTTCGAGCGCGCCATCTGGAGCTACCGCCACATGGTGCCCATCATCCTGCTCATCGGCGTGGTCGAAGCCCTCTTCTCGTGCGAGCACGTGTTGGAGATGGTCTATTATGAAGAAGTGATGCACTATGCCGACCACGTCTACGAGCGGCTCAACCAATGGTCGTTGCCCGGCGTGTGGGCCGGTTGCCTCTTCTCGTTGGGCTGGCTCAAGCTCATGCGTTGGAATGTGTACAAACTCATTGCTGTCGGGCTGTGTTTCTTTTCGCTCTATGCGGCAGGTTTCTACTTCCAGGTAGATGCTAGGTTATGAGGTTATAATATTACTATTTGAGAGGATAGTATTGAAGCGTTACAGCAGTAACTTTATAACCTCATAACCTAATCCCTCATAACCTATACAGATAGCCTCACAGCCTCATCCACCGTATCTTGCACCTCTTCAGCCCGTACGTCAACGCCGCCGAGGTGGCGAAGGACAAGGGAAAGACCACCCAGGGAGTCCAGGCGTGGATGCCGCAAGTATGGCGCAGCAAGGTGGCGAAGGCGGCCGGTGTCAGGCCACAAAGCAGGTAGAACACCAGACTGTTGCGTCCCACGAACGTGATGGCGCGGTGCGGACGGCTGAAGCGTCGGATACAGGCAATGGCCACGGGGAAGCTCGCCACGTTGAAAACCATGAAAACCCATGGGGTGGGGTACAGCGCGTACACAGCCGCTATGAAGCCGTAGAGCACCGTCAGCACCACACGGTGGCGGCGAATCAGCCGGTTAGCCTGCGCTTCGTGCATGAAGTAACAGCCGCCCAGTGCGAAATAGAGCGTAAACTCCAGGCCGTCTGTCCACCGCCAGGGAAAATCGCTCAGCCCCGGCCGCCAGAAGCCCAGCAGGAAGAAAGGCACAACCACGAGCACGTGCCACCCGCGTCCGGGCTTCTTCATCGCAAACAGCAGCGCGAAGAACAACTGCGCCACGGCCAATGCCGAGGTGAACCAAAACGTCATGCCACCCAGCACATTGTAGCAGAACACGTCCCACTGCGGCTCCGTGTGGTTGAACCACATCTTCGGCACGAAGAGCGCGGTCGCGAACACCGTGCTCGGCCATACCAGCCGCTCCAATATGCGGCGCACATCCGTCCGCAGTGAAAGCCGGCGCGTGTTCTCTGCTGCGTGATTTTGGTAAAAGAGATAGCCGCTCACCACCACGAATACATTGATGGTCACGTAAATCAGCCCCATCAGCCGTTCGTCGAACAGCTGGCAGTAAACGTAGGCGTGAAAAAGGTAAATAACCAACATACACGCTGCCCGTGTCGCGTCAATCCAGTCTTTCATACAATCCATCTGCGGAGAACGATTTCGTTAAGCCAAATGAGCAGAGTTCAAGCTTGCTTGAATACTCTGCCATGGCGAGAAAATTGCACTTCTATCTTGAAAGTATACACTTGTCATTAACGGGCAAGTGATTGGAGAGTGGTTCAAGGAGCAGTTTGGCAGGCTGTTCTCATCCGTTAAAAGGACGGTTGAACCGCTTAGGAGAGGCAAGGGCATGGGATTATAAACAATACCAACGGAAGAATAGCAAGTTTG
>JALEYW010000033.1:0-19935 GCA_022773145.1 Bacteroidales bacterium
TTTTGAACACCCTACCCGTTGGGGCGACAAGGTCAAACGTCGGGATAACCCAGGGTGTCGCTCCCTACGGTCGCTTGCCCTGGGCTGTGTGCTGTTGCCCCTCCGGGGCGCAGCCTGACGGCCTTGAACTTTTACCGGACATCAATAACTTGAAATACTAATTATCAGGCAAAAGCGCGCATCTAAGTAAAAACATTTAACTTTGCCGCGCCTTCTTGGCTCACAAAAGGAAAACAAACTAATAACAACTACAAACCGCGTATATCTCACATGAAACAGTACAAGCTGGTAAACAACCTTTTGGGATGGATTACCTTTGCCATCGCTGCCTTCACCTACTGCATGACGGTGGAGCCGACGGCCAGTTTTTGGGATTGCCCTGAGTTCATCACCACGGCCTACAAGCTGGAGGTGGGTCATCCCCCCGGCGCACCGTTCTTTATGCTCACCGGCAATTTCTTCACACAGTTCACCGACGACCCCTCGAAGGTGGCTTTCTGCGTCAACATCATGTCGGCCCTGCTTTCGGCCCTCTGCATCCTGTTCCTGTTCTGGACCATCACCCATCTGGCGCGGATGTTGCTCATCGACGACGGCAAAGTGACCACGTGGACGCAGACGCTGCTCATCATGGGTTGCGGCCTGACGGGTGCGCTGGCCTACACGTGGAGTGACACCTTCTGGTTCTCGGCTGTCGAGGGTGAGGTGTACGCCTATTCCTCCATGTTCACCGCCCTGGTGTTCTGGCTCATCCTGAAATGGGAGGAACACGCCGACGAGCCGCACTCCGACCGCTGGTTAGTGCTCATTTTCTACCTCACGGGCCTCTCCATCGGCGTTCACCTACTCAACTTGCTCTGTCTGCCCGCCATCGCGCTGGTATATTATTATAAGCGTAAGCCCGATGCCAACCTGAAGGGCTCGTTGGTGGCACTGGCCATCTCCATGCTCCTCGTGGCCGCCGTGCTCTACGGCGTGGTGCCCGGCATCGTGAAGGTGGGCGGATGGTTTGAATGGTTCTTTGTGAACGACCTCGGCATGCCGTTCAACACGGGCGTTATCATTTACATCATTGTGCTGATTGCAGTGGTGTTAGCCGCCATTTGGAGCACCACTACGCACAATCGCAATCGTACCACGCTGCTTTACGGCCTGAGCGTGGCGTTGCTCGGCATTCCCTTCATGGGCCACGGTGCTCTCTCTATCGTGCTGGGCCTTGTGGTGCTGGGCGTGCTGGGATTCGTGTTGCAGTTGAAGGACAAGAACGGCAACTACGTGCTGCGCAAGCGTTTCCTCAACACCTCGCTGCTGTGTATGCTGATGCTGATGATAGGCTACTCTTCGTATGCCGTCATCGTGATCCGCTCCACGCAGAATACGCCGATGGACCAGAACTCTCCGGAGGACATCTTCACCCTCGGCTCCTACATGAGCCGCGAACAATACGGTTCGTACCCCCTCTTCAAGGGCGAAGCTTATTGCTCGCAGGAACAGGCTTATTCGGCCGGTGCCATTGAGTACAAACGCAGCATGCGTACGCAACGCCGCGAGAAGGCCGATGCCAACGAACCGGACCGCTACGAGGAAATTGAAGAAACAACGGGCGTAAAGTACCCGGGCGGACTGACCATGCTCTTCCCGCGCATGTGGAGCGCAGGCCACGCCGGGAAGTATGAGCAATGGATGGGCAGCATCGACATGAGACCCGTCGTCTTCACCACACCGGAGGGCTACGAAATGACCGGAGAAATGCCTACACAGTGGGAAAACCTGCGCTTCTTCCTGTCATATCAAGTGAACTTCATGTACTGGCGTTACTTCATGTGGAACTTCGCCGGACGACAAAACGACCTGCAAAGCCAGGGCGAACTGGAACACGGCAACTGGATTACAGGCTTCTCTTTCATAGACAACGCGCTCTATGGCGACCAAAGCCTCCTGCCCCAGTCGCTGCGCGAGAACAAGGGGCACAACGTGTTCTACTGTCTGCCTTTGCTGCTGGGTCTTATCGGTCTATTCTGGCAAGCCTATCGTGGCGAGAAGGGCATCCGCCAGTTCTGGGTGGTGTTCTTCCTCTTCTTCATGACGGGCTTGGCCATCGTGCTCTACCTGAACCAGACACCGAGCCAGCCGCGTGAACGCGACTATGCCTATGCCGGCTCATTCTATGCCTTTGCCATCTGGATTGGCCTCGGCGTGGCCGCCATTGCCAAGGGACTGGAGAAAATCCTGAAGCAGAAACCGGCCATCGCCGCCGCTCTGGCTTCGTTCATCGGTATCCTCGTGCCGCTGCAGATGGTGAGCCAGACGTGGGACGACCACGACCGTTCCGACCGCTTCGCCTGCCGCGACTTCGGCCTGAACTACCTGAACACGCTCCCCGCAAAGGGCAACCCCATCATCTTTACCAACGGCGACAACGACACCTTCCCGCTTTGGTATAACCAGGAAGTGGAGGGCAACCGTACCGATGCCCGCGTGTGCAACCTGTCCTATCTGCAGACCGACTGGTACACAGACCAGATGCGCCGACCGGCCTACGACTCGCCGGCTCTGCCCATCACCTGGGAACGCTTCTACTACGTGGACAACGGCAAGCACACTTACTACCCCATCAAGCCGGAAGGCAGAGAGGAACTCGACCGCATCAAAAAGGAGAACCCGAACGTGGACCCCTACGAGATGTCGTACATCATTGACCACTACGCCAAGAAGGAACGCGGCGGTTACATCCCCACCGACTCGGTGGTTATCAGCGTGAACAAGCAGGCGGTCATCGAAAGCGGCATGTTCCTGCCCCTCGGACCGGAAAACATTCCCGACAAGATGGTCATCTCGCTCCGAAACGCCTACGAAAAACAAGGCGGACTCTATCGCTCGGACCTCATGATTTACGAAATGCTGGCCCATGCCGACTGGAAACGCCCGATGTACATGAGCGTGACGCTGGGCGCAGGAAACTATGCCGGACTGGAGAACTACTTAGTGCTTGAAGGTTTGGCTTACCGCATCACGCCGTTCGACTTCGGCGGCATGGGCATGATTGACAGCGACACGATGTACCGCAACATGATGACGCGCTTCAAATACGGCGCAGTGAACACGCCGGGCATCTACCTCGACGAAACGGTGATGCGCATGTGCCAGACACACCGCCGGATGTTCCTCATGCTGGCCAACAGCCTGCTGCAAAAGGGCGAGAAGGACAAAGCCACCAAGGTGCTGCAAAAATGTTTGAAAGAACTGCCTTCCACCACCGTCCCCTACACGGATGACGACTCGCAGCTGGCTTCGCTCTTGGCCGAAGCGGGCAACAAAAAGGAGGCGGCCAAGGTGGCCAAAGCTGTGCTGGACTACAACTTCCAGTACCTGACATATCTCAACTCGCTGGGCTCGGACCGCGTACAAACCTATATGCGCACTTGCTACTACTTAGTGACGAGTACCATCGAGGCTTCGCATGCGCTGAGGTCGGTAAACGATCCGCAGGTTGCGCAATATGATAAACGCATAGAGCAGGCCGGACATACCGAAGCCTTCCAGTTGGGCCTTGAAGTATACCAGCAACAAATGCAATAAGCGCACAGATTAACATGGGCGTAGCTGGGAAGCGTTTTTCACCCTCATCCCGGTGTGATTGAGCTTCCCGGCTACGCCCTTTTTTGATGATGAGTTCAAAACGTGGAGACGAAGAGTAAAGAACTCCTCTCCAGGCAACACCCGTGACAGGGCTGCCTCTCCATCATCTATTCTGTTCAATATATCCAAACACTTTATCCCGTGATTATCGAACAACCTGCGAAGTTCCTCCGCTGGCTTTATCCCCACGCCTTGTGGCGCATGAATCCGGAGGAGCGCGCTGTTTACCTTACCTTTGACGACGGCCCGATCCCCGAGGTTACGCCTTGGGTGCTGGAGGTGTTGGCGCACTACGGCATCAAGGCCACCTTCTTCATGGTGGGCGACAACATACGTAAGCATCCCAAGGAATTTGAGATGGTAAAGGCACAGGGACACCGACTGGGTAACCACACCTTCAACCACATCGGCGGACTGCGACACGGCATACGGTCGTATGTGCGCAACGTGGACAAGGCCAACGAGTACCTGCACACAGACCTCTTCCGACCGCCACACGGCTGGATGAAGTGGGAACAGTATATCATAGTGAAGCAGCGTTACCGCGTGGTGATGTGGGACCTCGTCACCCGCGACTACTCCACACGCCTCAATGGCCGTGACGTGCTGCTCAACGTGCGGCGCTATGCCCGCCCCGGCAGCATCATCACTTTCCACGATTCGCTCAAAAGCCACGACAAACTGCTCTACGCCCTGCCCCGCGCTATCGAGTGGCTGCGCTCGCAAGGCTACGAGTTCAAAGTGTTTCCATAAGCTGAGTTGCGTTTTGCGCAACTCAGCTTATGAGGTTATTAGGTTATGGTCACTTCGCTCCCCAGGTTATAAAGTTACTGAGTAACTTGGTTATAAGGTTATGAGGTTATAAGGTTATAAAGTTACTACTGTAACGCCTGAACATCGCCCGCTCAAATAGTAATATTATAACCTCATAACCTTATCTCTCATAACCTAATTTTTTATAACCTTATCCTTTATCATCTGTTGCACTTCCCCTTGTTCATGCGTTATCAAATCACGATAACCCCAACAAACCTTTTTCCATGAACAAGAAACTGCTTTTCGTCCTACCGCTGATTACACTCTTGCCCATGCAACTCCGGGCGCAACAGACCGACAGCCTCAGCACCGACACCATAGCCCGCCAGCTCGGCGAAGCCACAGCCACCACCACTCGCCTCGTCTTCACCAACAAAAAAGACACCGTGGTCTACGACATGAACGCACTGCTTGCCACGCAGGGCGATATGCTCAACGATGTCATCAACAAAATGCCGGGTCTGGAACTGCGCGACGGGGTGCTCTACTTCAAAGGCAAAAAGGTGGACCGCCTGATGGTGAACGGAACGGATTTCATGCGCGACGACACGAAAACGGCACTCGAACAGCTGCCGGCCTACATGGTGAAGACGGTGAAAGCCTATGAAAGTCTCACGGACCAGGCGAAAGTAACGGGCATTGACGACGGCCAGCGCGAACAGGTGGTCAACGTGGAACTGCGCAAAAACTACCTCAACGCCTGGGCCGGAAACGTGGACATGGGCTATGCCACCAACGACTACTACCGCGTGCGCGGCTTTGCCAACACCTTCAGTGCACTCTCCCGCATCAGTCTCTACACCGGCCTGACCAACACGGGCGAATACCAGTCGGTCGACAACAGCGGCGGCTGGGAGGACAACGGCTCTGGCAGCTCGCCTGGCAAAACCTCCTACAAACGCCCCGGCGCCACCTTCATGTTCAAGAACCGCGAGGAAGAGGAAGGTAAAGGGTTTGTGAAAATTGACGGCCACGCCACCTGGGACTACCGCAAGCACAACGACCGCAGCCGCGAAAACAAACAATACTTCCTGGACGAGGGGAGCCGCTACGAAGCCTCCAACGGGCACGACCGCAACTGCGAGGAAATCACGGCAGCCAGGATTTCCCTGACGTGGAAGCCCACCGTCACGACACACCTGGAGTTTCGTCCCTGGTTCTCACACACCTCCACTCGAGGGCGCAAGGCCCAGGCCACGGGACAGTGGAACGCCAACGTGTTCTCCCTCGCCAATGACCCCATCGGCCTGCTCCGCCAAAGCGGTGCCGAAGGGTGGCCTGCAGGGGAGGCCGTCACACTCTGGCAGGCGGAAACTGCCTCCACCCTCTCCTCCAACGCTTATTACCACACCTTTTTCCTGACCCAACGGCTCACCGAAAACAACTGGCGCATCTCCATCAACCACCTACTTAACGACCAGCACAACGACACACAGGCCCACGCGCTCAACGGCTACCGCTATTTCCAACCCTCCGCCACGCCGCAGCCCACCCTCCTCAACCGCTACAACGAGAAGGAATCCTCCGTCCGTGAGCAGCAAGTATCCGCCGACCTCAACATTCCCCTACCCGTGCTGCAGACGCTGCGCCTGAGCTACAGTTTCGCCAACTCGCGCAGACAGTCCGACGCGCAGGGCTTCCTGCTTGACAGGATGGGCGGCGTGTTTGCCGACTACGACAGCTACCTGGCGCACTACGGCACCCTGCCCACGGAGGAGGACTGGCGGATGCTGGCCCGCGAGGCGGAAACGACGGTGAATTCGCTGAAAAAAACGCATAGGCACAAGGCCGAAGGCTACCTGCAATACAAGTCGAAGCACCTCTACGCCTCGGTGCGCAGCACGTGGAATTTCTGCTATGACTTCATGGATTACCGCAAGGGCGACTACGAACCGCAAATCCTCTCGCGCCACGCCACGGACTACCACCTCTTTGCCCAGCTGCGCTACGAAACGGACTCCATGGGCAATTTCGACCTGCAATACAGCTATTCCACGCAGCCGCAGCAGCTTGACCTGCAAATCAACATTCCAGACCTCTCTGACCCGCTCCACGTGCAGCTCGCCGCCGGCCATCTGCCCCGCCTTGAGCAGCAGAGCGTGGGCATCTTCTACACGGGAAACCTGAAGAACGGCAAAATGTTCTCCATTGACCTCAACTGGAACCAATGGCTGGGCCATACGGTGTCGCGCTCCACCTACGACCCCGTCACCGGCATCACCACCACCCGGCTCACCACCGTCAATGGCCGCTGGAACGGCACGGCCCGCGTGTACTTCGGCATGCCGCTCGACAAGCAGCAGCAGTTCAACTGGTCCGTCAGTGTATCTTACGACTACATGCACGAGCCCAACTTTGCTCAGACCACGGCGGGTGAACCTTTCCGCTACACCAACCATCAGCACCTGCTCTACACCAAAACCACGCTTCAAGCCCGCACCGGCCAGTTCTTCGGCACTTTCAACTACTACAATGTGCTCATCCGGCAACGCAGCCCCTTAGTCTCCGCCACCTCCACCGGCAAAACTTCACACCATTTTCTCACCTCGCTGCAATATACCTTCCCGGGCGATTGGGAAATAAAATCCTCGGTCGAAGCGAACTACCAATATGCCTTAGCCTCGGCCAACTACACCCCCTGGCGCACCATCTGGACAGCCTCGGTGGCCAAGCGGCTGCTGCCAGGCAAACAGCTCACCCTGAAGCTCGAAGCCTCAGACATTCTCAACCAGCGCAGCCGTTCCTACGCCTGGGCCCGTGCCGAATACACCAGCAACAACTGGTATAACTGTGTGCAACGCTTCGTGATGTTCCACGTCATTTACCATTTCAATACCAAAAAGAAATAAGGGTGGTTCTAAAAATTCTGATTTATATATTCTTATATTCTGATGGTTGCTTTGCACCCTCTCGAAAGCGTCTTTTTGTAAGTAGGTTCAGTCACATAGCCCGCTATGCTCTTTCGCCTACTTACAAAAATCCACTTCCGATAGGGCGCAAACCTCCGCATCAGAATTATTAGAACCACCCTAACCGCACAAATCCTATACTCTTCTGCAACCGGCACGCCTTGGGTGGCGTGCCGGTTGTTGCATATGGGAAACACATCCTGCCCGTTGTAAAAGCCCGCCCTGTTCAGAAAACGCACGCTCCGCTTGCAGAAATTGACAACCAAAGAGGAAAAAGGAATAACCCTTCCCCCCTACCCTCTCCCTACTCTTACCGGAATACCAACGCCCCACGTGCTCGCGGCACGTGGGGCGTTCATTGTGTCTGCCCGGAAAGGGCGGGATATTTCGGAAATTGGGGTGTCCGGTAAAATTCCGGAAAAAAGTCGAAAGCGCAAGCGTCAATTCACCTGCACCTCGTCGACAAAGAGGAAGGCGGGGTGACCGGCACCGCTGTGCCACTCGGGCAACTGTTTTTCCGAAACGGCCTTCACCCGGACATAGCGCACCGTGGCCGGCGCGAAGTCCAACCGGTGGGTGTAGATGCGGTTGGCATCGTCGCGCGTGAGCGGCGCGTAGGTTTCGGAAGCCAAGGGGGTGAAGGTCGTGCCGTCGGACGAACCGTACACTTCGAGACTCCGCGCATCGAATATCCAGTCGCCCTTCTCCACACAGGTGCGGATGGTGACGCTGCTTATCTGGGTGGGGCGGCCCAGGTCTATCTCCGCTTCGAGGTCGCCTTCGCAGAAGCCCAGCCACTCGCCCGTGCGGTAGTTGGTGGAGCGTCCCTGGCGTCCGTCGTTCAGCACCTGCGCTCCGGCAAAGGTGTAACTGCCGTGGGGCGCGCTGAGCAAACGGATGGGGCAGGCAGTGGAACGGCTGAAAGTGAAGGTCTCGCTCACCTCGGGCGTCACCTCCCCTCCCCTTACGGCCACGGCGCGCAACGTGCCGCTTTGCGTCAACCGCAGCGGGCCTTCGTAACGTGGCGAGGCGGTGGTGGGCGCTGTACCGTCCAAGGTGTAATAAACCGGTGCATCATCGATGGTGGAGAGCGTGGCCACCACGGCGTGCTGCACAGTGTCGACACGGAAGCCGGACTTGACACGGTAGATCACCTTGGCGTAGTTGTAGCCTTTGAGACGGTAGACACTGACCAGCCTTTGCAACCGCTGCACGAACGCCTCATAGTTCTTCTGCTCGGGATTGCACCACTGCACTTCGCTCAATGCTGCCATGCGCGGCAGTTCCATATACTCCACCTGACGGTAGCTCTTGAGATATTCTGCCCAGCAATTGGCCTGCACGCCGATGATATATTTACGCTCCTCGGGACGGAGCACGGCGGGCACCGGCTCGTAGCCGTAGACGCGCTCGATGGGCACGTAGCCGCCGATGGCTTCGGGCTCATACTGCGGCATGTCGCTCTGGTAGTAGTCGAAGTACATGTAGGTGTTGGGGGTCATGATGACATCGTGCTGCTGCCGGGCGGCCTCAATGCCCCCGCCTTCGCCGCGCCACGACATGACGGTGGCACCGGGTGCGAGTCCGCCCTCCAGGATTTCGTCCCACCCGATCATGCGACGGCCCTGCTTGCGCAGGAACTCCTCGGCATGGTGGATGACGTAGCTCTGCAGCCGTTCCTCGGCACTGTGCTTGCCGTCGGCCTCCAGGTGCTCGGCCTTGATGCGGGCCTGGCATTTGGCACACTGTTCCCACTGTGTCTTGGGACATTCGTCGCCGCCCACGTGGATGTACTCCGAGGGGAAGAGCTTCACGATTTCTGCCAGCACATCCTCGATGAAACGGAGGGTTTTGTCGTTGCCGGCACAGAGCACGTGTTCCGAAACGCCCCACATCTTCCACACTTCATAAGGGCCTCCCGTACAGCCCAGCTCGGGATAGGCCGCCAGTGCAGCCTGCATATGGCCGGGCATATCAATCTCGGGAATGATGGTAATGTGGCGGTCGGCGGCGTACTGCACCACCTGCCGTATTTCCTTCTGGGTATAGAAACCTCCGTAGGGCTTGCCGTCGTACTTGCCGGTGTTGTGGCCAATGACGGTTTCAGAGCGGCGCGAGCCGATTTTGGTGAGCAGGGGGTATTTCTTTATCTCCACCCTCCAGCCTTGGTCGTCGGTGAGGTGCCAATGGAAACGGTTGATGTTGTGTAGGGCCAGCATATCGATGAAGCGGCAGACGGAGTCGACGCTGACGAAGTGGCGCGACACGTCGAGGTGGGCACCGCGATAGGCAAAGCGGGGCTGGTCGCTGACCTCCGTGCCGGGCACCACCACGCGCTGCACCGTGCCCACGGGCAGGGCCTTGCGGAAAGTCTGGATGCCGTAGAAGAGGCCCGCTGTCGACGCGCCGTCAATCAGCACAATCTCGCTGTTGACGCGGATGAGGTATGCCTCCGGATTGCTCTTCTTCAGTGCCGTCGACAGACGGATGCAGTTGCGCTGCACGGGAACCGTGGTAAGCGTCAGCTTGAGCCCCGTGGCTTCCTCAATGAATTGGGCCAGGTACTCTGCATGGCGTTTCAGCGATTTGTCGCCCTGCGGATAACTGATAAGGGTTTTCTCGCTCAGTTCAAAATTCCCGGCTTGCGTAGCCCTGACCTCCTTGGGCAGGGGCACGACATGGAAATCGGCATTCTGCGCCCCGGCTTTCCCGTTCCAGGAAAGGGCCAGTGCGACAAGGAATGCAGCCATTCTGCTCATCTTTCTCATATTTCAGCTTGTTGGTTTGGTAATGTTGACGGCAAAGATAGTTGCAAGGCGAGCGCAATAAGCTTGCTTAGATTGCCGAGCCGCCTATCTTATGCAAAGGTAATGTCATTTTTCGGCAGTTGCTTCATTATTCAGTCAAAGTCACTTTCTAATTGTGGCATTTCTCTCTGACGGTAGATTTGGAACTCTTTTATTGGTGTTGGGGAATCGAGTTCTTTCCTCGGTCTTCTATTTAATTTCTTTATTATAAAAAAACTATTTTCGGCTTAACAGATATTCATCATAATAGCAAAACCTCCACCGTCTAATGTTTGCTTCGGGTTCCATCTCACGATGGTTTTCTGACTTAAGTTATGGCCTTCCAGCTATTATTGGGTAGCAAGGATTTTCACCCGTTAGACAATATCCATGCCGAGCGTCCAAAAGATAAAGGGAAGCGACCCGGAGGCTACTTCCCTGTTTATCTTGTTTGCCGTGCCCCACCGGACCGGACTTACGGAGGAAACTGAAACCTGAGCTGTGCGCGAGCAACCTTGACGAAAAGGATGAAGGGCAAGCCTTGGCGAAATTGATTGTTTTAAAGCAGCATTGTTTTACTTAAAGGGTAGCCTTGCGTTTCAAGACCGATATGGATAGGTTCATCTTCTTGTTCAACTGATAGGACGGTTTGCTCTCAGCTACCGGACAGCTGTTGAAGGAAATCTTCGTTCATGTTTCCCGTGAGGTTAATGAGGTTCAACCGGGCATCATGTTTCATGAGCAATACCATTTCCACGATGAGACGTCCTCGTCGGCGAACGTAGATTTTCTTCTCCTCCTCTTCAGCCTGAAGCCTGTAACGCTTAGGATTTTGCCTGGCCAGCTTCAGTGCATTTTCGTAGAGGAGCGTTGTTTCTGCCGGATTGGCATTGGTTACCATGCGTATGGACTTGAGCTGCGCCAAAACCCTTTTTGTAGAGGAATCTTCCTCGACCGATGGGAGTTTAAGGAGCTTTTCCATCATGAGAGGACTGACCGTAGTGCATTCCAAGGAAGTACCTTGTGCATAGAGAGCCATATAGCGCGATGCAAAGTCTTGTTCTTTCTGCCCCCGGGCGGCCATTGCCATCAAGGCGGCCATGAGGATACATATAAGGTGTTTCATGGAGCGGGAACAAAGCTTTGTTATTGGGGATTATCCTTTAGTCCGGCGGAGTCGGCAACCGCAGTTTTCGGTCCCTGTTTGAAGAGGTCCAAAGCCTTCATGCCTTCTTCATACGCCTTTTGCGGGTCTTGATAAGAGTCTTTGTAAGCCGACTGATTGTAGTCCCATCCCGCAGGGTCGGCCGTTGAGCTCTCGGGCTGGAACGAGTGTTGTGCGGCCGTACCCAGCAAGGTAACAATGGCCACAGCTGCTGCGGCATGATAGAGAGGGCGGAGTCGACGCATGAGGGTGATATGTTCCACCTTCACTACTTTAAGTTCCGGATTGGAAGGTTGCTCAGAACCTATGGCCTGCAGCATACGGCGGTCAAAGTCGTCGCCCAAAGAGATGCGAGCTTGTTCTGTTTCATATACGAACAGGCCCTTATAGCGTGCCAACTTTTTCGGGATATTGGGCTGGCTGAAGAAAGCTTTGAGTATCTGCTCCTCCTCGGGCGAGGTTTGGCATTCCCAATAGCGTTCCAAGAGTTGTTCTATATACTTATAGTCCATAGCAATCGTTATTTTCGTATTCAGTGCGTAAGGTTTTCCTTGCGCGATGAAGCGTTACTCTAAAGTGGTCTTCCGTCATGCCCATGGCTTCGGCGGCCTGTTGGTAAGTCATACCTTCGATGTCGCGCAGTTGGAGAGCAGTGCGGTATTTTTCCGGCAAACGGTTAAAGAGTTGGTGAACTCGTTTCAGTTCTTCCTCGTGTTCCATCTGCTCTTGCGGCGTCCGTGCGGTGTCGAGCGCATCGGTCTGTTCCGTTTCGAGCGAGAGATTTCCGTTTTCGCATTTGGCCATTCTGTCCAAGGCAAGATTGCGGCACACAGCCAAGCAATACGCTTCCAAGCTGCCTATTTGCTGCAAATCGTTGCGTTTGCTCCACACCCGTAGCAGTGTGTCCTGCGTGAGGTCCTCCGCCTCTTGCGCGTTGAGGGTAATGCGCAATCCCGTGCGGTATATTTTATCCTTCAGTGGAAGCAGGTCAAGGCGAAAATCGATTTGTTTCATGTGCTACTCTCTGTATGGTAGACGGGCTGCATGGGAAAAAGTTACAGCAGCATGGCACTTTTTTTCAAAAAAAATGGAATTATACAGCTTCGCAGCGTATGAGAACGTGTGATTGGTCGTTGAGTGTGGTAGCAAAGAGATAATCACTACCGCCATCGCGAAGCTTGAGTTTAGCGCGCAACTTTTCCACTGTGGCGGGAAAGTTGCGGACCGTAAGGTTGGCACAAGTAACACACATGCGCAACTGCCGCAAATCTTGTTTACCAAAACCGAACACCCTTTCCACTCGGAAACGACGGCCGGGGAAATGCGGTAGGTAAATGTCTCCGGTATATAAATGGGAGTGAGGATGCAATTTCTGCAAGCCAAAACGAATGGCGAGCAATTTGAAACACCCGGCTTTGAGCAGTGCAGGTCCGGGTTCATAAAGATACATGCCACATTCGGTGGCGTAGTGCGGTGTGGCCTCTGCCTCCTGCTGTGGGGTAAAGACGAAAGTCTCCGTGCCTTCGCGCACGGTGATGACGGGAGAAGCGGCATTGGCAGAAAGCAGCAACACGAGGTCTTTACATTCGCCTCCGGCACCGACCACCCCCACTCGCTCCACACAGCCCAATGCCCCCAGTGCAGCGGCAATATCGAGCATGGGCGAGAGTTTCAGCACAATGTAGTGCGCCTTTTGGAGTAAGATAGGTAGCAAATGGCACACGTCGGGCTCACAGTCCTCCATGCGCACCGTCTTCCGTCCCGCACCGTCGCGTCGGGCCGGATCCAAGAAAAGGAGGTCAACGGGTTGCATCTGCCGGAGATAATCCTCTGCATCGGCACACACTATGCGGGCATTGGGCAGACCGAGCAGCGGAAAATTATGCCGAGCCAGCCTGCACAGCTCCTCTTGTCGCTCCACATACGTAGCCTCCTCGAACAGCGGTGCCAGGAAAGAGAAGTCCACGCCCAGTCCCCCGGTAAGGTCAGCCATGGAAAGCGGGCGCCCCGCGTGCGTATCGTCATCCTTGAGCAACCCTTCCACCATTTCAGCCTTAAAGCGTGCCGCCGCCTCGCCCGAACATTGTTCCAGTGCCAGGCGGTGTGGATATTCCAGCCCCTCTACCTCAGTCCAGCTTGGCACCTTGTGGCGCAAACGTTGCCATCCCTCCACCTGCCGCAACACGTGGGGCACATCAATGTCCTTTCGCCCCGCCAGCTGCAAGGCTAATTGACTGACAGGAATGTTTCGCCAAGACTGATCCATGAAAGAGAGATTGTTATAATGTAAAATGTATAATGAAGGCTACGCCGATGAGGGCGGCGGTTTTGCTTCGTCCTGTACGTCGGTCGTCAGACCTCATTATACATTTTACATTATGCATTAGAGGAACGCCCTCATTATTCATTGCTTATTGTCATTCTTCAAGGTCTGACCCTTGTATTGTCCGGTGAGCGCTTCGAGGAACAGCTGCACCTTCTTCACATCGGCAGCCGGCATTTCGCGTCCCACCTGGTAGCGGGCCATCATGTCAATCGCCTTGTCGAGCGTCGGCACACTGCCATCGTGGTAATACGGCCAAGTCAGCGCCACATTGCGCAACGTCGGCGTTTTGAAGCGATAACGGTCGCGTTCCACTTTCGTTTGTGCCCAGCGTCCGTTGTCGGCATCCGTCAGTCCCGACTTGGCATTGATTTCGCGGTCCTTGAAGTAGTCAGCCCGTTTACCCATCAGTTCATACGACAGGCCACCCATGTTCACGCCCGCATGGCAGGTAGCACAGTTGTATTCCTTGAAGAGCGCGTAGCCCTCCACCTGTTCAGCGGTGAGCGCCTGCTTGTCACCTTTGAGATAGCGGTCGAAGGGCGAATTCGGCGTGACGAGCGTCTTCTCGTATTCGGCAATAGCATCCGTGATAGTCTTCTCGTTCAGCCCCTCGGGGTAAACTGCCTTGAACTTCGCGGCGAAAGCAGCGTCAGCATTCAGGCGGGCGGCAATCTCGTCGAACGAAACCGAACCCATTTCCACGGGGTTCAACGGAGGACCGGCGGCCTGGTCGGCCAACGTAGCGGCACGTCCGTCCCAGAACTGCACGAAATTGAAGCAAGCGTTAAACGATGTCGGAGCGTTCACGCCGCCGAATTGTCCCTTGATGCCTTCGGAATACTGCTTGTTGTCCACGCCGGCCGTGTTGATGCCATGGCACGTGGCACAGGAAATCGTACCGTCGCCCGACAGCCGCGTGTCATGATAGAGTGCCTCTCCCAGTGCCACCTTGCGGGCATCCACAGCCACCGAGTCGGGGATGGGGCGCACCGGTTCGTTCTTGAACTCCTCGGCAGCCAAGTCGTTGGGATAGAACTTCGCCCTGTGCTGCTTTACCCAAGCCAATACCATGTCCGTTTTGGTTGAGGTGAGTGAAGAGCCCCAATGCGCCACATAGTACTGCATGAGCGGCATCGTACCGTCCGCCACGCACTTCTCCACTTTCGCCAGGTCCACTTCGTTCACAGCCGTTCCTTCGGCAAGAGCCTGCATCATGGGAGCGATGTCGAAGGCCTTGTAGCCTTCCACCACATCCTTCGTGATGAGTGTTTCGGCCACGGGGAAAGAGGCGTAGAACGGCAGGTCCGGATTAGCAGTGTGACAGAATACACAACCGCCGTCGTTCACGATTTGAGCCATCTGCTTGTCGGGCGGCAGTGTGGCATCGGGAGCCTGGTTCACCGCACGGTAAGTGACGGCCAGTCCCACGAGCACTACGGCTCCGCCCAGAAGAATTTTACTTGACTTTTTCATAGGCTTTGTTATTGAGAAATTAGTAGAAAAAGAAAATCCGTTTATTCGCACCGGCGCACTCAGCTACCAGCGCAGTGGTCAGCTATAGCTGTGCATGCTGCCGGCGGCTCCCGGCAGAAAGTTTACGCCGTACCAGCACATCTGCAAAAGCAGGAACCCCGCGATGAGCCACACGCAGGCCCACGCATCCCTGCCTGTAATCCGGTGCTTCTGCCCTTCGCGACTACCACGCATGGGTCGCAAGTGGATATACACCAAATAGGCACACCATGTCGCAGCGGCCCACGTCTCCTTGGGGTCCCAGCTCCAGTAGCTGCCCCACGCCTGCTTGGCCCACAGGCAGCCCGACAGCATCCCCATCGTCAGGAAAAAGAAGCCGATGCCCACCAGCCGGTCGGCCGCAGGCAGAAAACGCCCCGTGTGTTGCCACAACGTCGCCACGCCCAGCAGGAAAGCCACGCCGAACAGGCTATAAGAAAACATATACACCGTCACATGAGGCACAAACCAGGCACTCTGCAAGGCAGGCATCAGCGTCTGGTCATGCAATTCCGGTTTCAGCAAATTAATGACCATGAACACCGCCGCCACCACAAGGGAGAAGAGCAAAATCCAACGGTAATGCCATCGGTAATAGACCAACCACCCCGACACCAGCATGAACAGCGAATACCACAGCCGCGTTTCGCCCAGGGTGCGTAGGGGCGGCCTTTCCAAGCTCAGCCACAGCCCCGCCACGAAACACGCATACACCGCCACCGCTCCCGCCGTGAGCCACAGGGCGAGCGTGCTGCGCCCAGTTCTTTTCTTCAGGGCGAACACAGCACCGCTAAAAGCCAGGAGCATGGCCGGCAAAGCAAAAAAGGCAAAGACGTTCCAAGTCATAATGCAATAGAAGTTTATAAGTTGACGGTCGCTTCGCTCCCGGGGTTATAAGGTTATCAAGTAACTACTGTAACGCCTGAATACCATCCACTCAAATAGTAAATTTATAACCTCATAACCTAAATACTCATAACCTAAGAAGCAACCGCCATGCCACCCCGAGCATCAGCAGCGCGATGCCCGCTACCATCAGGTATTTCGCGGGCTGCCGCACCACCTGCACGATGCAGTACCGTGGCTGTGGTGCCAAAGTATCATAGCTCACCAAGTAAAGGTCCTCCGCCAATCCGGCAGCAAACGGATGGTTCACCCGCAGGTTCACCGGCTCCCCGTCCACCGCCAGTTCCGCCTCATACTGTTCCACCGTGCCGTTCGCTGGATTTCTATCCACCTTGAACTCCCGGAGTTGCAGCGTATAGGCCAACGCGCTCTCCCGTCCGCTGCGGTCATACGCAGTGCGCGTTGGTTTATCGCGCCCCACCACCGCCCTTCGGTCGGAAAAGTCCGCACTGCCCACCATGCCCGCCGTCAGCGCAAGCCACAGCCCGCCGTGAACACACAGAAAAGCCCCTTTGCGCCCGCCCCGTTCCGACAGCCGGTGGAGCATCACACATTCCAGATGCGCCAGCAGCAGGCCGAGCAGCCAAACGAAAGGCCACGAAGTGGCAAAGTCATGCCACCCCAAACGCCCCGCCAAGCTCTCCGCGCCCATCGGAGGGAGCAAGCCGCCCACCACGCACCACAGCCCGATGAGCGTGAGCAACGCGCAGGCCATGCCCACGGATCGGAACTCGCGCATCCAGGCACGTTCGCCCCACTCCCGGTGAGCCACCCAGAGCGCCACAACCCCCGCCACCGCCAAAGCCCAATTCAGCGGGAAAGTCAGGTCCTGAGGAGATACATTCCCCACAACCCATTGCAGCAGTTCGGCCAACAACACGCTGCCCAAAAGAACTAATACCGTCCGTGCGGCCAACATAGCAAAACAGTTTAAAATAGGTTCTTAAAAGTGCGATTTCTCGCCAAGCCAAAGCGAGCAAGCTCTCTTTGGTCTTTTGGCTTAACGAAATCGTTCTTGGATGCAAATATAGTGCAAGGTGAGTGCAAAGCAAAAAGTTCAAGAAGCAATTCACCATTAACATCCCTCCTGTTCACACTCCTCTATACGCATTTTTGCCCTCAAAAAAATCATTCAATCATTCATATACCGAATGTTTCCTTCTGATTTCCAACGGAAAAGTGTATGAAGCATTGCCTTTTCAAACATTCACGCCGCGCGTTCATGTTTCTATCGTTTACTTCTTGATTATGAGGCGGTTTTCCTGTGTGAAGGTTTGCTCCCTCCGCCCATCACGGGCATTCACCGCCCGTGTGAATGCTTTAAAGACCAACCCTTCACACTAAAAACGCTGAAAATCAGGAGAAAACACGCTCTGTGTGAAGGAAGTGAATGCTTTTTCGGGGAATTTAATACGTATATACGCGCACGTAAAGGGCAGATTCAAAACAGATGGCGGCATATTCAGCGTGACAGAACCGCCTCGCTTGTCCAGCCCGACATCGCGTGAAGTCCTCTTCACAAGTCAAGGACTTGTCCGCACAAGTCCTGGAGTTGGCAAAACTAATCCCGGACTTGTCCGCACAACTCCTGGGCTTAACGAAATCGTTGCATTTTTTTGCCCATTCAAAATAAAGGCATACCTTTGCCCACGAAATCAAATACTAAAGGTGCAGCAGAAAGGATTCCGAACACGTTCGCCCCGGAATTCTTTCGGTTTTTTTATTGCATCTTCCTATACACAGATTACTAACAAGCATCCAATATTCTAATCTACGATTATGGCTTACATGACCCAAGAGGGCTACGATAAAATGGTGGCCCAACTCCGACACATGGAAACGATTGACCGCCCCGCCGCCTCCGCTGCCATCGCCGAGGCCCGCGACAAAGGCGATCTCTCCGAAAATAGCGAATACGATGCCGCCAAGGAAGCGCAGGGCATGCTCGAAATGAAAATCAACAACCTCAAGGCAGCCATTGCCGAGGCCAAAATCATCGATGCTACCAAGCTCCGCAACGATGTCGTGCAGATACTTTCCACCGTCGAAATGAAAAACGTGAAGAACGGCATGGTGATGAAATACACCATCGTCAGCGAAAGCGAAGCCAACCTCCGCGAGGGGAAAATTTCCAGCACGACGCCTATTGCCCAAGGACTCCTCGGCAAAAAGGTGGGCGAAGTAGTCGATGTCAAAATACCCCAAGGCACTATCCAGCTCGAAATACTCAACATCACCGTGGGAAGCTGAGCTTAATGTACAATGTATAATGTAAAATGTATAATGAGGCTACGCCAATGGGGGCGGCAGTTCTGCTTCGTCCTGTACCTCGGTCGGCAGACCTCATTATACATTATACATTATACATTGATAAACGGCGTAGCCTTCATTATACATTTTACATTATACATTGAAATGACCATCTTCTCCAAAATCGTTCAGGGCGAAATACCCTCCTACCGTTGTGCCGAGAACGACGAGTTCTACGCCTTTCTCGACATCAACCCCCTTGCCCAGGGTCACACCCTCGTAGTGCCCAAGCGCGAAGTGGACTATTTCTTCGACCTCACCGACGAAGAACTCTCCCGCATGATTGTCTTTGCCAAGCGCGTCGCCGCCGCCATCCGTCAGGCATTCCCCTGCCGCAAGGTAGGCATGGCAGTGCTCGGACTTGAAGTCAATCACGCCCACATCCATCTCGTACCCCTCCAGTCGGAGGGCGACATGGATTTCCGCAAAGCCAAACTCCAGCTTTCAGCCGAAACCATGCAGCAAACCGCCGATGCCATCCTTGCCGCATTCCGGTAAGACGCTTCTCCGGCTATGCCCGTGACAGGGTGTAGCGATGAGCATACCGCTTCTGTCTGACACGTCCCGACAGCCGGTTCCGCATTGACGGACAACAGCGTCAGATGAAGCATCAGAAAGTGTACTGCGTTTAGGCACGGTTTCAATGCCGACATGATGCAGTTTGCGTACCTCAGCAGTCATGGATGTCTCTATTTCACGCAATGAATCAAATCTCAGAATCACTGCATAAAGCATTGTCAGCAGATGAGTATATCCGTCAAAGCTCTTGACATACTTCTCCCCACCGTGTTTACGGCTCATTTCAATTATTTTTTCGCGGTCAAGTGATTTTATCAACTGACCATATATCGGCTGTCCGAAGAAATTGCTACTTTTACTCATGGTTATTCATGGATTGTTTGACGACACCCAAATAACCATTTGGGGCTGACTCCTGCAAATGGAATCAGCCCTATTTTTTCAAATATCATCTAAAGTTTAGCGGACAGTAATATTATGTATTACCTGAATCTTGAAAAATTCTTCAATCAACCAGACGCAGACTTGAACCATATGCTTGCCGAGGTATCTGAATTACCTCTTCAAGAGTCTATTTTTTGACAAAGGGGGCTTGTCCATGATAAGCCGAAAGCCACACTTCTGTCTTTCGGAAAGTTAGAGGTGTGGTCATAGGGTTTAGCGGACAGTAATAATAGATTTCCATCCGGCAACAGACATTCGGATAGGCAAAAAAGAGGGTGTCGTCAATATAATGTTTTATGACGACACCTTCTCTCAACAAGAACATGTTCCTTAAGTTGCATTTGTAAAATTAACACGGATTTGGAGCATGCTCAGAAACGTAAGCATCCTGAAAGTTGGATATTTTCGAATGCTTACGTAAAAGCGCATATTAGGGGTGTTCTATAAATTAGGTTTTAAAGAATACCCCATGAGTGATTTTACTTATTCCGGCCGTCTGCTGTTTTTTAGAGCGACCTTTTGCAAGTCACGTCAGTCGCATAGCCCGCTATGCTCCTTCCTCCACTTACAAAATGTCATCTCTAAAAATCCAGCATCCAGCTC
>JALEYW010000037.1:0-4878 GCA_022773145.1 Bacteroidales bacterium
CATATATCATCTGTCCCCTCTTGGGCGCATTTAGTTCCTTGTTTTTTCGGTCACATAGCCCGCTATGCTCCCTCAAAAAAAGAAACTAACTGCATCCCAATAGAGCACACATGATATAAACTAATTTTCAACACCTACTTACTCAAAAAAAGCTGACATGAAAAAGTATCTAATCATGCTGTTATATGCCCTGCAGTGCTGCGTCACCCCGGTGCAGGCGCAGCAGCAGCAAATGCTGAAACGCAGCAAAAGCATTTTCCTCTTTCCCGAATTTGTGGAGGGAAAAGTAAAACAGTCATTTGGCCGGTTTGCCAAGGCGAAAGTAAACATCTATCTGAAAGATGCCTCGCTGATGTACATGGAGAATGACAAAATCATGCGGGCTTACACGGACAACATCTTCGGGGTGGTGTTCGGCGACTCGCTGGAATTTGTCAAGATAGACAACGCCATGGCGCGCGTAGTGGCCCGCAAGGGGTACAACTCGCTGCTCTGCGTGACCACAGTGAACATGGCGCGCTACCGCGAGGAGGAGTCGGGAGGCACGGGACTGGACTTCTTCGAGCTGGAGGACAGCGGCGTGTTCATGAACCTGAACCAGGACCGGCGCGACGAGGACCTGGGCATTCCCTTGCAGGACAAATATTACTTCAGTGCCAAAGGCTTCATCTTCCCCGCCAACGAAACGGCTTTCAAAAAGGCCATCAAGAAGGAACAGCAACAGCCGTTCAAGGTGCTGATGGAAAACCGCTTCTGGAGCTGGAAGGACCCGGAATCGCTGACGATGTTGCTGGATTTCCTGCCGGAATGATGATTTAATTTACATTGTACATTATACATTGATAAACGTCGTATGCTGAAATACTGGATATTGGCGGCCCGTCCCAAGACCCTCACGGCGGCACTCATCCCCGTGGCCACCGCCTCGGCCCTGGCCTATGCCGAAGGTTGCTTCCGCTGGCAACCCGCGCTTTACTGCGTACTCTTTGCCGCCCTGATGCAAGTGGCGGCCAACTTCATCAACGACCTTTTCGACTACCTGAAAGGCAGCGACCGCACCGACCGCCTGGGTCCCGAACGAGCCTGTGCCCAAGGATGGATTAGTCCGCGCGCCATGCGCGGGGGCATTGCGGTGGTGCTCTTGGCCGCCTGCTCCGTCGGGGCGTGCCTGATACCCTACGGCGGCACCGCCCTGATAGCCCTGGGCGCGCTCTGCGTGGTGTTCGCCTTTCTCTACACGACGCTCCTGTCCTATCTGGGACTGGGCGACCTGCTGGTGTGGGTGTTCTTCGGCTTCGTGCCCGTTTGCGGCACCTACTACGTGCAGGCCGGCAGCCTGAGTCCCTCCGTATGGTGGCTGGCGGCGGCCTGCGGACTGGTGACGGACACGCTGCTGGTGCTCAACAACTACCGCGACCGCGAACAGGATGCCGTGAGCGGCAAGCACACCCTCATCGTGGCGTTCGGCGAAAAGTTCGGCTCGCTCTTCTATCTGCTGCAAGGTGTGGCGGGCTACGTCTGTGTAGCACTGACCGCCTGCCATGGCCACATGTGGGCCGCCGTCCTGCCCCTGTTCTACCTGCTGCCCCACTACCTCACCTGGCGCAAGATGGTACAAATCCACCACGGGCGCAGCCTCAACCGCATACTCGGCTTCACCTCGCGCAACATGCTCACCTTCGCCCTGCTCATCATCGCCGCCCTGCTGGCAGAAAACATTCCGGCACCAACTTTATAGAAAGCGTAATTATTCCACTTGTGTTTACAAAACGACTTCTTTTTTAACGAAAGTCGCAGCTTTAGGCCAATAAAGTAGCACTTTTAAACAGAATGCACTAATTTTGCAAAGAAAAAGAAATAACCTTAACATACAAGTGCGAATGAGTAATTTCAACTTTGCGCCGCGAATGGTCAGCGAACTGCGGCATTACAACAAAGAGAAGTTTGCCGCCGACCTTATGGCCGGCCTGATTGTCGGCATCGTGGCACTCCCGTTGGCCATTGCCTTCGGCATAGCCTCGGGCGTTTCGCCTTCGCAAGGCATCCTCACCGCCATCATCGGTGGTTTCCTGGTGTCGGCTCTGGGCGGCAGCCGTGTGCAGATTGGCGGCCCTACGGGAGCATTCATTGTCATCATTTACGGCATTGTGAGCAACCCCGACCTGGGACTGCCGGGCCTGATGATTGCCACCATGCTGGCCGGCGTTTTCCTGATACTGTTGGGCGTTTGCCGATTAGGCACCATCATCAAGTTCATCCCCTACCCCATCGTGGTGGGCTTCACGAGCGGTATCGCCGTCACCATCTTCACCACCCAAATCAAGGACCTATTCGGCCTGACCATCGACGGCAAGCTACCGGGTGATTTCCTGTCGAAATGGGTGGTCTATTTTGAGAATTTCCACTCGGTAGATTGGATTACCACCGCCATGGGACTGCTCAGCATCGCCGTGATAGCCCTCACCCCGAAGGTGTCGAAAAAAATTCCCGGTTCGCTCGTGGCCATCATCCTGATGACCCTGGCTGCCTGGGGACTGAACCGCGCCGATCTCGGTTTCCACATCACCACCATCGGCGACCAGTTCGGTGAAATCAAGGCCGCCATCCCCGAAATCCAAGTGCCCAATCTCACATGGGAGAGCGTCAAGGGGCTCTTTCCCACGGCGATGGTGATAGCCGTGTTGGGAGCCATCGAGTCGCTGCTGTCTGCCACCGTAGCCGACGGTGTGTGCGGCGACCACCACAACTCCAACCAAGAACTCATAGGCCAGGGGGTGGCCAACCTCTGCACGCCGCTCTTCGGCGGCATTCCCTGTACGGGAGCCATAGCCCGCACCATGACCAACATCAACAACGGCGGACGCACCCCCGTGGCCGGCATTATCCACGCCGCCGTATTGCTCGTCATCTTCCTCGTGCTCATGCCCTTGGCGGCCTACATCCCCATGTCGTGCCTGGCCGGTGTGCTGGTCATCGTTTCCTACAACATGAGCGGCTGGCGCACCTTCATGCAGCTGATGAAAAACCCGAAGAGCGACATCATCGTGCTTTTCATGACGTTCTTCCTCACCGTCATCTTCGACCTCACCGTGGCCATCGAAGTGGGCTTGCTCGTTGCCTGCCTGCTCTTCATGCGACGCATGGCCGAAACCACCCAGATCAAGGTGATTGCCGACGAGATTGACCCGAACGATGAGACCGATGCCGTGGTGCATGAGGAACACCTCATCATTCCCGAAGGCGTGGAGGTTTACGAAATCAACGGTCCTTACTTCTTCGGCATCGCCAACAAGTTTGAGGAACTGATGGCCAACATGAACGACCACCCCAAGGTGCGCGTCATCCGTATGCGCCGCGTGCCGTTCATTGACTCCACGGGCATCCACAACCTGCAGAACCTCTGCGAAATGAGCCACCGCGAGGGCACGCACATCGTGCTTTCGGGTGTCACGCCCAATGTGTACAACGTGCTGGAGCACAACGGTTTCTGCAAACTCTTGGGCAAAGACCACATCTGCCCCAACATCAACGTGGCGCTCGAACGAGCCGCTGCCATCGTCAAGCGGTAAACATTTTTCCCGCGCACCTTACTGATACACCACGGCATAGCGGTTACCCAAACGGCTATGCCGTTTTTCTGCGCCCAACATCCGGAGCACTTTCCCCATGCGCATGGCGGTGATGCCCTGCAATGCCTTCGAGGAAGTGCGCTTCAGGTGCTCGAATATCTCCGTGGCGGAGAGCCACTCGGCCTTCGTGCGCTCCTCGGGCGTAGGCAGACGGAACGACTGGGCAAAGGCGGCCTCCAAGGGGCTTTCGCGGTAGTACAAAGCGTTGTGCCGCTCGATTTCGGCCTCCTCCTCTTTGGTGAACAGCACGGGTTCGCCGGCGGCTATCTCGGCCACCAACTGGGCATAGAGCTGGTCGTGCGACTCTGCAATGGCCCCGATGTAGTGCGTCACGAGCTGGCAATAGAAACGGCGGGAACCGGAAGGGTCGGTCAGCAGTTCGTCGAAATTGCTCGTGCCGATGAACGACGCCACGCGCGGCACGACCATCATGCTCCGTCCGTGGGGTCGCCGCATACTGAGTTCCGTCATCTGCATCAGGTTTTTCAGCACCCCCATCTGCCGCTCGCTGTAACGGTCGAACTCGTCCATGTTGACCAACGCCATGCAGCCCAACTGTCGCTCCGCATGACTGTCGGAAGTGAGGTCGAACTTGTCGGTATAGTAGGCGCGCAAGGCCGGGGGTAGCAACGAGCGGCAGAAGGTGCTTTTGCCTAAGCCTTGCTGTTCGCTAATCAGCACGGGAGCTAAGTGGTTCACAAAGGCGGTGCGTCCTCCTTCGGCCTGCATCCAGCCGGCCACCATGGCGCGCAGCCAACGGCGGAACACGAGGTGCCACAGCGGGTCGTCGCTGACCATGGAGGCCACCCGTCCCACGCGGTCCGTTCCGTCCCACTGCGGCAGTTCCTTGAGGTATTGGCGCAGGGGATGGTAAGAGGGCACGGCCTCGGAATAGAGGTAGCAGTCCACCCAGCTGCGGTAGCACTGCGGCAACTGTTCCTGCACGGTCATGACCAAGGTATTGTGCAGGCGGTCGGTCATGGGGCGGAAGTCCGCCGCGCCTTCGTGTTCGCGCAGTTCGATGTTGTTGTCGAGCTCGTTGTAGCGCAACTGCCACCGCGCATCTACTATCTTGCGGATGCGCGAGGGGGTGATGTACTTCTCGTCGGGTTGCTGAACTTCCGGCTCGGGGGATACGTTCTCAGTAACCGCCAGGGATTGTTCGATGGCGCGGCGTGCGTTGGTTCGGGGTGTGGGTTGGTGTTTTTCAACGGCGACAGGACCGTTGGCACGGTGTACGCCGAATTTC
>JALEYW010000066.1:0-4274 GCA_022773145.1 Bacteroidales bacterium
CCGCCGCTTCTCGGGCCAGCAGCGCGGACTGAACATCATCCGCTATTCCGACGGCACGTCGCGCAAGGTGATGGTGAAGTGAACACGCCGCAACGCTGCTGCCTTCAGTTCCGTGGAATAGCCTTCAGCTCATGGATTTCCCTTTCGTCCCATGGAATCATGGGCAGCGAATTTTCCAGACAAATGGCCGGCCTCCATCTGGCGGGGCCGGCCATTTCCTTGTACTTCAGCACCCGATATAAATCCGCACATTATCCGCACATTATCAGCGTATTATCAGCGTATTATCCGCACATTATCAGCACATTATCAGCGTATTATCAGCGTATTATCCGCAATTTATCAGCGCACATCCAGCACACAATCGTCGCCTAAACCATAAAAAAGACTGAAATACATTACGTTTTCAAAAATTCGCGTATATTTGCACGCTCAAAAGCGTGCAGTAGCATTCATTGTGCCCGTACGCTTCGTGTTTCCCGAAAAAATACATCAATAAACACAATAATCTTACAATCACACAATGCAAAACAAAGGATTTGTTAAAGTAATTGCAGTGCTGCTGACTTTGATTTGCCTCTTCTACCTTTCCTTCTCCTTCGTTACCAACCGGTACGAGAAGAAGGCCGAGGAGCTGACGGCACAAGGCAAAGACGGCGCAGCCTACTTAGACTCCATGCGCAACGAGAAGGTTTACCTCAACTGGAAGACGCTCAAGGAGTGCGAGGAACTGCAAATCGGCTTGGGACTTGACCTCAAGGGCGGCATGAACGTCGTGCTGGAAGTCAGCGTGCCCGATGTGGTGAAAAACCTGGCCGGAGAAAGTGCCAACGATGCCAAGTTCAAGAAGGCATACAGCGATGCCTTGGCAATGGCCAAAAAGGACAACGTAGACTTCGTCGAAGCCTTCGTTACCACCTATCGCCAGCAGAACGGCAACGACAAGCTGGGCGGCATCTTCGCCTCCAAGCTGAAAGAGAAGAACATCTCGTACACCTCAAGCGACGACCAGGTGAAGAAAGTGCTCACCGAAGAGGTCAACGCTGCCGTGGAAAACTCCAACAAGGTGGTACGCTCGCGTATCGACCGCTTTGGCGTGGCCCAGCCGAACATCCAAATCCTCAGAGGCAAAGGACAGATTGGCCAAATCATGGTCGAAATGCCGGGCATCAAGGAGCCGGAGCGCGTACGTAAACTGCTCCAAGGTTCTGCCAACCTCGAATTTTGGGAAACATACACACTGAACGAAATTTATCCGGCCCTGCAATCGCTGGATAGCCGTCTGGCCAAAGGAAACGCACCCGCCGACTCCACCGCCACTGACTCCACCAAAGCACAGGCCAAGCCCGCACAGCAAACCGCCAACCAGCACCCGCTGCTCTCCAAACTCGTGCAGCTGCAAGGCATGGCGCCCAACGGATGCGTCGTAGGTTACTGTGTAGCAGCCGATACCGCTGCCGTCAACGCCTGCATCAACAGCGAAGCCGCCAAGGCCGTGCTCCCCGCCGACCTCCAGCTGGCTTGGGGCGTGAAGAGTGCAGAAGGCATGAAGGGCAACGTGTTCGAACTCTATGCGCTCCGCAAAGTAAACGGACAACCTTCCATGCAGGGTGATGTCATCGCCGATGCCAAAGACGATTTCGACCAGAACCATCAGCCCATCGTCAGCATGACCATGACGACCAACGGCTCCAGAGACTGGGCTGCACTCACCAAGAAGAACCTGAAGAAATGCGTGGCCATCGTGCTCGACGGCTATGTATACAGCGCCCCCGTCGTTCAGAGCGAAATCACCGGCGGCAACTCCCAGATTTCCGGCCACTTCACCACTGACGACACGCGCGACTTGGCCAACGTGCTCAAGAGCGGTAAGATGCCTGCGCCCACCAAGATTGTGCAGGAAGAAACCGTAGGTCCGAGCCTCGGTGCCGCCTCCATCCAAGCCGGCTTCACCGCCTGCGTGGTAGCATTCGTGCTTTTGATGATCTTCATGTGCCTCTTCTACGGCTTCATCCCCGGTATGGTAGCCAATGTGGCACTGTTGCTCAACTTCTTCTTCACCTTCGGCGTGCTCGTCAGCTTCCAGGCAGCCTTGACCATGAGCGGTATCGCCGGTATGGTGCTGGCTCTCGGTATGGCCGTGGATGCCAACGTGCTTATCTACGAACGTACGAAGGAAGAGCTTCGTGCAGGCAAGAACATCAAGACTGCGCTCGCCGATGGCTACGGTAACGCCTTCTCGGCCATCTTCGACTCGAACCTCACCTCCATCATCACTGCCGTTATCCTTTACAACTTCGGTACAGGCCCCATCCGTGGTTTCGCCATGACGTTGGGCATCGGCATCTGCGCCTCCTTCTTCACCGCAGTATGGATTACGCGCATGGTTTACGAGCACTTCCACAACAAAGACAAGTGGCTGAACCTCAGCTTCACCACCTCGTTGAGCCGTAACTTCCTGACCAACACGCACGTCAACTTCATGGGCAAATCGAAGGCAACTGTCACCACCTTCATCATCGCTGCCGTGGTAGCCATCGGCTTCCTCAGCACGCGCGGTCTGTCCAAGGGTATCGACTTCACCGGTGGTCGCAACTATGTCATTGAGTTTGAGCAGAAGGGCGTAACCCCCGAACAGGTACGCGAGGCCGTGGCCACCAAGGTCAACGCCAAAGACCCCAATGCCAACGTCAGTGCCATCGCCATCACCACAACGAACAACGAAGCCGTGCGTCTGACCACCAACTACCGCATTGACGACGACAATGAGAACATCGACCAGGAAGTAGAGAAGTTCATCTTCGACGCTTTGCACGAGGCCGGTCTGATTAAGGCTGACTACAAGACCTTCATCGACCGCGACAACCACGCCGGCGGCTCCATCGTTTCCGCCCAGAAGGTTGGTCCTACCGTAGCTGCCGACATGGCCAAGGGAGCCATTATCTCCGTGCTCCTCTCCTTGGTAGCCATCTTCATCTACATCCTTATCCGTTTCCGCAACGTCGCCTTCTCCGTAGGTTCCACCATAGCCTTGGTATTCGACACGCTGCTCATCCTCGGAATGTACTCCATCTGCTGGGGATGGGTGCCCTTCTCGCTCGAAGTGGACCAGACGTTCATCGGAGCCGTGCTCACCGCTATCGGTTACTCCATCAACGACAAGGTGGTAGTGTTCGACCGTATGCGTGAGAACCTCGGCCTCTACCCGACGCGCGACACGCGCCGCCTGTTCAACGAATCCTTGAACAGCACCTTGTGCCGTACCATCATGACGTCGCTCACCACCCTCTTGGTGCTCCTCTGCATCTTCTTCCTCGGTGGCGACAGCATCCGTTCCTTCGCCTTCGCGATGATCCTCGGTGTCATCTTCGGTACACTCTCGTCCATCTTCCTCGCCGCTCCTATTGCTCTGAAAACGCTCAGCCGCAAGAACGTGGTAGTGAAGGAAGAAGAATAACAACCGCAAAAGGCTATTCCTTTCACATACATATTTCCCCGCAGTCCGTTAGGGTTGCGGGGATTTTTTGTGAAAGCTTTTGAAGGGGCGCAGCAAACGAAGCAAAAAGTCGGTACATTGTGTACCGCAAATCCGCCCCCATTCCAATCGTGCCACGGGAGACGGAAAAAGGCACGTGAAATGCATTTTCCCAATCGCCTTACGCGCGCGCGTATACGTAATTTAATTCCCCAAAAAAGCATTCACCCCTTCACAAAGAGCCTGTTTCCTGTTGATTTTCAGAGAGAAAGCGTGTGAAGGCTTGTTTTTTCAAGTATTCACACCGCACGTTCACGGCTTGTAACCGCGTCTTTCAATTTTTCCTTTAACGCAGAATCAACATCAAACAGACCAAACGATGAGCAATCCTATTACCTCTCCCTTATCAAAAACAAATATATGTTAAACGGTCGAAATCTCTCGTCATTTCGAGTGTGAAGGCTTCGTGAATGCTTGTGAATACTTGAAACCCTCAAGTATTCACACCTAAAACCGCTGATTATCAACCGTTTTAACACCTTATGTGAAGGAGTGAATGCTTTTTGGGGGAATTAAATTACGTATATACACGCGCGCGGAAGCAACAAAAGGAAGGTGAATGGTTTGATTGGCCAAAAATCTATTTACATAATTTTGCATACATCGTTGCATTCCACCCGGACATTACCCTACCATGCAAGGTGTCGATGAGTGCCACACAAGTGGCGGACTATTTTTTCCTACTCGGCGAGTAGACAAAACAAGTCCGGCTCTTGTAAGCACAAAGTCCGGGGTTAGG
>JALEYW010000091.1:0-15584 GCA_022773145.1 Bacteroidales bacterium
AAAACTCAGACAACGGCCGCGAAAAAGAAGTTGTCTGTGTGGACGAACCATGCAGACAGACAATAAAAAAGTTGTCCTCTGTTGTCTAAGTTGTCGTCTCAAAAAAAATATTCATCCCAAGTTCTCCTGATAACGACAACTTGGACAACCAAAGACAACTGCCAGCTTGCTGCGCCCGCCATGCGCTGAAAAACTCAGACAACGGCCGCGAAAAAGAAGTTGTCTGTGTGGACGAACCATGCAGACAGACAATAAAAAAGTTGTCCTCTGTTGTCTAAGTTGTCGTCTCAAAAAAAAATATTCATCCCAAGTTCTCCTGAAAACGACAACTTGGACAACCAAAGACTACTTTGCGTTGCACGACTGATGCCCCCCACAGGCGTTTACGCAGAGCCCGTGCGAGCATTTCATTGAGCAAGAGATAAACTTTTCTTTCAATAAACTATGAAACACAAAAAAATCCCTACCTTTGCTCTACATTGCCTGCTGCCCGGCAGCCAGAACGAAACAGGGGCGCACCCACTGCGGCCACTGCGACACACTCGCACCGGACAGCAGCAAGAAAAGCTTGGATGTCACCTTAAAACACGCAGAATGGACAAAACGCTGAAACGCATCGCAAAACTCTTTCGAGAGATGGTGAAAAACTATGAGGATGACGGCAACCTGTGGAAAAACATAGCCGCAGGAAAAGAAGCATTCAACCTGATGCAAACACTGCCCGACATCGTGCCGGAAGAATTCAACACACCCGAAGAAAAAGCCGACCTCCTGAACAACATGCTCGAACAGATGGAGGAAACCCTCACGCCACGCTTCTGCATAGAGGTGCGCGAATACATCGAAACGTTGGCTCCGGACAACGAGCACAACCTCCGAACGCTGCAAAAACTGCGCGACTTCATCAATCCCGACCTGCCGATGGAGGAGTATTGCCGCAAATACCGCCGCTCCCTGAAGTTCGACCCCGTGGAGCGCACACCCGAATGGGAAGCGGTGATTGCGGAAGTTGAAGCCGAGTGTGCCAAGAAACTAAGGTGGCACCGCCGCGGCATGGGCTTCTGCTTCGCCTATTGGCATCAAAAGGAAACGTCACTGGCCCGCCGAGGCATCAGATGGAACAGCCCCTCGGCGATGAATCCCAGGGTGATGTTCGACTGAAACTGCTCGCCGTCCGCCCCACTCCTCCTTCTCTCTTCCTCTTCTTACAACCCTCACCTCCATGTCGCACACCCCTGCCCCCTCTCCCTACATCTGCCGCTTCGAGGCCGACATTGACGACCAACACGTCAGCACAGAGAGCCGCTATTTGGCCAATCTGTACCAAACAATCCAACGATTAGTCACGCACGACGACGATGCCGCCACGCCGTGGCCCTTCATCCTGCCCAACCTCAAGCACGAGGTGCGCGACTTCGCCGCCACGTGTCTCCGACCCGACGACCCGGCCATAGACCGCCTGCGAAAACAGTTGGCATTGGCGTGCGATATGTACGAAATGGACGAGGAGGACCTGCCAACGGTGAGAGGGGTGCTGCTGGACTGCATTCCCCTCATCCAACAGCTGGAGGTGTTGCTGCCGCCCCGCGACCTCGAAGCCGAAAGGGCGGAAATCGAACGCAAACTCCGCCTGCCGGAAGTGCCGATTGAACTGAAAATCGTGGCGCACCACGAAACGCGCGACATGTCCGTGGGCAACCACTACGCAGAGCGGATGTATGTGCCGTTTGGCGCGCTGAAAGTAGGCGAAATGCTCCCAACGGAAAGTCTGCGGTGCGGACCGCTGCGCGTGGAGGAGGTGTCGGAAACGGCCATTGCGCTGCGCAGCGGCAACGACCTCTACCGCGTGAAGATAGAAGAGAATTTCCAAGCACCCTCCTTCTTAGTGGACAACCCGTACCTGAGCTCGGACCTCGTAACGCTGGTGTTCAGCTACTATCGGCTCACGCCCTACGAACAGGCGCGCGACTTGCTCCGGGACATCGCCGAGGTGCACGAACAAAGGCAACAGACGGTATACCGGGAGACCACCAAGGCGGAACAATGCGTGCTCGACCTCCTGAACGAGGCCATCAACGGCGGCATGGTGGAGTTGTACCCGCTCAAAGCCTTGCTCGCGGCATCGAACAACTGGGCCACAGGTCTGATTGTCCGCCGGGGACTATTCCAGAACATACTGCTCGAAGGCATAGAGAAGGGCTGCTTGGCACCGGACAAGGAAGTGGCGTGGGAATGGCTCGACACGGCGGCTGTGAACAACGACCCGACGTTTTTCATGACGGACATGGAACGTTACTACGACCTTCTCTGCACCGCAGCCGAAGCGGGAAACGACATCGCCCTCAACCTGATGAACACCATTTGGGAACCGGAACAAATCATCGAGGAGGACTGACACCGGCCGGGCCGGAAACGCATACCAAACTCTCAACTGCTACATCATGAACCCCATTCACCTGAAACTGTCGCCGACCGCAGAGAAACTGCCCTGCGGCACATCCCGCTTCTGGGGCAACCCGGACTTGCCCAAAGGCGTTGATTACCCGATGTACACCGACGAGGACGGCGAAGACTACCCCTATTGCTTCGTCTGCCAGCTCAATCTGGAGGAAGTGGCCGAGTGCGACCCCGAAGGCCGGCTGCCCCACAAAGGGTTGCTCGCTTTCTTCGCCAAAATTGACCACTTCTTAGGCTACTGCACGGGGTGCTACGACATTGGCGGCACGGTGTCGGACCCTGACGCCGTGAAGGTTTTCTACTTTCCCGAAACGGACAACATGAGGGAGGTGGTGCTCGTGGACGACGACGACAACGAGCTTTCACCCCACGAACTGCAAGTGGAATTTGGCGCAGTGGCCGACGAACTCGACGACCACGCGCTCTTTGCCCCACCCACCTACCGCCCGTGGGAGACCTGGGACCCGCCTTTCGAGGACTGGCAAATCCTGTTGCAGGTGGACTCGTTCGAGGGCGACGATTTCCAGCTCAACTTCATGGACTGCGGCGTGCTGGACTTCCTCATCGCGCCGGAAAAGCTCGAACAGCACGATTTCTCCGACGTGCGGGCCATCGTGCTCTCCACATAGCCGCCCCGGCTCCGCCAATTCCGGCTGCCTACTGAAGCGGAATGGGAATTTGCCGCACGAGGCGGCAACGCTTCCCGAGGATTTCAGTTTGCCGGAAGCAATGACATCAACCAAGTAGCCTGGTACGAAGGAAATAGCCGGCTCGAAACGCACCCGGTGGCACAACTGGCTCCTAACGAACTGGGACTCTATGACTTCAGCTTTTCGTTTTGCATTGCGCTCGCCTTGCACTACTTTTAGAGAAAGTAGGCGGCGGCTCGGCAATACAAACGAAAAACTTTCAGCTTTTCGTTTTGCATTGCGCTTGCCTTGCACTACTTTTGCAAAACCAAAAACCTTAATTTATATGGCACAAGTACCCGATTTCAAGTATGCACCCATGTTCCAAGTCGGCAAGGACGATACGGAATACTACCTGCTTACGAAAGACTATGTTTCGATTAGCGAGTTTGAAGGCAAGCCTATGCTCAAAGTAGAGGCCGAAGGCATCACACGAATGATTAACCAGGCATTCCGCGACGTCAGCTTCTTGCTCCGACGCTCCCACAATCTACAAGTAGCCAAGATACTCAGCGACCCGGAAGCATCCGACAATGACAAATACGTGGCCCTGACTTTCCTGCGCAACGCCGAAGTGGCAGCAAAAGGCCAACTGCCCATCTGCCAGGACACCGGCACCGCCATTGTGCACGGAGAAAAAGGACAACAGGTGTGGACGGGATTCTGCGACGAAGAGGCCATCGCCAAAGGCGTATACCTCACCTACACACAGGAGAACCTGCGCTACTCGCAAAACGCTCCGCTCAACATGTACGACGAGGTGAACACACGCTGCAACCTGCCGGCACAAATTGACCTCGAAGCCACAGAAGGAATGGAGTACAAATTCCTCTGCGTTACCAAAGGCGGCGGCTCAGCGAACAAGACGTATCTCTACCAGGAGACCAAAGCCATCCTCAACCCCGCCACGCTCGTTCCCTTCCTCGTAGCCAAAATGAAAACCCTGGGCACAGCAGCCTGCCCGCCCTATCACGTGGCATTTGTCATTGGCGGCACGTCGGCAGAGAAGAACCTGCTCACCGTGAAGCTGGCCTCGACCCACTACTACGACAACCTGCCCACCACCGGCGACGAAACGGGACGCGCCTTCCGCGACGTGGAACTCGAAAAGCAGCTCCTCGAAGAAGCTCACCGCATCGGGCTCGGCGCACAGTTCGGAGGAAAATATTATGCGCACGACATACGCGTCATCCGTCTGCCCCGCCACGGCGCAAGCTGCCCTGTGGGCCTCGGAGTGAGCTGTTCGGCCGACCGAAACATCAAGTGCAAAATCAACAAGGACGGTATCTGGATTGAAAAGATGGATGACAATCCCGCAGAGCTCATCCCCGCAGAACTGCGCGAGGCTGGCGAAGGCGGAGGCGTCAGCATCGACCTCAACCGCCCCATGGACGAAGTGCGCAAGGAGCTCACGAAATACCCCGTCGCCACACGCCTCAGCCTCAGCGGCACCATCATCGTAGCACGCGACATTGCTCACGCCAAACTCAAGGAACGCCTCGACAAGGGTGAGGAGTTGCCCGAATACATCAAGAACCACCCCGTGCTCTACGCCGGACCGGCCAAGACTCCGCAGGGACTGCCTTGCGGCTCCATGGGACCGACCACCGCAGGCCGCATGGACCCCTACGTAGACCTCTTCCAGGAAAACGGAGGCTCACTCGTCATGATTGCCAAGGGCAACCGCTCGCAAGTAGTGACCGATGCCTGCAAGAAACACGGCGGCTTCTACCTCGGCTCCATAGGCGGGCCCGCAGCCATCCTCTCGCAGCAAAGCATCAAGAGCATTGAGTGCGTAGAATATCCCGAACTGGGCATGGAAGCCGTCTGGAAGATTGAAGTGAAGGACTTCCCCGCTTTCATCCTCGTTGACGACAAGGGCAACGACTTCTTCCAGCAAATCAAGCCCCGCACCGCGTGTCAAGGATAAGGCGAGAAGGCATAACAACCCTTCCCCTCTGACAACGAACACTCCTTATATATATATAGATACCCCATTTATATATATAGACACACCTTATTATATATAGCAACGCACCATCCGCAACGCCCACCCGGCATGTTGCGGATGGTGTTTCGCATGGGTACGCACCCCATCGACGAGCCGTGTCCACTCATCCTGAACAAGCACGTCCAAATCCTCCACTTCCCCCTCCAAAACCGCCCATATTGCATAATTGTCGCCATTTGTCCTAAAACAAAACACGTAAAGAAGCTGAAAATCGTCGTTATCAAAAATAAAGTCGTATTTTTGCCGACATCTTTAATCATACTTTAACAATATTCAGATGGAGAACATTTCCAACAACATGGAAGGTAACAACGAAATGCAGCTTATTCCGTTGCTAAAACTGTGTTACCACAAATTTATGCAGAACTGGTATTGGTTTACGCTCTCTGTGATCGTATGCGTGGCCTTAGGTTGGATTTATCAGCAACGACAGTCGCGCATATACGAGCGTCAGTCGGTCATGCTCATCGAAGAGTCCAACGGCACGAGCGGTAGCATGTCCAGCCTGCGGCGTGCCAATCGCAGCAGCATGACAAGTTTGCTCGAACTCAACGGTGTGAGCGTAGGCGACAACCTGAAAAACGAAATCTTCATCATCTCCTCCAAGCGACTCATGCAACGCGTGGTGGAGAAGCTGAACCTCGACGTGGACTACCTCATCGATGAGGGGCTGCACCAAGTGCCGCTCTACAAAGACGAGCGTCCCGTTGAAATCATCTTCCAGTCGCCCTACACCGAAGAGATGGCGGCCAAAGCAGAAAAGCCCTCCATCAGTTTTGAGGTGCAAAAGGTAAACGGAAACACCGTGAAACTCACCAACTTCAAGGACGAAGAAGGCAACAAGCTGCCCGACATCAACGCACAGCTGGGACAGACACTCCAAACCCCCGCGGGCAAGCTCTCCGTGCTGAGAGGTAAAAGCTTCAACCAGTGGACCAACGAAGAAATCCGCGTGGTGCGAATGCCAGTCTCCTTGGCTGCAAACGTGTACCAGTCCAAGCTCACAGCATCGGAATTTAACAAGGAAACATCGCTCATTGTCCTCACCTGTCAGGACACGCACACGAAACGAGCCGACGACATCCTCAACACACTCTACGACACGTATAAAGAAGACGTCGTGGAAAACAAAAACCGGGTGGCTCTCAGCACCGCAAAGTTCATCGACGAACGCCTACAAATCATTGGCAACGAGCTGAACACCGTGGAAACCGAGCTGGCCGATTTCAAGAAGCGCAACCAGCTGATTGATTTCAAACTGACGTCGCAGGCGGTGCTCAACGAAACGTCCACCGCACGCCAACAAACGCTGGCCATCGAAACACAGCTCAATGTGGCGCAATTTCTCAACGATTATCTCGGAAACCATACGAACGACAATGACCTCATCCCCACACTCAATTTGGGAGATGCGGCTGTCAATCAGCAGATTGCGGCTTTCAACACGCTCATGAACCAACGCAACTCACTGGCCAACAACTCCAGCGAGCAACAAACCGTGGTGCGCGAAATGGACCGCCAACTCGCACAAACACGCAAGATTATTGCGTCCTCACTCCAGAACCACATCAGCGCACTCCGCCTGCAGCTGCGTGACGCCCGCAACAATGAGAACCTCCTCACGGGACAAATTGCCGGAGCACCCGACATGGAGAAACAGGGCATTGACATCCAACGCCAACAGGCACTCAAGGAAACGCTCTATACCTATCTGCTCAACAAACGCGAGGAAGTGGCGCTCCAACAGGCCATCAACGAAGCCAACGTCCGCTTGGTGGAAGGACCCATCGGCAACAAACGGGTCAGCCCTCGCAGCATGGTCATCATGCTCATTGCCCTCTGCATCGGCGTTGCTATACCGGCGTTTATCATCTGGCTGCTCATGACGCTCGACGTCACCGTCCACTCGCGCAAGGACATTGAAAATGCCACCACCATCCCCTTGCTGGGCGAGATTCCGCACATGAAAAATGCCACCGGCAAGACGCTCATCAACGAACTGTCCAACGACGCGCCCTTGGTGGAGGCTTTCCGCATCATGCGCTTCAGCCTCAACTACATACGCCACGCCACCCAGGTCATCATGACCACTTCGACCACCCCCGGGCAGGGTAAGAGCTTCATCTCGCGCAACGTCTGCATCACCTTTGCCATGATGGGAAAACGCACCCTGCTGATTGACGCCGACATCCGCAAGCGTACGCTCAGCTCCCACTTCGGCCACCATCTGGGCCTCACCGCTTACCTCTCGGACGAGCTGACGAAGATTGAAGACATCATTGTGAAAGACGGACTGACGGAGGGCGTTGACTTTATACCGGCCGGCTCGTTGCCCCCCAACCCTTCGGAACTGCTCATGAGCGAACGTTTGGAAGAACTCATCGAAAAGTTGCGCGACCGTTACGACCAAATCATCATTGACTGTACCCCGATGTTCTCAGTAGCCGATGCAGGCATCGTCAACCGCGTGGTGGACATCACCTTCTTCGTTGTCAGGGCCGGAGTGCAGGAGCGCGATTTCCTGCCCGAGCTGGAACGCATGTATCAGGACGACCGTCTGAAAAACCTCTGCATCGTGCTCAACGACGTCAAGGAGAGCGGAAGCGGCTACGGCAGCACCTACGGTGCAGGCTACGGCTACGGTTACGGCTACGGACGCTCGCAAAAACGCAAGTCGGGCATTCTCAAACGCTTGCGCCACTAAACGATTTTTCTCACACACCTCATCAAGCAGCAACGGGATTTCCGTTGCTGCTTTTTGGTTGCAGACCGCCGCAGGGAGCAGGCGCAAAAGGAAGCGAAACATCCCGGCAAAAAAGTCCAGGACTATTTTTCACAACTCGGCGAGTAGAAAAAAATAGTCCTGGACTTTTTCATCACAAGTGGCGGACTTGTGACCCCCGGTCCGCACGCCCATGGGAACAGCCCACCAAACGGATGGCCCAGCGCCGCTCCGCCTGCCACTTTCCGGCGCTGGATAGCGTCCAACGTTCTTTTACATTCTTTCAAACCCGAGGTTGCTCTTTTCCCTTACTATATAGGAACAATTAAACATTTTTCAGTAGTTTTGCATCCATGGATAAAAGCCGCATTCCCCACATACTCATCATCTATACCGGCGGTACTATCGGAATGATAGAGAATCCGGAAACCGGTGCGCTTGAGAACTTCGACTTTGAGCAATTCCGTCTCTATGTGCCGGAGCTAAAGCGTTTCAACTATCAAATTGATGCGCTGGCATTCGACGCTCCCATCGACTCAAGCGACATGGAGCCACGCTATTGGGTGAAGATGGCACGCATCATTGCCGAACACTATGACAATTATGACGGTTTCGTGCTGCTTCATGGCACAGACACGATGGCATTTACCGCCTCCGCACTCAGTTTCATGCTTGAAAATCTGGGCAAGCCCGTGGTCATCACCGGTTCGCAGCTGCCCATCGGCCAGCTCCGCACCGACGGTAAAGAAAACCTCCTGACCAGTATCGAAATCGCTGCTGCGCGCAATGCCCAGGGCCACCCCATGGTGCCAGAGGTCTGTATTTTCTTTGAAAGCCGCCTCATGCGCGGAAACCGCACCACCAAAATCAACGCAGAGGGCTTCAATGCTTTCCGGTCCTTCAACTTCGCACCGCTGGCCCAAGCCGGCATCCACCTGAAGTTCGACCACCACCTCATACACCGCCCCAAACCCTACGAGGCGTTCAAACCCCATTTCCTGCTCGACAACAACGTGATGATTCTCACTCTCTTCCCCGGCATAAGGAAGGAGGTGGTCGACACGTGCTTCGCCGTGGAAGGACTGAAGGCAATCATTCTCAAAACCTACGGCTCCGGCAATGCACCGCAAAAGCCTTGGTTTGTCGAACGCATCCGTCAGCTCGTTGCCAAAGGCATCATCGTGGTCAACATCTCCCAGTGTTACAAAGGAACCGTCGAGATGCACCGTTACGAAACGGGACTGCAACTCCTGCAGGCCGGAGTAATCAACGGTTACGACGCTACCATGGAAGCAGTGGTAACCAAACTCATGTTCCTCCTGGGCCACGGCTATACCCACGAGGAAATCATCCACAAGATGAACACCAGCATCGCTGGAGAGATAACGGTGTGAAAACCACTCCACGCACAGCCGACACCCCTCCTTACCCTCTCCCAACCCTTCCCTTCCCCGATACGCCATGCCCTTGCTGCCCCTTCTCCTCTTGCTGTTGCTGACAGCCTGCACCCATACCCCGCCGACGGCCCACGAGCCCTCCGGAGGAACGGACTACGCTTCGTTGTTAGAAATGGAGGAAACTGACAGCTGCTGCATCGTGAAGGTGAAAGATGCCTGGCATCCCGAACGCATCCAGGCCACTTATTTGCTCATACCCTCCCATCAGCCCCTGCCGCAACAACTGCCCCCGGGCACCGTGGTGCGCACTCCGCTCCAGCGCGTCGTGTTGCTCTCGTCGGTCCACGCCTCGTTGCTGGCCGACCTCCAAGCAGCGAGCCACATCGCCGGGATGGCCGACACAGCCTATGTGGTCGGGGCACAACTCCGCCAACTGCTCGCCCAAGGCGTGTGCAGCGTGGGCAACAGCCTCAACCCCGACGTGGAAACCATCCGTGCGCTGTGCGCCGATGCGGTGTTCGTTTCACCGTTCGAGAATGCCGGACACGGCTCCTTGGAACAGTTGGGCATACCCCTCATTGAGTGTGCCGACTACATGGAAACGTCGCCACTGGGCCGGGCAGAGTGGATGCGCTTCTTCGGTCGGCTCGTGGGCCAAGGGCCTCGTGCCGACTCACTCTTCCAGGTTGTAGCCGCCCATTACTTATCACTTCGGGAAAAGGCGAGCCGGGCTCACAGCGTCCGCCCCACCGTGTTTTGCGACCTCCGCACGGGCGGCACATGGTACCAACCGGGCGGAAACAGCACGATGGGGCAAATCCTGACCGACGCCGGGGCACACTATCTCTGGGCCGACCGGCCTGAAAGCGGCAGCTTGCCGCTCGACATGGAGAGTGTTTTTGCCCGTGCGCACCGAGCCGACCTATGGCTCGTGAAGTATGGCGCCACCACGCCGCTCACCTACGACGGCTTGGCCAAAGACTGCCCCGCCTACACCCGTTTCGCCGCCTGGAAGGAGCGCCGCGTTTGGGCATGCAACACCTTGCAGGTGGCATTCTACGAAGAAGTGCCTTTCCACCCCGACCGTTTGCTCCAATCGCTCATCGGCTTGTTCCACCCCGAGCTGGCCGACTCTACGACCCGCCCCTTCTACACCCCGCTCCCCGCCCCGCGATGAAAGAAAGCCCAAGCAAGCAACAGAAAGCTTTAGATCATTATAGGAAGCTATAGATAATTATAGGAAGCTATAGATAATTATAGCAAACTATAGAAATCTATAAAAAAGCGCTCGCCCTCTAAAAAGAACTCCCCGCCTCCCCACCCCATGATAGCCCTCCTGCTATTTCTCATCCTGCTCCCCCTGAGTCTGCTCACAGGCAGCGTGTCACTTTCACCGGCCGAAGTGTGGCAGGCACTGACCGATGCCGGGGCAGATCCGACCGCCCACTTTATCGTTTGCGAGAGCCGTTTGCCCCAAGCCCTGACGGCTGTGCTGTCGGGGGCAGCTTTGGCAGCCGGCGGCTTAGTGATGCAGAGTTTGTTCACCAATCCCTTAGCCGACCCGTCGTTGCTGGGCGTCAACAGCGGCGCTTCGTTGGGCGCGGCCATGGTGTTGCTCGCTTTCGGCGGCAGTTGGTCGCTGGGCGGGGCAAGCCTCTCCGGCGTGTTGCTCACCGTGGCGGCAGCCTTCGTCGGTGCGTGCGGCGTCATTGCCCTCCTGTTGGTATGCAGCCATTTTCTGCGCGGCAACCTTGCCCTGTTGGTGGCGGGAGTGATGCTGAGTTTCGTGCTTTCGGCGGTCATTTCCCTGCTGAGCTTCTATGCCACGGCCGATGGTGTGCGTTCGTTTGTGGTGTGGGGGTTAGGCGACTTTTCCGGCGTCGGCCTGTCGCGTCTGCCGCTCTATGCAGCCCTCATCGTGCTGCCATTGGCGGCCCTGTTCCCCTTCACGCGCAGCCTGAACGCCCTGTTGCTCGGTCCGCACTACGCAGCCAACCTCGGCATCGCCGTGCGCACCACCCGCACCTGGCTCTTGCTCCTGACGGGGCTGCTCACCGCCACCGTAACCGCGCTGTGCGGCCCCATCTCCTTCGTTGGCTTGGCCGTACCACACATAGCGCGGCTGCATCTCCGCACGGCGGACCACCGCCGGCTGCTGCCCGCCACCCTGCTGTGGGGAGCCGACGTGGCACTCTTGGCCCTCGTTCTATCCCATCTGCCGGGTGAACGCGGCATCCTCCCCTTGGCCGCCATCACCCCCCTGATGGGTGTGCCGGTGGTGATATATATCTTACTGAAACGCAAATAATTATTTCAATCAAACAAATACAGCACAGCTATGTCCGTATCCAAATTTGAGAGTGAAGTAAAATTTATTCCGCAGGTGCAGCAGGTGGTTTACGACCGCTTTGCCGACCTCAACAACCTGGCCTCGCTGAAAGAACGCCTCAACGACCCTGAAGTGCAGGCCAAACTGGCCGAACAGGTTCCCGCCGACAAACTGGGCGACCTGCGCAGCTACACCGAAGGCATGACTTTCGACACCGACTCGCTGACCATTGCCAGTCCGTTGGGACAGATTACGCTGCGCATCGTGGAGCGCGACGAACCCAAGTGCATCAAGTTTGCCTCCGAAGGAGCTCCCGTGCAGCTCTACGTGTGGGTGCAACTCCTGCCCCACGGCGAGATGGAAACAAAGATGCGGGTAACGGTAGGAGCCGAGGTGAATTTCTTCATGAAGAGCATGGTGGCCAAACCTTTGCAACAGGCTGCCGACGGCTTAGCCAACATTCTCTCCGCCATCCGCTAACCCCGTGCTACCCTTGTCCGCCTCCGTTTCGGGCTGCAACGTGCGGCCACACGAAGCAACTTAGGCAATCGGAAAATTCAGGGGTCGGTTTATAGCCCCCTTCATCCATTCACCCCCTGCGGCGGCCCCCTTCCACAAAGTCCGCCACTTGTTGCGAAAAAGTCCTGGACTTGTTTTTTCTACTCGGCGAGTTGTGAAAAATAGTCCAGGACTTTTTCGATGCGATTGGCCAACTGTTTCTTCGTTACTTGGAGCAGCGCCTCCCAAGCCCCTGATGCAGTCGGCTCACAGGCGTATTCGCAGTCATTTTTTCCTTGTAGTTTCAAAAAGTGAGGGAAATATTTTGCTAAAAGCCGGAACTTGTCTATCTTTGCACCCGCAAAAACGCCCAAGTGGCCGTTTACTGCGGAAATAGCTCAGTTGGTAGAGCACAACCTTGCCAAGGTTGGGGTCGCGAGTTCGAGTCTCGTTTTCCGCTCTCACATGATTTCGAAGCGAACGCCTTTCCCGGTAGCGCAATCGCTTTCGGGCGAAAATCATCAGGACAGACAAAATTCATTGGAGAGGTGGCGGAATTGGTAGACGCGCTACTTTGAGGGGGTAGTGTCAATTGCGACGTGGGAGTTCGAGTCTCCTCCTCTTCACATGTATTTTTGCGGAAATAGCTCAGTTGGTAGAGCACAACCTTGCCAAGGTTGGGGTCGCGAGTTCGAGTCTCGTTTTCCGCTCTCAGGCGCTCGAATGGTGGAATGGTAGACACGAAGGACTTAAAATCCTTTGGCCAGAAATGGCCGTGCGAGTTCGAGTCTCGCTTCGAGCACTTCAAAACACAACGCGAAGTTTTCTTTTCAGAGAGCTTCGCGTTTGATTTTTTATATGGCTTTCCTGTAAAAATACCGTTCAGGCTACGCCCGAAGGGATTGCCTTCGGGACGCAGCCTGACGGCCTTGGGGGCCGATCTTGCTGAGTGGTCAATGATAATCGATAGGCTTGGGGCTTATCATGGTGAGTTGGCATGGCTTACCGCTCCTTGTGCATCCATTTCCCCAGAAAGCGTTCCATGGCTCGATAAAAGTCGAAGCGGTTTTCTTGATTTTGAAAACCGTGTCCTTCGTTGTCTTTCACGATATATTCCACTTCCACGCCCCGACAGCGCAATGCTTCGACCATTTGGTCGCTTTCGGCCTTGTTCACGCGCGGATCGTTGGCCCCTTGCGCGATGAGCAGCGGCACGCGGATATTCTCTGCGTGCAAAGCCGGCGAGGTGGCAGCCAGCTGCTCGCGGTCGTGCTCCGGATGGCCCACCTGTTCGTACATCATTTCCAGCATAGGCCGCCAATAAGGCGGTATGGTTTGCATGAAAGTGAATAGGTTGCTCACCCCCACGTAGTCTATGCCGCAGGCGTAGAGTTCGGGCGTGAAACACAGACCCGCCAGCGTGGCATAGCCGCCGTAACTACCGCCATAGATGGCTATGCGCTCAGGGTCGGCGATGCCTTGGCCGATGAGCCACTGAACACCGTCGGTGATGTCGTCCTGCATGCGCAGCCCCCATTGTCGGTAACTCGCTTCGAGAAATTTGCGTCCATAACCCGTGGAACCGCGAAAATTCATTTGGAACACGGCGTAGCCACGGTTGGCCAGAAACTGCACTTCGGAGCTGAAGCCCCAGGTGTCGCGCGCCCAAGGCCCGCCATGCGGATTGACCACCACGGGAAGCGCCCGGGCGTTTTCCAATGTGAAGCCCTGCGGCAACGTGAGGTAAGCTTCGATGGAAAGGCCGTCGCGCGTGGTGTAGCAAACGGGGAGCATTTCGTTCATTTCCTCCTCTTTCAGCCACGGTGCCAGGTCAGCCAGGTGCGTCAGCGCATCTGTCTCCACATTGTACAGCCAGTAAGCCCCGCGGGTGCGGTCGCCACCAACAAAGAGGAGATAGTTTTCCTCCGCCTTGTCGGTGTCGGCAATGCCCAGCCGGTTGTTGGGGAAATGAGCCTGGATGCGCTCGCGCAGCTGCCGTTCCTCCTCATCGAAAAAGTGGCGCACGGGATCTTTGTGGCCCGTGCAGTAAACGCTCAGCAACTTCTTTCTGCGCCGTGAGTAGCTGATGCTCTCCACGTCGTAGCGTTCGTTCTCGTAGAGCAGCTCCAGTTCCTCACACGTGGCCGGGTCCATGCGCACCAGCACCGTCTTGTCGCGCCCAATGTTCGTTGCGGCGTACACCTGGCGGTTGTCGGGTGTAAACTCCAGGAAACCCACCACGTCCTTGAAGTTCGTGGTCAGCACGGGGCTGAAAGGTTCGTCCTCTGTGTCGCGATAAAGAATTTGTGTGTTCACTCCGTCGACGATGGCCATGGCCACGCGCAAGCGGCCGTCGTGGTCGGTCATCCATCCCTGGTAGTTGCCGGGATTTTCCGCCAGCAGCGTGAGCTCACCCGTTTGCAGGTTGAGGCGATAGGGGTCGAACACTTCGGGGTTGCGCTTGTTGAGCCCCACGAGCATATAGTCCGGCTGCTCTTCGAGGTCGTCGATGATGGTGGCGCGCACACCGGGGAAAGGCGTGTAGGCCCGGAGGTCTTCGCCGTCGAGGCGCACGCCGAAGAGCTGGTAGTTCTCGTCGCCACCCGTGTCTTTGGCAAAGACAAGGCGCTCATTGTCCGCCCAAAGGTAGCCTGCCAACGAGCGCGACGTTTCGGAAGTGAGGCGCACGGCCTCCGCATCGCTCTGGTCCAGCCTGCGCACAAACAGATTGAGGCGGTCGTTCCAAGGAGCTAAGTAAGAGATGTATTTTGCATCGGGTGAAAGTTGGTAACCCGTGCGTTCGGAATGGCGAAAGAAGTCTTCGAGCGGTATAAAAGGATGTGCTTGCATAAATACGTATTGAAATTTGCAGGAAAATGGGGAGAGGGAAAAGTTAAAAGTTGAAGCGTTGAAAGTTGAGCAGATGCCGTTTGAACTGTTTATGCCGATATATGATAAACTCCTGAACTTTTCAACTTCAAAACTAAAGCTTGGGGCAAAGATAGTGCAAGGCGAGAGCAGAGCAAAAAGGAAAGCCGAAGGATTTGCTTTTTCTATGCCGAGCCGCCGCCTATATTATTGAAAGATAGTGCAAGGCGAGCGCAGAGAAAAAGAAAAAGCCGAAGGATTTGCTTTTTCTATGCCGAGCCGCAGCCTATATTATGTAAAGATAGTGCAAGGCGAGAGCAATAAGCTTGCTTAGATTGCCGAGCCGCCGCCTATATTATGTAAAGATAGTGCAAGGCGAGCGCAGAGAAAAAGAAAAAGCCGAAGGATTTGCTTTTTCTATGCCGAGCCGCCGCCTATCTTCTGCAAAGATAGTGGCTTCTGAAAGTTTAAAAACCCGTTGGCGGAATTAATTCAGTGCGTACTTAATTCGCCCTAAGGGTCTACCGTTAATATAGTTGATATATTGCAACACGGTCAGCGCACTAATTTTGCCAATTATTCTGGCAAACAGACCGCGTGTATCTTTAGCGTA
>JALEYW010000015.1:0-15990 GCA_022773145.1 Bacteroidales bacterium
AGCCAGACTTTTGCCCTTGGCTTCCTTCCGATTCTCCTCGCGGTAGACACCGTTGCCTCAGGCTATGCGCTTCCCGCTATCGGGGCGCGCTCGGGACTTTCACCCATTAGATTATGCCCATGTCGGGCGAACTGAAAAAAGGAAGGAACCTTCGGACGAGGGTTTCTTCCTTTCTATATGTCAAAGGTAGCACTTTTTCCTCGAAACGCCAAATCGGCATTTTCGATTTTAACATTTCGCCGCTCGTCCGCCGCGCCGCGTCGGTCCGGAGCCGCAGACGGGCGGAAAACACGCGGAGGGCGTAAAACGAAGGCTGAAGGGCGGTTCAGAAATCGAGCAGCTGGCTCTCCATGGTGCGGAGGTCGATGGTCCACAGGCGGCCACAGAGCGGCCGGCCATAGCCACAAATAAGCTGCACCACCTGCTGTGCCATCACGCTGCCCACCACGCCGGGCGTCATGCCGACGATGGCCTTGCCCGGGTGGGGCATGGAGAGCACGGCCGCCTCGTCGGGATAGAGATCGCGATAACGGCGGGGCGCGGAGCCGAAGTGAAACACGGAGGCCTGGCCTTCAAAACCGCACACGGCCCCGTAAACGTAGGGACGGTGAAGAGCGGCACAGGTGTCGTCGATGAGGTAACGCGTGGCGAAGTTGTCGCAGCCGTCCACCACGATGTCGTACTGCGAAACGAGCCGCTCGGCATTGTCGGCGGTGAGGCGTTCGGCATGAGCCTCTATCTTCACTTCGGGATTGAGGTCTGTGAGCCGCCGGGCGGCTTCCTCGGCTTTGGAACGCCCCAGCAGGCTCTCGCCGTAGAGCACCTGACGGTGGAGGTTGGTGAGGCTGACAACGTCGTCGTCGACCAGTCCGAGCGTGCCCACCCCGGCGCCGGTCAGGTAGAGGGCGATGGGACTGCCCAGGCCGCCCACGCCAACCAAGAGCACGCGGGCGCGGCGCAACAACTGCTGTCCTTCCGGCCCTATCTCGGGCAGGAGGAGCTGACGGTGGTATCGGGTTTCTGTTTCCATGATGCTATCAATTTTAGTTTGGAGGTTATGAGGGATGAGGTTATGAGGTTATAAAATTACTTGATGCGGCCATCCATCTTCCATCAATCGTTTCATCCTAACCTCATAACCTGAAAGCAAATGCTACTATCAACTCACAATCTTCTACTTTCAAAAGTATGATAAGGTATGGAGGTGAAGCGCAACGTGCCTCTCACGCCCCTCTCCCACCCCGTTGACAGCGGGGAGGAGAAGTCAGGCCAAGCGTTTCTTGAGTGCGTCGAACGAGCCATCCCAGTCTTTCCACACCGGCTCCACTCCCATGCGACGCAGGGCGGCTGCCACCTCGGGCACGGGGCGCGGGTCGCTCACCTCGAACTGTTCGAGCGCGTCGGGGTGGGTGGTGTAACCGCCCGGCTCCGTCCGGCTGCCGGCCGACATGGTCGTTACGCCGAGGGTGGCCATGTGGTCGCGGAAGTCGGCCCGCTCGCGCGTACTGTAGGAGATGTCCACGTCATGGTCGAAGATGCGCATGGCGAAGGTGAGCTGTGCCAGTTCGCGGTCCGTCATGAGGCAGTTGGGCTGGAAGCCGCCGTTCTCGGCCGGGCACATACGGGGAAAGTTCACGCTGTACTTGGTGCGCCAATAGTGCTTCTGCAAATAGCGCAGGTGGCGTGCGAGCATGGTGAGGTCGGTGCGCCACTCCTTTTCCAGCCCGATGAGCACGCCCATGCCGATGGAGTGAACCCCGGCCTGCCCCATGCGGTCGAAAGCGTCGACGCGCCACTCGAAGTTCGACTTCATGCCGCGCGGATGGTAGAGGCGGTAGTTTTCGCGGTGGTAGGTTTCCTGAAAACAGATAACTCCGTTCATGCCGTGGTGCGTCAGTTCCTCGTACTCCTCGGCCTTGAGGGGCATAACCTCAATTTTGAGATTGGAGAAGTAGGGTTTGGCCAGATCCAACGCCTTGGCGAGATAGGGCACGCCGGCCTTGGCGGGATTTTCGCCCGTCACGATGAGCAGGTTCTCAAAGGGGCCGAGCTGTTTGATGGCTTCGTACTCGCGCACGGTCTCTTCGGGTGTGAGGATGGTACGCTTCATTTTGTTGGCCACGTGGAAGCCGCAATAGACGCAGGAGTTGGTACAGGAGTTGGTGAGGTAGAGGGGGATGAACATCGACACGGTACGCCCAAACCGCTCCTCGGTGTAGCGGCGCGAGAGGCGGGCCATCTGCTCCAAGTAGGGCTCTGCCGCAGGGGAGATGAGCGCCATAAAATCGTCGGGGTCAAGGTGTGCCTTTCCCAAGGCGCGCTCCACGTCGGCGGAGGTTTTGGCAGCGATGGCGGCGGTGGTTTCGTCCCAGCTGTATTGTTTTAATTCTTCCGAAAACATTTTTCTTCAAGAGCTATTGGTCGAGAAATGCAGTGAGGGGTGAGCTGGCCTGTGCCTCAAAATTGAAAATCTGTGCGGGCAGTCCGGCCTCGTAAGCCTCTCGTCCGGCCTCGACAGCCTTCTTGAAAGCGGCGGCCATGGCGGCGGGCTGTCCGGCCACGGCGATGGCAGTGTTGACCAAGCAGGCTGAAGCACCCATCTCCATGGCCTCGGCGGCGTGGCTGGGGGCTCCGATGCCGGCATCGACGACCACGGGCACGGAGGCCTGCTCAATGATGATGCGGAGGAAGTCGCGGGTGCGGAGGCCACGGTTGGTGCCGATGGGTGCGCCGAGGGGCATCACGGCAGCCGCACCGGCTTCCTCCAGGCGCTTGCACAGGGTGGGGTCGGCCTGGCAGTAGGGCAAGACCACGAAACCCATTTTGGCCAAAGCCTCGGTGGCTTTGAGCGTCTCGACGCTGTCGGGCAGCAGATAGCGCGGGTCGGGGTGGATTTCGAGCTTCAGCCAGTTGGTGCCGAAAGCTTCGCGCGAGAGTTGGGCGGCAAAGACGGCCTCCTCGGCATCGCGCACGCCGGAGGTGTTGGGCAGGAGTTGTATGTTGTCGTTCTGGATGTGGCAGAGCATATCATCGTCGGCATCGTCCAGCTCGATACGTTTCATGGCCACGGTGACCATCTCGCTACCGGAGGCTTCGATGGCCCGGCGCATCTCTTCGTTGCTGCGGAATTTGCCTGTGCCCAAAAAAAGGCGGGAGGAAAATTCGCGGTCGGCTATTTTCAGTTTTTGCATAAGGGAAGGGGTATTTTTATATATCTATTGTGTGTACACGTTGGGGACTTCATGGTCAGCCATCGGGATTCAGCAGTGCTGCATCCCGGAACACGGTCTGCCTATCCGCCACAAGCGGCTTTGATAACGGTTACCTGGCAACCTTCAGTAAGGTCTGTTGCTGCCCATTCAGTACGTTTCACGATTTTTCCGGCCACAGCGACGGCTACGCCCTGCAAAGGCAGACCGAGTTGTTCAACCAGTTCCACGATGTTTTGGGCTTCGGTCTGCAGTTCCTTGTTGTTCAGCAATACTTTCATGATGATAAGAAATAAAAAGTGAAACATTGCGAAGCAAAGGAATTGCACTTGCGCCCTGCCCAGCGCTCGTCAGAAAAAGGGCAGGATGTGGGTGAGCAATGCCTACGGCAGCATTAACTGCATCAGGTCGTAAGGGTATGATCTCAGCCGTTGTTTCCAGAGCCTCCGTATCGGTCCGGGCGCGGCACCCCTTTGTCTTCACGCCGGCAAAGATAGTGCAAGGTGAGCGAAGAACGAAAAACAAAGCCCCTGGATTTGCATTTTCTTTATCAAACCGCAGCCTATATTTATGGTAATTCAGTGGAAAAGACGTAAACAAAAACAACGCAGCCAGCCGGAAGCGTGGGTAGCTTCGCCGGCGGGCTGCGGTAGATGGTTGGATGTGTGTGGCCGTTTACTTTTCCTGATCGGGAGCCTCGTCGATGAGGTCCATGAACTGGTCAAGCTGCGGCGTGATGATAATCTGTGTGCGGCGGTTGCGCTGCTTGCCCACTTCCGTGTCGTTCGACGCGATGGGATTGTACTCGCCCCGGCCGGCGGCAGACAGACGTTTGGGGTCGACACCGTACTGGTTTTGCAGCGCCTGCACCACTGAGGAAGCGCGCAGAGCGGAGAGGTCCCAATTGTTGCGGATGTTCTTCTGCGAAATGGGCACATTGTCGGTATTTCCCTCCACCAGCACGTCGTAGTCCTTGTAGTCCATGATGATTTTGGCAATCTTCTGCAGCGTTTCGCCGGCCCGGTCGCCGATTTCGTAGCTTCCGCTCTTGTAGAGCATGTTGTCAGCCAGCGAGATGTAGACTACGCCTTTGAGCACCTGCACGTCTACCTCCTTCATCTCATCGCGGGTGAGCGAACGGGTGAGTTTGTTTGTCAGTGCCTGGTTGAGGGAGTCGCTCTTCGACTTGGCGTCCACCAACTGCTTGATGAATTTGTTCGAAGCGTTGATTTCGTCCACCAACTTCGAGATGTTCACGTTGCCCTGCTGGACATTGCTTTGATAGGACGTTTGCAGTTTGGCATAAGCCTCTTTCATTTCCTTGTTGCGCTGCTGTTCTTCGGCCAGGCGCGCAGCCAGGCTTTTGGAGTCGGAGGTATATTCTGCAATGCGCACTTTGGCTTCGTTGTAATCCTGCTGTAGTTGCGCGTGTTCCGTTTTGAGTTGGTCGTAACGTGCCTGCGCTTCTGTCAGTTGCTTCTTGCTGACACAACCGGTGAGCATCACGGCTGCTGCCAACGGCAAAAATAGCTTTAAGCTCTTCATTGTGTAGTTTGTTTTGGGGTTATTGCTTTGAAAAAACGCTGTTTTCGCGGCGCAAGTTAGGCATTATGTACCAGCGTGCCAAGCCTTCCTGCCTGATTTTCACGTTTTTTGGCTACAAAAGGCGGAGTTGACCGGCATTTGCGCCGATAAGTAGCCACAAAAGCTGCATTTTGCAAGGCAAAGCGTCGGTTCAGGACGCGCCCGCCCCGGATATATCCTCTATCTCGACAATCTTGTTGACGATGGCGTAGATGGTGAGCCCCGCCACAGAGTGTATGTTGAGCTTTCGGGCAATGTTTTTGCGGTGTGTCAAGACCGTGTTGAGGGAGATGAAGAGGCGGGAGGCGATTTGCTTGTTCGACAGTCCGCAGACCACCCAGTGAACAATCTCGCGCTCGCGTTCGGAGAGCGAATCGTCCGTTTGGCGGTCGTCCGGCCGCGCCTCTTCGGGCTGTTGGTTGAGGGCGATTTGTTCTTCGAGGATGGTAACGGCCGGCACGAAGAGCTCGTCCTCCACACTGCAATGTATGCGCAAATCGGTTTCGCAGGTGAAAATGTCAAAGAGCACCGTGTGGAGCAGCTCCGCCTTCTCGGTCGGCGCATAGTACTTGATGATGATGTTCTTCAGCTCCAGCAACTTCACGTCGATGCTGCTGTGGCTGCGGGCGAACTGCGCGATGGAGTAGTCCGCCGGGCGCCGTCCCTGAAGCAGTTCCTCCACGTAGCCGAACACCTTGCGGTTTTCGTGCTGCATGTGTTTGCGCACCTCGGCCATGTATTCGTCGTAGAATTTGAGGATAAGGTACGACACCTCGTTGGTCTGCGAGCAGTCAAGTGCCTCCAGCAGTTTGCGTCGGATGGCCGGCAGCTGGAAGTCGAGGAAATAAGAGTGCGCCTGCTTGAGGTAGTCCGTCAGGCAGCGCACCGAAACGCGCTCCAGGTCGTTTGCGGCACCGCGTGCGCCGCGCTTGATGAAATTGGCCACCGCCAGGAACGTCGGCGTGTGCACCCCGTTGGCCCGGCACACCTGCTCTACGGTCTGGTCGCCGACCCCGAGCGGTATGTCGAAGCGCGACATCATCTGCAGCAGCGAAGGCTCATCGCAGATAACGTCGCAGATATGATCTGTCTCCTTATATATATTATAATGCATAGCGCGGCAAAGATAGTCCTTTTTCGTTTGTATTGTCAGTCCCCAAAAGTGGGTATTTTTCACGTTCCGGTGGTTAGACTCCCCTTACAGCCACTTCACCACAGCCGCCGGATTATGCCACATTGCGGCTATTTCGGCCGGCAGCGTGCCCCCGTAATTTTGCAGCCGTAATCAGTAACAAAAATTAAGCAAAATGACAAACAATTTGTTGAATGCGCTGTGCGGCCTGATGCTTTGCAGCGCAATGCCCGGCCAGGCGGAGACGCCGGTGCGCGAAGTTGCGGACAGCCTGCCCCACCGGCATACCGCCTGCTGCGGTCCGGACACGGCGGTTTCCCGACCGGCCCATTGCTGTGCCCCCACGCGGCAGGAAGCGCAGCCTACCCACCGCCTGCAGGTGGGCGGCTACGGCGAAGCGGTGTACAGCCGCAATTTTTACTCGGACAACATTTACCGCTACCAGAACCCGGCGAAGTACCGCAACGACCCTTCGCACGGACGGATGGACCTGCCACACGTCACGCTGAGCCTGGGCTACGACTTTGGACGCCGCTGGAAGTTCTACACCGAGATTGAGTTTGAACACGGCGGCACGGGCGGCAGCTACGAGCAGGAGTATGAGGAAGGCGGCGACTGGGAACAGGAACTGGAGCGCGGCGGCGAAGTGGCCCTGGAACAATTCTGGCTGGAACGGGAGTTCTGCCGTGAGTTCCACCTCCGTGCGGGCCACATCACCGTGCCGGTGGGCCTGACCAACGCCCACCACGAACCGCTCAACTTCTTCACCGTTGACCGTCCGGAGGGCGAGAGCCGTGTGCTGCCCTGCACGTGGCACTCCACGGGTATCAGCCTCTGGGGCCGCGCCGGCGCGTGGCGTTACGAGGTGCAGGCCGTGGCAGGGCTGAATGCGCTGAACTTCACCCGCGACACGTGGATACAGAGCGGTTCCTACTCTCCCTTCGAGTTCAGTGTGGCCAACCGTCTCGGCTTTGCCGCCCGCGCGGACTGGTATGCCGCGCCCGGACTGCGGCTGGGCGTGAGCGGCTACGTGGGTAATTCGATGCACAACTCCTACCCGAACGACCTGTCCGGCGAGGACGAGAACGGCAACCGCAAGAAATACGCCGACGTGAAGGGCCGCGTGCTCGTGGGCTGCTTCGACTTTTCCTATACGGGACACAACTGGCGCATCCACGGCTCGGCGGACTACGGCCACCTGGACGATGCGGCGCAGATCAGCCAAATCAAGAAAAACCTCACGTCGAACAACGCCCCGACGGACAAGAGCTTCGTGGGCGAACAGGCTTACGCCGTCGGTCTGGAGGCGGGCTACGACATTTTCTCGCAAATCGCTCCGCTGAAGCGGCGTGAGCAGCAGCTGTACGTATTCGGGCGTTACGACCAGAGCGACACCTACATTCCGGCCTCGGGCATGCAGGACTACCGCCAGACGTTGCGCCGCACGCTCACGGTGGGCCTGAACTATTTCCCCATCAAGCAGATTGCCGTCAAGGCGCAGTTTGCCCAAACCTTCCTGCACAAGGAGCTGAACGACGAACCGTCCTTCTCGCTGGGCATTGTGTACCAAGGGTTCTTTGTAAAATAAATATGGGGTTATGAGGGATGAGGTTATGAGGTTATAAGATTACTATTTGAGTGGATGGTATTCAGGCGTTACAGCAGTAACTTTATAACCTCATAACCTAATCCCTCATAACCTATGAAGATAACCTCACCCCCTCCTCCATCGTTAATCAACAATCCAACCAATCATGCAAAAATCCAAGTTTTCCGCAGCCCTGTGCTGCGCCCTGTTCTCGCTGGCGGCCTTTACCGCGTGCAGCGACGACGACACCACGACCGTAGGCACCGACGAGGTGCAGGAAACGGAGCTGAAGGCCATCACCCGGCAGTATATCGACGCTACGCTCCACCCCACTTACGCCCAGCTGGCCGACTCCACGGCGCAACTCTTCGATGCGCTCCACGCCATCAAGCTGAAGTTGCAGCAAGCTCCGCAGACGCTCACCGATGCCGACGTGGCGGAGGCTTGCGACATCTTTATCCAAGCGCGGGCCAACTACGAAACGAGCGAAGCCTTCCTCTTCGGCGCAGCCACCGACTTCGGCATCGACCCGCACATCGACACGTGGCCGCTGGACCTCCAGGGATTGGCCGTGGCACTGAACAACACGACGCAGATCCGCGAGATGGACAGTTACGCTGACGGTCACGCGGGCGACCCCGCCTATTACACGGGCGATGCCTATGCCGGCAACAAACTGGGGCCGGAACTGCTGGGCTTCCACGGCATCGAGTTCATCATCTTCCGCAACGGCGCACCGCGCACGGCGGCCGACCTGCGCGGCACTGACCGCTACGAAGGTACGGCCCTGGAAGGGAAATACAGCGTGACGGGAGTGAACGAGCTTATCTTCGCCACCGCCGTGGCGGGCGACCTGCGCAACAAATGCTGGCAGATGGAGGTTTCGTGGAACGAGAACGCGCCGGCTGACCACCGCGCCAAGGTGGAAGAGGACATGGAATGGCCCTGCTCCGTGGCGGGCACGGGACTCTCCTACGGACAGAATTTCCTCCTCGCCGGGCAGCCGGGCAGCACGTATGCCTCGGTGCGCAAAGCGGTGGAGGCCATCCTCGAAGCGGGCTGTGCCTCGATTGCCGACGAGGTGGGCAACACGAAAATGGGCAAGCCTTTCACGGGCGAGGACAAGAACTACATCGAATCACCCTTCAGCGAGCGTTCGCTCTACGACTTCTACGACAACATCATGAGCATCGAGAACTCTTACATGGGCGGCCGGCCCGAGCTGCGCAACGAGTCGCTGAGCCTGCACGCCTATCTGCAAAAGTACAACGCCGACCTCGACACGCGGGTCACGGAGGCCATCCGTACGGCCAAGGCGCGCATCCAGGCATGTCCCAAACCCTTCGTGCTCTACTACAATGCGTCGCAGGTGGAGCAGGCCATCGCTGCCTGCAATGAGCTGGATGCCGCACTGAGCGAAGCGGCGCAATGGATTCTGCGGAACTGAGAAGCTGCACTCCCGGTAATGAGGTCATTGCTGAGGTTATGAGGTTATGAGGTTACGAGGTTATAAAGTTACTACTGTAACGTCTGGAAACCATCCGCTCAAATAGTAACTTTATAACCTCATAACCTCGTAACCTGATAACCGAGTTATGATAGTAACTTTATAACCTCATAACCTTATCACCTGATAACCGAGTTACAGCAATAACCTCATAACCTAATAACTTATAACCTTAGCAATACACCCAAAATTTTCCCCAATATGCTCAAGAAACTATTTCTCATCCCCCTCGCCGCGCTGGCCGTTGCCGCCTGCTCTGATGACGAGGACATAACCACGCCCGCCGGAACCGCCAACGGCGAGGACATCAACTACGTGGGACAGGCCGTGGGCAACTTCAGCCAAGCCGAATGGTACCCCGGCGGACTTTTAGGCACCACGCTCAACGTGAGCCAAAGCTCCTACGAGGACGAAACGCCGGCCACCACCGCACAGGGACTGGCCCAAAGTTTCAAGAACGGCGAATCTTTCTTTGAACGCAACTACAACTTCAGCACCAAGCCGTTCAACGGCCTCGGACCCGCCTGGGTACGCCAGTCGTGCATCAGTTGCCACCCGGCCTACGGCCACGGACAACGCCAATCGACGTACAACGCCAACACTTACGGCAACGGTTATCTCTTGGTGGTGTATCATCCCACCGCCGGCACGGATGCCAACGGCAATGCCTACGCCGCCAACAGCTACGTGACGGAACTCACGGGCATGCCGCAGACCAAGGCAGCCGCGCCCTTCCTGCCGCCCGTCGACGAGAGCGGCATCCACATCAGCTGGCACGAGGCCACGGACGGCGCGCTGCCCCTCCGCTTTGCCGACGGCGAAACGTACAGCCTCATCTACCCCGAAATCACCATCGACCCGCAGGCGTTCAACACCAAGCCGGCTCCCACCAACTACGAGGTGCGGCTGGAGAGCACCATCGGCATCTACGGCTCGGGACTGCTGGATGCCATCCCCGACGACTCGCTCAAGGCGCAGTACCAGGCCGCTGCGCGCCACGCGGAGCTGAACCCGTCCATGTGGGATGCCGCCGCCAACGACTGGGCACCAGGTGCCTGGTACACACTGGCCGACGGCACACGCGCCATCAAGCGGTTCACCTACGCACTGACACGTGCCTCGCTGCAAGACGGGGCGGGCGCGAACGCCATCTGGAACATCACCAACGTGACGCGCTCGGACCGCCGCAAACTGTACACCACGCAGGCTTGGGCACTGGCCATGAGCGAGAATGACAACGTGTTGCAGGAAATTCTCAAAGACCCCTCATCGCCCTACTACGCCAACGGCACCCGCAAAGGGGTGGCCGAGGCCGTGAAGGCACTGCTCTCGCCGGCAACGGACCAGGGCAACAACCCGTTCCACAACTTCGAGGACGAGATGACGGACCGCGACTTCTACGACTTCATGGTGTGGCACCGAGGACTGGCCGTGCCGCGCGCACGCAACCTCCAGTCGCCCGAGGTGCAGCGGGGCAAGGAACTGTTCGGCCAACTGGGCTGCACGGCCTGCCACCGCCCGTCGTGGACCACGGGTGACGACAACTATTGGGCTCCGGCCAACATCCGGGCTCAAGGAGAACTGCCGCGCTATCCGCAACAAACCATCTGGCCTTACACGGACATGCTGCAGCACCGCCTGTTCATGAAGAACGACATCCGCACCGGCTGGTGCCGCACCACGCCGCTGTGGGGCCGGGGCCTTTCCCGACAGAACACGGGGGCGGACGACCGTCTGCACGACTGCCGTGCGCGCACCGTGCTGGAGGCTATCATGTGGCACGGCTACAGCCGTGAGAGCGATGCCTACACTTCGACCGAGGCTTTCTACAACCTGCCGAAGGCCGACCGCGATGCGGTGGTTGCCTTCATCGAGGCCATCTGACGCCGGCGGCCTCTGCACATCCGACAGCCTGCCCCGCCACGCCAGGGGCAGGCTTCGGCGATTTTCCACCGGCTTCCGTCAGTGTACCCTTGCAGGGAAACAGTTGTACCCTTACAGGGAAACACTGACAGGAGCTGCTTTTGAAACTCATAATCCCGGATTTCCGATGACAACTTCCCCTTTCCGTTTTTCACTCCGGCGCACGGCCTTCGGCCTCCTGGGCCTGACCGTTGCGGTGCTGGCCACCGCCACCTGCACCGGCTACCTGCGCGGCACGGACTATGCCGCCCGCCACATTTACTACGCCCCATGGTTTGCCGTTCTGTGGGGTCTGACCGCCGTGAGCGGCCTGCTGTGGTTGCGGCGCGCCGGCGGCTGGAGCTGGAGGCTGTGGCTGTGGCACGGCGCGCTGGCGGTCATCCTGGCCGGGGCGGCCCTGTCGGCCCTGACCTCCGAGAGCGGCACGGTACACCTGCGCCGGGGCGTGCCGGTACAGCACTACACTCCCGAGGGCCGAACCGAAACAACGGCTTCCCTGCCCTTCACGCTCGAACTGCGGGAGTTCAGCGTGGTGAACCACGCCGGCACGCTCACACCGCGCGACTACGTGAGCCACCTTCTGGCCGATGGCCGCCACGAGGAGGTGGCGATGAACCGTCCGCTCAGCCTGAAGGGCGTGAGGCTGTGCCAGTCGTCGTTCGACACCGACGGGCAGGGCAGCGTGCTGCTGGTGCGCCGCGACCCTTGGGGCAGGCCGCTCACCTATGCCGGCTACGCGCTGCTGTTGCTGGCCATAGTGGTGGAACTGACGGCGCGCAGCGGCAGTATGCGGCGCACGTGGCGCGCCCTGCGGCGGTTGGAGGCACCGGCACTGCTGTGGTGCGGCATGGCGGCAGGATGGGCCACGGCGGCACCGCGTGCCTTGCCGCAGGCCGAGGCGGAGGCCATGGGCAGGCTGCTCGTGGCCTACGAAGGGCGCATCTGTCCGCTGCAGACGGTGGCACGCGATTTCTGCCGCAAGTTGTCGGGACAGCCGTCGTACGGCGCGTTCTCGGCGGAACAGGTGATGACGGGCTGGGTGCTGTGGCCGGACGACTGGAACGCCGAGCCGCTGATTGAGGTGAAGAGCCGCGCGCTACGCGAGCGGTTAGCCGTGGACCGACGAGCTTCGCTGAACGATTTCTTCCTCAACGGCTACCGGCTGGGGCCGCTACTGGCCGGGGAAGGGGCGATGACGGCTGCCGCCATGGAGGTGGATGCCCGCATCAGCTTGGTGTTCCGCTTGCGGCGCGGCGAGTGGTTCAGGCTGTTTCCCGTGCCCGGGGCGCAAGGCGTGGTGTGGCACGGTCCGGCGGAAGCGTTGCCCGGCGGTGTGCTGCCGCAGGCCGACAGTCTGTGGGTGCGCACGGCTTTCGCGCAACTGTCGGCGCACGCCGGGGCGGCGGACTGGCGCGGCGTGGCGGCGGACATCGCGGCAACGGCGCGTTTCCAGCAACGCTACGGCGGCACGACGCTCCCGGCGGCCCGGCGCGTGTGGGCGGAACGGCTGTACAACGCTTTCGACCTGCCCACGCTGCTCTCGCGCATGAACCTGACGCTGGGGCTGCTGGGCTTCGTGCTCCTGCTCCGCCTGCGCGACGGCCAGAAGGCGGCTCACCGCCGCACGGTGCGCCTGCTGCGCGGACTGCGGCTGTACTGCGCGGCGGCATGGCTGGTGCTCACGGTGTTCATCGTGCTGCGCAGCGTGGTGGGGGGACGGTTGCCGGTGGCAAGCGGCTACGAAACGATGCTCTGCGGCGCGTGGATGGTGATGCTGGCGGGACTGGTTACCCGAGGGGGACGCAAGGGACGGCAGGGGGCTGCCCCCTCGACAGAAGGGCCGATGGGGGTGCTGGGGCTGCTGGCTTCGGGCTTCTTCCTCTTGGTGGCCGCGCTCAATCCGCAGGGGGCGACGCTCTCGGGACTGCAACCGGTGTTGGAATCGCCGCTGCTGAGCCTGCACGTGTGCCTGACGATGTTGGCCTATGCCTTGCTGTTGCGTTCCTTCCTCCATGCCTTGGCCGAACTGGTGCGCCCATCGCAGCCGGCCCTGCGGGGAATGCTCCGCACGCGGCTGCTGTTGGTGCCTGCGGTGGTGCTGCTGGGCGCGGGCATCTTTCTCGGCGCGTGTTGGGCGGACGTTTCGTGGGGCCGTTACTGGGGCTGGGACCCGAAGGAGGTTTGGGCACTCATCACGTGGCTGCTCTACGCGCTTCCGCTCCATGCGGCCTCGCTGGGCCGCTTCCGCCGTCCGCGCTTTTTCCATCTCTACGTGGTCCTGGCCTTTGCGGCAGTCCTCATCACGTACTTCGGCGTGAATTACGTGCTGGGCGGACTGCACGGGTACGCGTAACCTCATAGCCCGTGTTTTCTGGCGCATTTCGTCGAGTTATGCGGGCGCTTGGTCTATTCTTTTTGTCTATAAAAGCAAGAAAATATTTATTTTGTCGTGAAAATCCGGATTTTGCGCCCGCTTCTTCTCCGCTCAGTGCAAGGCCGGTATGGACAAACCTTCTTTTTCCTTTCCTCTCTCATGAAAAAAATCATCCTCCTGTGTCTCTCGGCCTACTGCTCCCTATTTGCCTCAGCCCAAACGCTATATGTGAAGACCCACCACGCGACGTATGCCTACGCTGCGGACGAGGTGGGCGAAATGCCTTACTCCGACGGCGAACGGCTGTACATCATGGGGCACGCCTTTGAGCTGACGGAGGTGGCAGAACTGTTCTTCGACCGTACACCGGTGGCGCAGGGCACGGTGACGGTGGACTTCAACGGCGAAACGGCGCAGGTGGTCATCGCGGGACGGCTGGCGGACTTTGTGCAGGCCACGGTGGACGGGGCACACGTCTTCCTGGTGCAGAGCGAGGAGGCGGGCGACGCTACTTGCGGCGAGATCACTTACCACCTTACGGGACAGACGGACAACGGCGAACTGGCCCTCGAAGGGAGCTACAAGGCGCGAATAGAACTGGCGGGACTGACGCTGACGAACCCGAAAGGGGCGGCACTGGACATACAAAACGGGAAACGCATTGAACTGAGCGTGGCGAGCGAAACGGTAAACACGCTGACAGATGGCACGAGTGGTGACTGGAAGGGCTGCATCACGTGCAAGGGGCACTTGGAACTGAAGGGGAAAGGGACGCTGAACGTAACGGGACGCACGAACCACGCGGTTTTTTCCAAGGAGTACCTGACGCTGAAGAACTGTACGCTGAACGTGCTGGGGGCTGTAGCGGACGGGGTGAACTGTAACCAGTATTTCACCATGGAAAGCGGCACGCTGAACATCGAGGCGGTGGGCGACGACGGGGTGCAGGTGTCGTTCAAAGACGAAACGGACCGCGAAGCGGAGGACACGGGGGAACTGACCGTTCTGGGCGGCACGCTGAACGTGGTCGCGCCGGCGGCTTCGGTGAAGGGGCTGAAAGCGGAGGGCAACCTCCTGATAGCGGGCGGCGACGTGACGGTGACAACGAAGGGGAACGGCAGCGAGGGTATCGAGAGCAAGAAGGAACTGACCATCAGCGGAGGAAATGTGACGGTGACAGCGCACGACGACGGCATCAATTCGGCCGGGAATATGTATCTGCAAGGGGGAAACGTGGTGTCGATGGCTTCAAACAACGATGGCATTGACTCCAATGGCCACATGTACATCAGCGGGGGCACTGTCCTGGCTCTGGGAGCAGGCTCTGTGGAATGCGGCATTGACGTGAACGATGAGGGTGGCTACTCCTTATATATTACGGGCGGCACCGTGCTGGGCATCGGCGGGCGCAACTCGTTGCCTTCGTCGAGCAGCGCGTCGACCCAGCCGTATGTGAGCGGCTCGGGCTTGGTTACGGCGGGGAGTGCCGTGACGCTGTCGGACAGTTCGTCGACGCTGGCCTCGTTTACCATCCCCGAGGGTTACTCCGGCTCGTCCTCGGGCTCTTTCCCCTTCTGGGGACCCGGCGGAGGCAACAACCGGCCGGGCGGCGGCGGAACTACGGGTGGCGGCATCCTGCTTTCGTGCCCGGGCATCACGAAGGGCGGCAGCTACACGCTGACCGTAGGCACGGGCTCGTCGACCGTGACGGGGCAGTGAAGGGATGAATGTAACTGAAGTTTCGGATGTGAACGGGTGATGAGGCATAAGGTTTTGAGTTTACGATATGCCTTGCCAAATAGTCCTGGAGTTGTTTTTCCTACTCGTCGAGTCCGGCAAAATAGTCGGCGACTTGTGAAGAGCACTTCACGCAGCGGCCGGCTTGGGTCTACGAGGCGGTTTAATCACGCTGAAAAAGCCGTATTTTGTTTTGGAAATACGCTTTTTGCGCGCGCGTATATACGCATTTTATTTCCCGAAAAAAGCATTCACTCCTTCACACGACGTGCGTTTTCCACTGATTTCCATCGATTTCGAGTGTGAAGGGTTGGGCTTTCAAAGTATTCACACGGTTCCCGAAGCATTCACACTGACTTCCGAAGCATTCACACGGGCTGTGAACGCTTGTGAAGGGTTGGAAGAGCAAGCCTTCACACCGGAAAACCGCCTCACAATCAGGAGGTAAGCGGTATGAACGTTCCGCTGTGCTGTGAATGCTTGAAAAACAAAGCCTTCACACCAAAACAACTGAAAATCAGCCGGAAAACGCCTTTGTGTGAAGGAGTGAATGCTTTTTTGCGGATAAAAAAACGTATAAAGGAGGGTGAACAGTCGGGGTAGTAAATGGCAAATTGCTCCGTGGCTTTTTTGTTGTTGTAATTCAACTCCCGCTACTTCAGTAAGCTAATTTAAACTCCTACGTATAACCTCCGAAGGTTGAGTGAATAATGTATAACGAAAGCTGACGGCCATGAAAAGGCGTTACATCGGCGTAGCCTCATTATACATTGCGAACCTTGCACTACTCTGCTTCGCGAAGATAGGCGGCGGCTCGGCAAAGAAAAATCAAAATCCTGCGGCTTTTACATAAAGCCGGCTGCGGTTCGGAAAAGGCATTTTAAAAAACTTATGTTTTTTATTGCCTTTTCTCTCACCTTGCACGGCTTTTGTTTT
>JALEYW010000058.1:0-25202 GCA_022773145.1 Bacteroidales bacterium
GCCTCTAATGCAATGGCAGAATCATTCAACTCTAAAATAAAGCTCTTCCGAGCCAATCTAAGAGGCGTCGCAGACAAAAAATTCTTCCTCTTTCGTATAGCTAACTTATACGCCTACCCCCACTGAATTTCTACTGAGCCGTTATCAGGTTATGGGGTTATAAGGTTACTGTTGTGACGCTTGAACATCGCCCGCTTAAATAGTAATCTTTTAACCTCACAACCTAAAAATCCCATGACCACCGAAACTAAGTGTTCAAAATATCTTTGAAAGGATAGTATATAAACTGCCAGATTGTGGCAGCGTTCCTCACTTTTGTTTACATTTGCTGCATCTTTTTTCACCCTTCTCTATCATTTAGCAAACCACATGCGCCACGCTTACGCCGCCCAGCCCTTGTGCACCCCCCGCACACAGCCACTCCCTGCCCGCACCGGGGAGGGTAAAAGAGCACGCGTGGTCGGCCGCTGCGCACGTACAACACGTTTTGAGAACCACACCGTTAAGTCTTCAGTTGATGCCCCGAGCATTAGCGGAGGACTTTGGTGTTTTATGACCAGCCTATTATTTATCCCCTTCATTCAAAAAAGATGAGAAGAAACCAACACTCCCTAAGTGGGCTGCTCGCGGCATTCCTGTTCGTAGCAGCCATGATGCTGCCCTCCTCCGTGTGGGCACAAGGTGTGACGACCGAGCAGCCCGCGGCAGGCGATGGTTCGTCAGCCAATCCCTACCAGATAGCCAACGCGGCGCAACTGGCCTGGTTCCGCGACTGGGTGAACGGCACCTACACGCCCGCCGAAGGCGAGACGGCCACAAAGCATGAGACGGCCTGCGCCAAGCTCACCGCCGACATCGACATGAGCACCGTCTGCTCCAAGACCATCGGCAGCTGGGAACCCATTTCACGCAGGGACTTAAACATCAATTGGCAAGGCACCTTCGACGGCGACGGGCACACCCTCTCCAACCTCTATGTCAACATGACGATCGAAGGAACCGGCATGTTCGGAATGATAGGTAACTGTACCATCAAGAACATGACGTTCTCGGGGGTCAACATCACGGGAACAGACTATTATACGGGCATTATTGGGCTTATTGTTAACGGTTCTGTGACCAACGTGGCCGTGGCAGATGGCGTGATTACTGGCGGTTTTGCTGTAGGCGGCATCTGTGGTGTGCAGGAAAGCGGTACTGTCTCCCATTGCACCAACCATGCACAAGTGACTGGTAATCTGAACGTGGGCGGCATCTGTGCTGTGCCTGGAGGTACCATTGAATACTGCATCAACTACGGCGCTGTAACAGGTACAGGTGCTGACAATGGAAGCATAGGCGGCATAGGCGGCGGCGGCTCCCAGAGTGGCGGTAGCATCTCCCACTGCGCCAACTATGGAAATGTAGAAGGAGATAGAGAAGTGGGTGGCATTCTCGGCTGTTTTTACCGCTCAGCCTTTAGCCTCGCTAACGTGCTGTCGACAGGCAATGTGACCGGAACGAGCAGCTACAATACCTCGGGTATGGTGGTAGGCAAGGTGCAAGGCCCACTTACCTTGTCGGACTATGCTGTGTTTAACAGCGAAGCCACCCTGACCATCGATGGAACACAACAAACTGCCCGTGGCATCGGAAATATTTACAGCGTCTACGGCGGTAGCGTCAGCGGCGAAACCGCAGGCTACACCTCCGCCCAACAGCAAAGCGGCCTGGTGACCTACCTGCTGCAAAGCGCAGCCCCCGAAGGCACGTGGGGACAGGAACTGGGCACCGACAACTATCCGCTGCTCGGCTCTGCACACACCGTCTATGCCGATGGAGACATCACCATTACCTGCGCAGGCAGCAGCAGCGGCGGCAGCTTCAGCAACACGCAACCCGCTACCGAGGGCAGCGTCACCTTCAGCCACGGCACCATCACGCACCACGACCGCGTGGAGAAAACCTGCACCCAAGACGGCCACGTGGAATACTGGCATTGCGAGAGCTGCGAAAAGGATTACGCCGATGCTGAGCTGACGACCTTGATTGCCGACCCTGTGCTTTACTGCACGGGCCATGGCTACGACTACACTGCTGGCTCCTGCACCGTCTGCGGGGAAGTCATCCCCATCATTACTGAAGGCACACACACCATCCAGATTGCAGCCGTAAGCGGAGCTCGCGATCAAATCAACGGCTACAACCTCTACCGCTTTGTGGCTCCTGGCGATGGCGACCTCACGGTAACGACCACAGGCTCTGCCGACACCTACGGCTCGCTGTGGAGCAGCGACGGCCAGGACCGACTGACAAAAAATGATGATGCTGGCGAGGATAGCAACTTCCAATTTACTTATACCGTAACAAAGGGCACAGTCTACTACATCGGCGTGCGCCTACACAGTGGCAGTGCCCTCAACGGCGACTACACCATCACCCTCAGCGGCACGTGCTTTGACATGGTGACGCTGGCCGACGGCGAAGCCTACAACACCACCGCACAAAATGCGCCGAACTTCACCTACACCCGCAGCTTCGCCCACACCCACTGGCAGCCGCTCTACGTGCCCTTCGCCATGAAGAGCGCCGACTGGACGGCACAGGGACTGGAAGTGGCCTGCATCAACAACTTCCACGAATATGAGCAAGCCGACGGCAGCACGAAGGTGGTGCTCGAGGTGAAGAAGGTGACCACGGGCATGCTGCGCCCCAACACGCCCTACCTCATACGTGCCATCGAAGCCGGCGACAAGGCCATCACGCTCAGCGACGTGGAACTCGTAGCCCCCGCCAACAACACCATCAACTGCGCCAGCGTCACCCGCACCTACACCTTCACGGGCATTTACGCCGAGAAGAGCGACTTCGACGCCGCCAACGACTACACCATGACTGCCGGCGACCTCTACCACCCCGCGGGTGCACTCAAGCCCCAGCGCTGGTATCTGAGCGTAGCCTCGCGCGGCACCATCATCGACGAGGAGCCCGGTTCGGCCTCACCCTCACCCAGCGTCATCAGCTTGAGCGTGATAGGCGAAGGTGAAGCCACGGGCATCGAGGAAATTGGCATCATCAGCCACACCACCGCCAGCGGTCACAGCGGCCTCTACGACCTGCAGGGCCGCCGCCTGAACCACGAACCCGCACACGGCATCTACATCCACAACGGACGCAAAGTGGTGCGCTAAGCAGTATAATCATACCACACAACCCATTCCATCAATGAAGAAAACCTATATTCAGCCCCGCATCGAGCAGTTCCTCCTCGCCCCCACCTGCATGCTGGCCGCATCGGTGGGCAGCACGTGGACGCCCGACCAACTGCCCGATGACTACGATGAAATAGAATTTGGCGAGGACACACGCATACCCGACTAAGCCCCCGCCCCAAAGCACACTGCAAGAGAGAGGGTGCGCCACCGCTTACGTGTGACGCACCCTCTCCTTATTTATATATTATGGGTGTCCGGCAAAACTTTGGATTACATCCGACCTTTTCTCGCCATGGCTTATCCTTTCTCAATGACTCCAGAAACAACACACTAACAGCGTTTACCGGACAGGCGTAGTTATTTCGGCCTATTAGTCAAAACGGGTGCTGAAAATGCCCTAAATCACAAAAACTATACTCTCAAATATTTGAAAGTATAGAATTCTTCAAACATTATGCTTAATATTGCACTTGCTTGTTGACTCTATACCACCGAAACTCCCTATCAACATTTGCATAAAAATAGACGAAATCATTCGGCGTTTCAAATTTATTGTTAATTTTGCAGGCGATTAAGACGTAAAGGGATTTGAACCGACGACTTCAATCAATCTCAATACCCATTTTGGCAGCCTCCAAGGCTTTCGCTTCACGACAATGTCCGACAGTCGTTTTGTAAAGGAGGACATCGTTAGCATTTCTTTTCAATTCCACCACTATCCCCCTATCGGAAACTACGGCATTAGGCATCTATGTGCCAAGACGGGAGTTGCAACACGCAAATCCTTGCACTTCCTGGCGGCTGCACAATCATTTACATTACCCAAGAACAGAAAATCCACTGATTTACATTCACGTAAACATATTCACCGAACCATACTATTTCAATATATAATGGCAAACTATACCAAAGAAGAATTATTGGCAAAGGACGAGGCCGCACTGAAAACACTGGCGGCGGAAATGCAAATTGCCGATATTGACAACAAACAACACGACGATTTGGTTTATGACATTCTTGATGCGCAGGCTGTGAACGCAGCTGCAGCCACACAAGGGAAACGGCATGCCAACACAGCTCCTGAAAATCAAAGTCAAGAGGAAATACAAACTGATACCACAAACTCAACTGCCGACGACGCTCCCACTGCTGAAGCGGTGGTTGAACTGCCCAAACGCAAACGCGGACGCCCCAGCAAGGCTGAAATTGCCGCACGCGAAGCAGCCATACGTGAAGCTTTGGCAGAAAAAGCCATAGCTCGGAAGAAGCAAGAGGAACAGGCACAAACGGATAACACGCATACAGAAGAACCTCAACAAGAAGGAACAACCACAGAGATGAATGATTTACCAGACTTTCTGGCCGAACAACTCCGCTCCTCCAAATGCAACCTGACGGAACAAAATCCGGACGTACTCGACATGGAAGAGGTGAAACGAACGCTGGAAGCACGAATGCCCCACCCCATGAAGCGCACTATCGCCTCACCTACTCTTCCACAGAACGACAATCCCAATAATGAAGATGGCTTCATTATACTTCAAGATATTCCCCTCATGTATGAAGGTGCCGAACTGAACGTGCCGCAGGTGCGCAACAACAACTCTATGCCCGTAAGACAAACGGCCTCCATGCAACCCATGAACAACCAGGCCAATATGCCTCGCCCCAAATTTCACCGTTTCAAGGACGACCCGATGATGCAGGCACGCCTCAACGGCAACAACGGACAGGCAACACGCGAAACCGCACCGACAACAAACCGCACTGCAACGCCCGCACCGGTGCAGCCCGCCATCCCGGCACCCGAAGAGCACTTGCTTGACGGACGTGGTGTGCTGGAAATTGTACCTGAAGGTTTTGGCTTCCTCCGCTCTTCCGACTATAACTATTTGGCTTCACCGGACGACATCTATGTTTCGCCGGCTCAAATCAGACAATACGGCCTGAAGCCCGGCGATGTGGTGCAGGGCAAGGTGAAAATACCCCGCGAAGGAGAAAAGTTCTTCGCACTCACCGAACTTAAGCTCATCAATGGCCTGATGCCCGACCAAGTGCGCGACCGTGTTTCCTTTGAACACCTTGTGCCCCTCTTCCCGGAAGAAAAATTCAAGCTATGCACCGGAAGCAAAAACGACGCGCTCTCTTGCCGCATCGTGGACCTGTTCACACCTATCGGTAAAGGCCAACGCGCCCTCATCGTGGCTCAGCCTAAAACGGGTAAGACCATGCTGATGAAGGACATTGCCAACTCCATTGCCCAAAACCATCCGGACACGTACCTCATGATGCTTCTTATCGACGAACGCCCGGAAGAAGTAACGGACATGATGCGCACGGTGAAAGCTGAGGTGATTGCTTCGACCTTTGACGAGCCGGCATCACGCCACGTAAAAATTGCCGGTATCGTTTTGGACAAAGCAAAACGTATGGTGGAATGTGGGCATGACGTGGTGATTTTCCTTGACTCGATTACGCGACTGGCACGCGCCTACAACACGGTGGCACCCACCTCCGGAAAAATTCTCTCGGGCGGTGTGGATGCCAATGCACTGCAAAAGCCCAAACGTTTCTTCGGTGCTGCGCGTAACATTGAGGGCGGAGGTTCACTCACCATCATTGCCACGGCACTGATTGACACGGGCTCGAAAATGGACGAGGTGATTTTTGAAGAGTTCAAGGGTACGGGTAACATGGAATTGCAATTAGACCGTTCGTTGGCCAACAAGCGCATCTTCCCCGCCGTAAACATAGTGGCTTCGTCTACCCGTCGCGACGACCTCCTGCAAGATCCTTCCGTACTGGGACGTATGTGGGTGTTGCGCAACTATATTTCAGAAATGAACCCCATCGAAGCCATGACGGACGTGCGCAAACGCATGGAGAACACTATCAACAACGAAGAGTTCCTGGCTTCTATGAATGGATAACAGGCAGCGGCTACCGTCGCTCCGGCCACATAACAAGCATGCCGGGAAGCCTGTCGGAAATGTGTCTGGGATGTGCTTTCCCGACTGCCGACAGGTTTCCCGGTCTTTTTTGTATCTGCCCCAATCCCTGCGTCCCTACGCTTCTGCAACCGGCTGCATCTCTGCCAAACAAGGCCGCAAAGCTGACCACTCATGCGCCAACTGACGGGGCACGAAAAAGAGGTTATCAAGCAACGGGAGGAATGGTCTGCCATTCGCGCCGATGCTTGATAACCTCCTTATATGGTAGGGGTGTGCAACCGCTTAGAGGTTGTTCTTCTCAATATCCTTGAAATATTTGTAGGTTCCGTGCGTGATGTTTTCGCAGGCAGCTTCGTCGCATACGATGATGCCGTGCTGGTGCATCTGGAGAACGGAAATGGTCCACATCTGCGTAACGGGGCCTTCGATGGCAGCCTGAAGGGCGCGGGCCTTGTTGTGGCCGTTGCAGAGGATGAGTACTTCCTTGGCAGACATCACGGTGCCGACACCTACAGTCAGTGCAGTAGCGGGAACGTCTTCGGGCTTGCCGCCGAAGAAGCGGGAGTTGGCCACGCGGGTATCAGTAGTTAACGTTTTCTGACGGGTGCGGCCGGTAAGTGAGCTGCCCGGTTCATTGAAAGCGATATGTCCATCGGGACCAATGCCGCCGATAAAGAGGTCGATGCCGCCGGCTTCCTCAATCATCTGCTCGTAGTGGGCGCATTCAGCCACCAAATCTTCAGCGTTGCCGTTCAGGATGTGGATGTTCTCCTTGGGGCAGTCGATGTGGTTGAAGAGGTTGTTGGCCATGAAAGAGTGATAGCTTTCGGGATGCTCCTCGGGCAAACCTACATACTCGTCCATATTGAAGGTGAGCACATGTTTGAAACTTACACGGCCTTCTTTGTGAGCTTTTACCAAAGCCTTGTACATGCCGATGGGTGAGGAACCGGTGGGAAGACCCAACACAAACGGTTTCTCGGCAGTAGGATTGGCTGCATTGATTTTGTTCACTACGTAGTCGGCTGCCCATTGAGACAGTTTCTCATAGTCAGGTTCAATGATAACTCTCATGATTTTTGATGGTATTATTCCGTCAAAATAACTTTGTGCAACTTTTTTCTCACAAAACAAGTAGCAAGTTGCTTGGAGTTACCGGACGGAAGAGGATTAGTTAAAGTGGTTATAGAATTGTACTTTTGTTTTTATTATTAGACTACAGCAAAAGTAGCCCAAGTTTACATACCTTCCAAAGTTTTTTTGTCATTTCTTCATACAAATCAATTTTTCAGCGGCAAAGCACACGTGCCCCCTTTGCTTTTTGTAGTTTTGCAGTTGTCTTCCATTATCCGGACATAATTCCTAATCCTTGAAAATATGCACGATTTCGTTCACTTACACGTACACACCCAATATTCCATTCTCGACGGCCAAGCTGCCGTTCCCAATTTGGTTGACAAAGCTATCCGCGACGGCATGCGCGGCATGGCGATGACGGACCATGGCAACATGATGGGTATCAAAGAGTTCTTTAACTACACCAACAAAGTGTGCGGAAAAGCAAAAGGCATCGTGAAGGCGACCGAAGAAAAGCTGGCAGCACTCCAGGCCGGAACGTATACACCGCAACCGGACAAGGACGGAAAGGTGGCTGACGAAGGGAAGTCGACAGAAGAGCTGATTGCGGAATGTGAAGCCACGCTGGCAAAACAACGCCCCGTGGCAAACTTCAAACCTATTTTCGGCTGTGAAATGTATGTGGCACGTAGCAGGGATAAATCCAGGAAAGTTGACCGCCATGACCAATCGGGCTGGCACCTCGTGGTATTAGCCAAGAACGAAAAGGGCTATCACAATTTGATAAAACTGGTTTCCCGAAGCTGGGTTGACGGTTTCTATATGCGTCCGCGCACCGACCACAAGGATTTGGAGGATTTTCACGAAGGACTAATCGTTTGTTCAGCCTGTTTGGGAGGTGAGGTGCCACAGAAAATCATGCAGGGCCGAATGGATGAGGCAGAAGAAACGGTGAAGTGGTTCAAAAGAGTTTTTGGCGACGATTATTACCTGGAACTACAGCGCCACGAGGTGACCAACCCCAATGTGAGAGCCAACCGCGACACGTATCCGGAACAGGTGAAGGTGAATGCAGAAATCTTGAAGCTGGCGGCCAAATATGGCGTGAAATATATTTGTACGAACGACTGCCACTTTGTGGACGAGGAAAACGCTGAGGCACACGACCGCCTCATCTGCCTATCTACCGGACGCGACTTGGACGACCCCAACCGTATGCTTTACACCAAGCAGGAGTGGTTTAAAACGCGGGCGGAAATGAACCAGGTGTTTGCGGACCTACCCGAAGCTCTCGAAACTACCTGCGAGATATGCGACAAGGTGGAAACCTACTCCATCGACCACGCACCTATCATGCCGAATTTTGCCATTCCGGAGGAGTTCGGCACGGAAGAGGGGTACCGACAGCAGTACTCGGAACAGGATTTGTTTGAAGAGTTTACCCGCGATGAGAACGGCAAGGTAGTGATGAGCGACGAGGAGGGGATGAAAAAGATTAAGAAATTGGGCGGTTTTGACAAACTCTACCGCATTAAACTCGAAGCTGACTATCTCGCCAAACTGGCTTATGAAGGAGCAAGCAAAAGATATGGAACTCCGCTTGACGACGAAACGAACGAACGCATCAAGTTTGAGTTGCACATCATGAAAACGATGGGTTTCCCGGGCTACTTCCTCATCGTGCAGGATTATATCCGAGCTGCACGTGAGGAACTGGGAGTGAGCGTGGGGCCGGGACGTGGCTCGGCGGCGGGCAGTGCCGTGGCTTACTGCCTGGGCATCACGCAGATTGACCCTATCAAGTATGATTTGCTGTTTGAACGTTTCTTGAACCCCGACCGTATATCTCTGCCCGATATCGACGTTGACTTCGACGACGACGGACGCGGCCGTGTGTTGAACTGGGTAACACAGAAATACGGAGCCGACAACGTAGCGCATATCATCACTTATGGCACCATGGCTACCAAACTGGCCTTGAAGGACGTGGCGCGTGTACAAAAACTACCCATCGGGCTGTCGTCTTCCTTATGTAAGCTTATTCCGGACAAACTACCCGAAGGACCTGACGGCAAGGTGCCCAAAATGAACCTCACCAATGCCATTGCGGCCATCCCCGAACTACGCGAGGCGGAAACGTCATCTGACCCGTTGCTGCGCGACACCATTCGCTATGCCAAAATGTTGGAGGGTAATGTTCGCAATACCGGTGTGCATGCCTGCGGATTTATCATTTGCCGAGACAATATTTCAGACTGGGTGCCGGTTTCCACAGCCAAGGATAAGGAAACGGGCGAAGAACTCCACTGCACTCAGTATGAAGGCAAGGTGATTGAAGAAACGGGCCTCATCAAGATGGACTTCCTGGGCCTTAAAACGCTCTCTATCATCAAAGAGGCCGTGGAAAATATCAAACTCTCACTGGGCATTGACCTCAACATTGACGAAATCGACATCAACGACCCGGCCACTTACCAACTCTACTGCGACGGTCGCACCATCGGCACTTTCCAGTTTGAATCGACGGGCATGCAGAAATATCTGCGTGAGCTGCAGCCCTCCACCTTCGAGGACCTCATTGCCATGAATGCACTTTACCGCCCGGGGCCCATGCAGTACATCCCGTCGTTCATTGCCCGAAAGCATGGAAACGAGCCCATCACTTACGACTTGCCGTGCATGGAGAAGTACCTCAAGGACACCTATGGCATCACTGTTTACCAAGAACAGGTCATGCTTTTGTCGCGCGAAATCGCCAACTTCACCCGTGGCGAGAGTGATGCGTTGCGTAAAGCCATGGGTAAGAAGCTCATTGAAAAGCTGAACCACATGTATCCCAAATTCATCGAGGGCGGAAAGGCCAATGGACACGACCCGAAAGCTCTCGAAAAGATTTGGAACGATTGGCGTGCCTTCGCTTCGTATGCTTTCAACAAGAGCCACGCCACCTGCTACTCCTGGGTGGCTTACCAAACGGCTTACCTGAAAGCCAACTATCCCTCACAGTATATGGCGGGCGTGATGAGTAGAAGTTTGGCCGACATCAACACTGTTGCCAAACTCATGGATGAATGTAAGACTATGGGCATCAGCACGCTGGGACCTGACATCAACGAGAGTTACCTGAAGTTCAGCGTTACGCATCAAGGAGACATTCGCTTTGGTATGGGAGCTGTTAAAGGAGTTGGCGAAGCTGCGGTGATGGAAATCATCAACGAAAGAAAGAAACACGGGCCTTATCAATCGATCTACGACTTGGTGGAGCGCGTCAACCTCACCACTTGCAACAAGAAATCGCTTGAAAGCTTAGCCTTGGCTGGCGCATTCGACAGTTGTGGGAATATTCCTCGCGAAGCATACGTTGAACCCGACGAACGAGGCAACACGTTTCTGGACCAGCTGGTTCGCTATGGCAACCGTTACCAAACTGATCAGGCGGAAAACAGTCTGTCGCTCTTTGGACCAACCGAAACAATAGAAATTGCCAAGCCGGAACCGCCAAAGGAAATTGAACGTTGGAGCGACTTGAAACGGCTGAACAGGGAGCGCGACTTAATTGGCATCTATATCTCCGGGCATCCACTCGATGCTTACAAAATCATCATCGAAGAGGTGTGCAACACACAGATGGTGCAGTTAGAAAATCTGAATGAGCTGGCCGGGCGCGACCTGACCTTCGGCGGCATCGTGACTTCTGTGCGCGACACGCAGACCCGCAACGGCAAGCCCTGCGGTTTCGTCAAAATGGAGGATTACAGTGGTGCCGGCGAGCTGGCTCTTTTCGGCGATGACTGGGCCAGGCTGAAGGGGTACTTCAACGAGGGGTACTCGCTCTTCATCACAGCCCGTGTGGAACAACGCCGGTGGAAGGAAGGAATGTACGATATGAACATTGGCCGAGTGGAGTTCCTCTCTGATGTGAAAGACCAAAAAATCAAATCAATCACTGTTTCCATCCGACTGGACGCATTGACCGAATCCGATGCCATGGAGCTGAACAGCATCATGAAGAAGTCAATAGGCCCCACTGATGTGTTCTTCAACGTAATTGATATACGCCAACAACAAAACGTAATGCTGCAAAGCAAACATTACCGCTTGGCCGTGGGTAGGGAATTGATTGATTTTCTACAAGAGAACCCGGCTTTTGACTACAAAATCAATTAACAAACCATTCTTCTTTGTTTTCAAATCCGCTGCTGAACAGACAGGCACTGCACATAGCCATAAAAAGCGAGTCCGAAACGAAAACTCTTTGTTTTTCATTTCGGACTCGCTATAGTATTGTCAGCCTTTTTGGCCAAGAGGTTTACAATCCATCCGGCTCAATTACAAAAGTAAATTCGTGATTGGCATAAGGAATGAGGTATTTTTCCATGGGCGATGAGCCCCAAGAGTCGATGCAACCAAGACCCATTTGGCGTTGGGCGATATGCACCACGGTGAAGGGACGTGGCGTGAGGTCGCCGGAGTGGGACTGATGAGCATCCTTTGAAGGACCGTCGTCGAGGTCTTCGGTGAGATAAGGCAGTGCGGCCATTTCGAGTGGTGCCGGGCCATAGAACTTCAAGCCGTTTCCATCCACTGCATGATAAACACCCCACCAGCGCACATCCGTGTGGTTGCCGCTCTCTTGCGGACGGATGTAAGGAAAGTATTGGTCGGCCACACAGCTTTCGTACTGTCCTAAGAAAGTGGAGGCATGACGGTCCACGTAATTCTCAATAGGACCACGACCGTAGTAGGCAATCTTGTCATAAGCCTCCGGCATCACCAACGACATACCGAAGCGAGGCAAGAAAGGCTTTTCTTTGGCCTTTTCATCAACCGTCAGCTGCTGGTTTACCACCAGTTTCCCGGTGGGCGTAAGTGTATAGGTCAGCTTCAGCTTAGCTTGCAACTCTGGCAGAGAATATTCAGCCACCACCTGACGAGCCATGCCAACGCTCTGTTCCTTCAGGCTTTCGAGCTTGTATGTCGGATTTTTCCATGCTGCAAGCCTGTTCTGCAAACCTGCTCCGTAGTCGTTGTCAGTAGGAGCGCGCCAGAAGTCGGGGCGCAGCGAATAACCCTTTTCAAACATCGGATTGCCCTCCACGTCGAGGTAATCCACCCATCCCGTGCGTTTGTTGAACGTAACTTCGGTGCCGCCGGCCTTCAGTGTGAGGCAAGCCAGCTGCTCGGTCTTTGTCACCCACTCCTTCTGTTCAGCCACAGCTTTCTTGCCAGGCATGACAACCTTGGGCGTGGCAGGAAGTTCGGTGATGAGCTGCTCCATCTGCGGATAGTGGTAGTCGGAAAGAACGAACTCCTGACGAGCCACGCACTGGCCTACGGGAAGCAGTTGTTCGGACTTGTTGAGCGTATAGAACACCTGCAGCACCTGTTCGCCGCTACCTTGTTGCCGGTAGCCGGGCAGGGAGAGCGTCACCTTCTGCTGCGGAGCGGCCTTCACGGCTACCGGTCCGCCGGAGCTCACCTCATTGCCGTTGTCCAACAGTTTCCAGCTGAGGGAAACATTGGAGAGATCCTTGAAGAAATGCTCATTGAACACCTCCACCTGTCCCGTTGCGGCATCCTTCAGCGTGGTCCAGATGTTCTGATAATAATAGGCCACCTCGTCGGCGTGCGGATTGGGCTTGCGGTCAGGACTTACCAAGCCGTTGCAGTTGAAGTTGTGGTCAGAAGCGGGATAGCGTCCGAAGTCGCCGCCGTAGGCATAGATTTCCTTGCCCTCCTTGTTCTTGCTGCGGATGGCCTGATCCACGAAGTCCCAGATGAAACCGCCCTGATATTTCGGATATTTGCGCACCAATTCCCAATATTCGGCGAAGCCACCTTCAGAGTTACCCATGGCATGGGCGTATTCACATTGGATGAGTGGACGCTTCTGCTTTTCGTCCTTGGCATATTGCTCACAGTAATCGTAAGGCACATACATGGGGCAGTAGATGTCGGTAGCCCGTTCCAGCCCAGCCCTTTCGTACTGCACCGGACGTGAGGGGTCGTAGGCCTTCACTTCATCGTAAGCCTTTTCAAAGTTGATACCATAACCGGCTTCGTTGCCCAAGCTCCAGATGATGACGGAAGGATGGTTCTTGAACGTATGCGTATTGTTGCGGTTTCGCTCCAGGTGAGTCTGTTCAAACTTCGGCACCCGTGCCAGCGTCTTGTCGCCGTAGCCCATGCCATGCGATTCGAGGTTGGCCTCAGCCACCACATAAAGGCCGTACTGGTCACAGAGGTCGTACCAGCGCGGGTCGTCGGGATAGTGGCAGGTACGCACCGCGTTGATGTTGAGCTGCTTCATCACGCGGATGTCCTGCACCATGCGCTCCACACTCATCACATAGCCCCCGTCGGGGTCGAGTTCGTGGCGGTTGGCCCCCTTGACCAAAACAGGTTGGCCGTTGACCAGCAGTTGTGCGCCTTTCACTTCCACCTTGCGGAATCCCACGTGCTGCGACAGGCTTTCCAGCACCTGCTTCCCGTCGCTCAAATCCACGCGCAATGTATAGAGGTGCGGAGTCTCTGCCGTCCATTTGAGCGGGTTTTCAATGTTCCAGAGCACTTTGGTCTCTTGCTTACCGAGCCGGACTGTCTCCGTCTTCACCGTGTTGCCCTTTTCGTCAGCAAGGGTGAGCACGGCCTGTTTTCCCTGGCAGTTCTTCGGAGTGAGGCGCACGGAGAGCGTACCGTTGCGGTAATTGTCGGTGAGGTCGGGCGTGATGAAGAGGTCGACAATGTGGCTTTGCGGACGGGCATAGAGATAAACCTCGCGGGCAATTCCGGTGAAACGCCAGAAGTCCTGGTCCTCGAAATAGGAACCGTCGCACCAGCGCATCACCTGCATGGCAATGAGGTTGTCCTTGCCCGCTACGAGGTAAGGCGTAAGGTCGAATTCAGCGGCCACTTTGGAATCCTCACTGTAGCCCACGAACTTGCCGTTCACCCACACGCTGAGATTGGAAGTGGCAGAGCCTACATGGAGATAGACCTTTTGTCCCTTCCAGTCTGCCGGCACCTTGATGGTACGGCGGTACGACCCCGTGTAGTTGTTCTTCTCCTCCACGAAGGGGGGATCGGAATGGAACTGCGTGGCCCAGGCATAGCCAATATTTTTATAGATAGGGTCGCCGTGGCCGTTGAGTTCAAACAGTCCGGGCACAGGGAAGAGTTCCCAGCTGCTGTCGTCGTAGCCAGTCTGGAAGAAGTTCTCGGGAGCATCATTGTGATGGAGGGCGAAATGGAACTTCCACTTGCCTTCCAAGGAGAGGTAACGCGCCGATTTCTGCTTGTCGGCTGTTGCGGCTGCGGCCACCGACTCATAAGCAAAGAAGTCAGAATGAGGAGCCAAGGTGTTCACCCGGTTCACGGCAGGGTCGAGCCAATAAGGCGTTTGCCCCTTCTTGCTTTGGGCACCGCACGTCAGCACCGCTGCTGCGGCCAGTGCCAGAATGGTACTTCGGGATGTCATAGTTTGGAAATATAGGTTAGATTGAAAAAACAATTCAAATCATACGGCTATTTAGTTGCAGCCTTCATGCCCTTCATCTGGGCATAAGCCTTGTACAGCCCCAGCTGTCCGGCCTTGCTGAAATCGGCCTTGCTTTGCTGCGTTTCGCCGAGCTGCACATGGAGCAGGGCACGATTGTAGTACGCTTCGGGCAGTTGCGGGTCAATTTCCAGCGCACGGGAGAAAGCCTTGATGGCAGCCTCCGTAGCGTTTTGGTACGCCAAGAGGCAGCCTTGGTTGTAGACGACATAAGCGTTGGCCGGTGCAAGGCGCGCCGCCTCAGCCAGGTCGGCTGATGCCAAAGCCTTGCGCGACTTCACGTCCGCCGCGTCCAAGGTGGAAGCCGCCACGCTACGCATCAGGACAGCTGCACGCTGCATCCGCGCCAGGACGGAGAGGGTGTCGGCCTGCACGGCGCGGTTCACCTCGTTCAAGGCTGAAGTGTAATCATAACGCGCCATGGCTATGGAAGAAAGGAAAAGCGAACGGGTCAAAGGGGACAGCGAGGCCGCGAGCCTGTTTACGAGCGCCTCGTCAGCATCAGCGTCTTGTGCGGCGGTGGCATCCGCTTCGGCTGTCAGACAATAGCGACGGTGGTCAGTGTCGGCCACGGCCAAAGCCGCCATTTCGGGCATGAAGCCAATGGCATGGTAGCTGTGACTGAAAACCGGACGGAAGGCCGGGGCGTACATGGGCAGCAGTTCGTCGCTCACCTTCTCGTTCTGCACCTTGCCGTAGAGTGTGCCGAATATGTTACGCGTGGTGTCAGGGTCTTCCTGCACCAGCTCCCTGTATCGGTCCAGCTCATGGTCAGAGCGCAGCCTCACCTTGCGTGCGGTGGTTTTGCGTGCCCTGCCGAAAGCCACGTCCAGGTTATGCTTGGCCACATAAGTCTCGTCGGCCAAAGCCCCTTTCACATCCCCTATGCTTCGCCGGCACTCCGCCCGCGCCAGGTAGCCGTAATAGAAGTTAGGGTAATCCTTGATGAGCCGGGAATAGTCTCCGATAGCACCCTTAAAGTCGCCCGTCTGCTGCCGGAGCTGTGCCCGATTGTAGATGGCGAGCGTATTGTCCGGCTCAATGCTGATGACAAAATCAAAGTCTTCGATGGCGCGGTTTAAGTCGCCGACGAAAGAGCGGAGGAGACCACGATTGTAGTGCGCCACGAAATGCTCCGGCTGCAACTCGATGGTGCGGTCATAGTCGGCCACGGCCAGTCCGAACTTGCCCAAGGCGTGGCGCGCCTGAGCCCGGGCTATGAAGAGTTCATAGTCATTGGGCAGGAGTTCGATGGCACGGGTCAGGCAGGAGTCGGAGAGTGCGTAATCGTCTTGCGTCAGCGCATATCGGCCCTTGAAACTCCAAGCATTCCCTTCACGCGGATTTTTCACCAGCAGGCTGTCAATCCAGCAGAGTCCGCCTACCGTGTCGCCCTGTTCGATAGCCGCCTGTGCCTTGACCATATAAGTGCGGTAAAAGCCGGGCCACCGTTTGAGCAGATAATTGAGGTCTGAGTCGGCTGCGGCGTAATCTTTGATTTGCAGCAGGCAGAGCGCGCGGTTGTAGCGCGAGCCTTGGTCCTCGGGCAACTCCTTGAGCGTACGGGTATAGTCCGCCACGGCACCGGCAAAGTCGTCGTTGTGGATGCGGCAGAGTCCACGCAATTCGTACACCTCCACGATGAACGGGTTCAGCTCAATGCTCTTGGTGCAGTCGGCCTCCGCACCGGTATAGTCCTCCAGGGTGAACTTGGCATAAGCCCTGTAATAATAGGGTCGCGAGAGGAAAGGCTTGGCCTCAATAGCCTGGTTGAAATAGCGGATGGCCGTGAGGTAATCGTCCACGCTCAGGGCGTTGCGCCCCATGATGGTAACCATCTCCGCATCAACCTGCGCCTGCATCGCCGGCCCTCCTAAACACAACAGCAAACAAACGACAACGGCTCGCAGGGCAGCTGCCACAGTATGACAGCCGGCCTTGCGAGCCGTAGACCATATTTTGCTTAAGTGCATGAACATAAGCCGGAAACGCTATTTGGGGCACTTCACTTTATAGGAGCAACGGAATTTGCCTTTCAGCATCTGACCGAGTTTAGTTCTCACCATCTGCTTGCGCAGCGGTGTGAGGCGGTCCACAAAGAGATGCGCGTCGAGGTGGTCAAACTCATGTTGCATGACGCGGGCCAGATAGCCTTCCACCCACTCTTCGTGTTCCTGGAAATCCTCATCCTGATACTTCACCCTGATGCGGGTAGGACGCTTTACCGGTTCGTGGATGCCGGGCAGGCTCAGACAGCCTTCCTCCATGGTTTCGGTGTGCGTATCATCGTATTCCAGGATGTGGGGGTTGATGTACGCCTTGTTAAATCCGGCATATTCGGGATAGTCGTCCTTCAGCACGTCGAGCGTGATGACCACCAGACGAATAGCCTTTCCTATCTGCGGAGCGGCCAGCCCTACCCCATCGCTGTGGTACATGGTTTCAAACATATCGGCAATGAGCTGCTTGAGCCCCGGATAGTCAGGGGAGATGTCTACCGACTCTTTGCGGAGCACTGACATGCCGTAGGTGTAAATGGGTAATATCATTTTAAATTAAAATTTATAATTCACAATTTAGAATGAAGCCGTTCAATCAATTTATAATGTACAATTTATAATTTGGCCTACGGTCACGACATCGACGCAGGCCTCATTCAATGATGAACCAGAAAACTCCATTATAAATTGCCACTTCGGCGAAGCTCCATATACGACTGCAAAATGATGCAGGCACTGATTTCGTCCACCAAGCCCTTGTCAGTCTGCCGCCTTTTCTTTCCGATGCCGCTGTCCAAAATGGTCTGATGCGCCAGCACCGAAGTGAAGCGTTCATCATAGAATTCAATGGGGATGTGCGGCAACATCTTCCCGAGTTTCCCGGCAAATGCCAACACACGCTGCTGGTTTTCCGAAGGTTGTCCGTTGGGCTGCGTGGGCAGTCCGATGACAAAGCGCTCCACCGGCTCATGCTGCACATAGTCTCTCAGGAAAGCCAACAGCTTGGGCGTTTCCACTGTGGTCAGGCCGTTGGCAATGATTTGCGCCGGGTCGGTCACCGCAATCCCCGTCCGCTTTTTACCATAGTCAATGGAGAGAATACGCATGGTGGTCAAATATTTAATGTATAATGTATAATGATGCCTGCGGCCATGAGGCAGGCGGTGCTACATCGTCCTGTATGTCGGTCGTAGACCTCATTATACATTATCACATTATAAATCACCGTATCATGTCGCACCCCACATACGGCTGCAAAGCCTTGGGAATGCGGATGCCGTCGGGCGTTTGGAAATCTTCGAGCAATGCTGCCACGATGCGCGGCAGAGCCAGGGCGGATCCGTTCAGCGTGTGGCAGAGATGAATCTTCTTGTCAGCCCCACGGTAACGGCACTGCAAACGATTGGCCTGGTAAGTGTCGAAGTTGGAAACGGAACTTACCTCCAACCAACGCTTCTGCGCCTCGCTGTACACCTCGAAGTCGTAACAGATGGCGGCAGTGAAACTCATGTCGCCGCCGCACAAACGGAGGATGCGGTAGGGCAACTCCAACTTTTGCAGCAAACCTTCCACGTGGTCCAGCATTTCCTGATGCGACTGCTCCGAATGTTCCGGTTTGTCAATGCGTACAATTTCAATTTTAGAGAACTCGTGCAGGCGGTTCAGTCCGCGCACATCCTTGCCGTAGCTGCCGGCTTCGCGGCGGAAGCACTGCGTATAGGCACAGTTCTTCACGGGCAGTTCGTCCTCACGGAGAATGACGTCGCGGTAGATATTCGTCACCGGCACCTCGGCAGTGGGAATGAGGTAGAGGTCGTCCACCTCGCAGTGGTACATCTGTCCCTCCTTGTCGGGCAACTGTCCCGTGCCGTAGCCCGAAGCCTGGTTGACCACCGTGGGCGGCATGATTTCCGTGTAGCCGGCCTTGCGGGCTTCGTCGAGGAAGAAATTGATGAGCGCACGTTGCAGGCGGGCACCCATACCTATATATACGGGGAAACCGGCACCGGTGATTTTCACGCCGAGGTCGAAGTCAATCAAGTTGTATTTCTTCGCCAGTTCCCAGTGGGGCAGTGCGTTCTCGGGCAGCACTGTATCGTGTCCACCGGTTTTCACCACCACGTTGTCCTCGGCCGTCTTGCCCTCAGGCACCAAGTCGTAGGGCACATTGGGAATGGTGCAGAGCAGGGTGCGCTTTTCCTCCTCGGCCTGCTTCATCAGCTCCTCCAGCTCCTTGCTGCGTGCCTTGATGTCGGCCACCTGGCGTTTGGCGGCTTCGGCCTCCTCCTTCTTTCCTTCCTTCATCAGCCCCCCTATGCTTTTGGAGAGCTGGTTCACCTGTGCGTTGAGGCCGTCAAGTTCGGCCTGCGCCTCCTTGCGTTTATTGTCGATGGCCAGCACTTGGTCGATGGCTTCGCGTGCAGCCTTGAAATTCTTCTTCTCCAAGCCGCGAATGACGGCTTCTTTGTCTTCAACGATTTGTTTGATGGTAAGCATAGCTTCGTTTCTTTGTTTCCTGTTGGGAATAAGCGTTTGTTGTCAGTGTTATCAGGTGCGGGTATCAGTTCAGGAAGCGTTTCACATCATCACCTGGTTCAGCGAATAGCTCCCCATGATTTTCGAGCGGTCCACGTTGCCCCTGATGCCAGGAATGCTTCCCGTCGAGGTGTATTGCCACATGATGTAGTCCTTGCCGTCGTCAAGCGTCGGGCTGTCGCTGCGATAGCGAGCTATCATGAAGTGGTAATCGGTAAACTCACCCGTCAAGTAGCGATTGTAAAAGTTGTGGTACGTATAGAGCAAAGGCTTCTTGCCGTAATGTGCTGTCACCTTTTCGATAAAAGCCCTGAGGTCGGCAATGAACCGCTGCTCGCTGACAGAACCCCGGTGTTCGATGTCGATGATGGGAACGAGGTCCTGCTCTTCGGCCTTCACCACGGCGGTCATGTTGTCAAACTGCTGTCGCCAGTCCACGTTGGGACGGTAGAAATGGTAGCTGCCTACGCTGAGCCCCACTCTTCTGGCCTCGGCCAGGTTGCGTGCATAGGTATTGTCCACCAGCGAAGCCCCCTCGGTGGCCTTGAGGTAAGCGTAGGAAATGGGGGTGCTGCTCGCCACCTCGTCCCAGTTGATGCTGCCCTGATAGTGGGACACATCGATGCCCTCTTTGTACTTCGAGTTGATGCGGGCGTGCGAAGTCTGGATGAACACCGCCGCCGCGTGTTCCATTTTATGCGCCTTGACGGCCTTCAAGGCCAGTCCGTCCGGTTCGTCGGCCTGATAGGCCGCCATACCCTGTCCCTTGTTCCGGTCTTTCTTACGCGCTTCGGCCGTCTGGGGCAAACAGAAAAGGGTGGCAAGTGCCACCATCAGGCAAATATGGAAGTAAGATTTGAACATGCTCGTTATGGTTGTAAATCCTGATACTGATGCCGCAGGTCTTTCCCCCACACATGATTCACACATCAAGCACACAGGATATGAAAGTTCAAAAAAATGGGTTTGTCAAAAGAAGCAAGGCGAAAAAGCCAAGGAAAAACTACGGAATGGTTGCCCACTCTTCCTTGACATTTTTTCCGACAGGCGCAAAGGTAGTGTTTCTTATTCAAAGAAAAAACAAACAAACGTCAGAAAAACAGGATTGCGGCCAAATATTCATTTCATTTCTCATCCCTACTCCTCTTCTTCATTTCTTTAACCACCCAACAGAAATTTCACATAATCGGTTAAAAAGGACAGACTGCGTGTGCGGAAGAACAAAGAAAGTGTATGGTGAAAAACTGCATAATGATGTTTCAGTTTGCCTTTGACACTATCTGACCTGAAATGTAAAGCACTTTCCAAATAGAGTTTAAAGCGGCTGCGAAGTGCCCGGACATCCACCACATCATTAGAAAAATCTTGTTCGGCCACCACATCCAACACCAACAACCGGGGCCGGATGGCTCTCACGCGTAATTGAAATTGGAAATCGGCAAAGTCCAATCTCACGCGGGGGTCATATCCTCCGGCCTGCTCAAAAAGTCCTACCGGAATACAACAACCACTATTGATTACGGCATGACTATACAAAGAATATTCGCCACCATGCAAATCCCTTTCGGCCCGAGGTAACATTCCACCTATGTAAACAGGCGAAAAATTCAGTCCTTCTTTTGTTTTGAACATGGGGGAAACTATTCCGGGAAAATCCAAATGACGAAGGTAACAGTCCCACGTTTCAGGCGGAAACTTGGAATCCTGATCCAACAACAATATATGGCTATAGCCCTTTTGTACAGCCATCGTCGCCCCACAATTGTAGGCCTTGGGTAAACCGCTGTTGCTATAGTCCCTTTGGTAACAAGCCTTATGAGGCACCTGCGACAAATCCTGCTCAAAAGAAGCAGGGGAATTGTCGTAAATCAAAAAATCATCTATACCGTTAGGGCGCAAAAGGGTATTGTATGCAATTGAATCCTGTAAACGTATTTTGTAAATAACCAACACAGGATATATCATGTTGTTTGTGCTGACATTCATAGCAAAAGTCAAAAAGCAAAACTGCTATTTCGTTTCAGTGGTACTTGATTGGCTCTACAAAAGTACGCATTAAACTTGAACAAACAAGCCAATCTGATAAATCACCGTGAAAACTTTCTGTATCATACTAAACACTTTGCTGTACAACATACGCATAATCATCCGGATTGCACCCATATATATACGCTTTTTTAGCGGCAGAATAAATGTTCAAACATTCAGCCACCGGGAGATTACGCCTGATTTTTAGGAGTCTTTCAGATGAAACATCGGAACGTCAAAAGTTTCATCCATCTGTCAAAAACTTCATGTCGGGCACAGTCAGCCGGAACGGATGGTTTCAAATGGCTATAGGTGGCCAGATAGCAGGTCATGGACTTACCAGTGCCACGTTGAAGTTTCCGGAAAGCGATTGAAAGGAGAAAAGCCGAATCATTCATCACTAACATACCTGAAAATCAGTTGGGAAAAACCATCATGAAGGTTTGAAGCATTTTTTCAAAGGCAGAAACACGTATATATAAAAGCCAAGTTTCGCAAATTGCGAAACTTATCGGTTATTAGGTTAGGGTCGCTTCGCTCTCTGGGTTATGAGGTTATAAAGTTACCCTCGGAGTATCGTCATTTCTGATATGCGAAAACTTCTAACAGTAACTTCCTCATAACCTTATTCCTCATAACCTTTACACTTGCGAAACTTGAATATAAAACAAGTCCTTGAGTTGTACGAACAAGTCCAGGCTTTGTTTTTACAACTCCGGGGCTTGACAAAACAAGTCCGGGACTTGTGGGAAGCAGGGCGCAGGTGGTAACGTACAACCGGCTAAGGTGCCCACGGATTGCCGGATTTCCACCAAACAATTTTGGACACCCCATCAACAATTCAAGCAAATATATCATGCAGTACCATAAAATTCATACCTTTGCACGCCAGTCCTCGCCAAGCTTCTACACAATAAATCACCGAGCGAGGCGTTTTCATATAAAGGCAACTTATCAACCCAACACGACAGTACTCCCGTTGCAACCCGACACTTCCAACAAACGAGTGGCCAAGAATACCGTCATCCTGTATTTCCGGATGCTGTTCCAAATGGCTGTCTACCTCTACACTTCGCGCATCCTGCTGCAAGTGATGGGGGTGGAAAACTATGGCCTTTACGATGTGGTGGGCGGTATGGTGGCGGTGCTGCTGTTCCTCAACAACTCGATGACCACGTGTACGCAACGCTACATCACGGTGGCACTGGGTGGCGGCAACAGGGATTACCTCAACAAGGTATATTCCGCCGCCACGATAATCCACGTGCTGCTGGCCGTGGTAGTGGCCGTGGCGGGCGGACTGGCGGGCAGCTGGTACATTGCCCATTACCTGGTGTTCCCGATGGAAAAGCTGTGGGACGTGTACGTGGTGTTCGGATGTTCGCTGCTATCGGGCATGTTCCTCATCATGAGTGTGCCCAGCAATGCCACCATCGTGGCCCATGAGGACATGGGTGCCTTTGCCGCCATCACGATAGTGGACGTGTTGCTGAAGCTAGGTGCGGCACTTTCGCTCTACCTCTTCCCCACCCGTCTGCTGCTGCCGGCTTACGCTTGCCTGATGTGTACCGAGGCCGCCGTGGTGCGCCTGATCTATTGGCTCTACGTGCGCCACCGCTACCGCACCATCCGGTTCACCCTGGTGCGCGACGGTTCGCTCTACCGCGAAATGCTGGCCTTCATGGGCTGGAGCACCTTCGGCAACCTGTCCATCGTGGCCAACACGCAGGGCATCAACCTGCTGCTCAACGCTTTTGGCGGCCCGGCGGCCAACGCGGCCCGTGCCGTGGCCTTTCAGGTGCAGACAGCCGTGACGCAATTCATTGCCAGTTTCCAGACGGCCATCAACCCGCAAATCACGAAATCGTATGCCGGGCATGACCTGACGCGGTGCAACCAACTGATTCTTTGCTCTTCGCGGCTGTCGTTCATGCTGATGCTGTTCATGGCCATCCCGCTGCTGCTCGAAACGGAATTCGTGCTCGGGCTGTGGTTGGGCGAAAACGTCCCGGCCCATGCCGTCAGTTTCGTGCGCCTGCTGCTGTGCGTGTCGATGGTAGACTGTGTGGCCAACCCGATGATGGTGGGGGCAGCGGCCACAGGAAAGGTGCGCGGGTACTATCTCACCATCGGCACGACGCTGCTGATGACCCTACCCATAGGATATTGGGCCGTTTCCCGATGGGAGGCACCGGAGTGTATCTTCATCGCCTTGCTGTGTACCACCTTGCTGGCACAGATGTTCCGCCTCTTTATCTGCCGCCGGCTGTTCGGCTTTTCCATCAGGGCTTTCCTCCGCCACGTGGCGGGACGCATCGTGCTGGCCGGTGCGGTGGGCATGGCCCTTCCCGTATGGTTGCACAGTTATTGGGAACCCGCCTCACTGCTTGCGCACGGCGGCTTCATCGTCTGCTGCCTGCTATGGACGGGCTGTACCGTCGCCCTGACGGGGCTGGAACGCGGCGAACGGCAATTTGTACTTCAGAAAACCAACCAGCTTTTACATAGAAAATGAAACGATTAGTGCTCCGCTTGTTTGACATCATCACCTGGCCTTTTGCCAAATGCGGCTGGCCGGCATTCTGCCAGAGGTGTTCCATCTTGTGGCGCAACCTGTACTCGGCCTATATCAGGCACCAATGCCGCCAGTGTGGAGAGCTGAAACTGGGAAGTACGCAGTTGCACCTTTTCGGCCTGCGCTATATGGAGTTTGGCGACCAGGTGGAAATGCACTTCAACGCCCGCGTGCAGTGCATCGACTATTTCCAACCCACCGACCAGCATTTCAAGCCCCGACTGATACTGCATGACCACGTGGTGGTGCAGGCCATGTGCCACATCGGCTGCATAGACCGGGTGGAGATTGGCGAATGGAGCACGATGGGGGCACGCTGTTACATCACGGACCATACGCACGGCGGCACCTCGCGCGAAGAACTGCTCCTCCCCCCACGCAAAAGGCCATTGGTGAGCCGGGGACCGGTCAAAATAGGCAAATATGTACACCTGGGCGAAGGGGTGTGCGTCATGCCCGGTGTGACGATTGGCGACTACAGCGTGATCGGAGCCGGCGCTGTTGTCACACGCGACATCCCGCCATTCAGCATAGCCGTGGGAAGTCCGGCCAAGGTCATCAAACAAATCACCCAATAGCCCGCTTGTGAAGTCTGCCATATCCGGAATATTGCTGTAAACAAACGAATTTCAAAACCTTTCTCCTCTTATCACTATGGAATCAACCAATATGCTGAACGCCTCGCTCAATGGCAAGATACGGCTGGACCTCATTGTCCGCACCATCTACCAGTGCCGGAAGAAATACATCCTGCCGCTCACGCTGACCTTCGTCATCTCCTCCGCCATCATGCTGTGCATACCCCGTTACTACCAGGTGCAGGTGATGCTGGCACCGGAGTACACCAACGGAGGCGGCAACATGGGAGGCCTGAGCAGCGTGGCCAATATGTTCGGCGTGAACCTGGGAAACATGAACTCCAGCGATGCCATCACGCCCATGTTCTACCCCGACCTGATGAGTTCCACGGACTTTCTGGTGCCGCTCATGGACGTGCAGGTGGAAACGGAGGACGGCTCGTTCAAAGGACGCTACGTGGACTTCATCACCAAAAAACAAACAGCCCCCTTCTGGACCGTGGCCATCGCCACGGTGAAAAACTGGATAAAGGCCCCGGGACGGCTGAACCAGACGAAAGGCTACAAGCCTGACCCTTTCAGACTGACGGAAATAGAAGACAAGGTGGTGAAGGGCATTGCCAGCTCCATCAGTTGCAATGTGGACAAAAAGACGGATGTCATCACCATCACCACCACGGCACAGGATCCCTTGGTGGCGGCCCAGTTG
>JALEYW010000088.1:0-11611 GCA_022773145.1 Bacteroidales bacterium
AATAATTGTGACTTAGAGCACGAAAAATAGGATTGAGCGTATGTCGGCCTTGATTTTCCATGTTGTCGGCTCTTCGGGAAGGAAATCTATTAGGTTTTTTATCTCAACTGGCTTATAACTCGGGAATTTTATCTAAATTTGCATAAGATAGGCGGCGGCTTGGCAATCTAAGCAAGCTTATTGCGCTCGCCTTGCACTATCTTTGCATACAAAGAAATAATATGTCATGGACAATATCAAGGAAATACCCTACGGCGTGGCCGACTTCGTCGTGATGCGCGAGCAGAACCTCTACTACGTGGACAAGACGATGTACCTCGAAGAACTGGAAAGGCAGTCGCGCTTCGTTTTCTTCATAAGGCCCAGAAGATTTGGGAAGAGCCTGTTCATTAGCATGATGCAGGCATACTACGACAAGGCCATGGCGAACCGCTTCGACAAGCTCTTCGGAGGTCTGCAGGTGGCGCAGAAACCTACGCCCAACCGCAGCCGCTATCAGGTGCTCTACCTCGACTTTTCACGGGTGGGAGGAAACATTGCCCAGTTAGAGGAAAAATTCAATGCTTACTGCAACCATGAACTGGACTTTTTCATTGACCGCTACTTCAATGATTATCCGCAACGCTTCAAAGAGGCGTTTTATGCGTGTAAGGATGCCGGTGAAAAAATCAACATGTTGGGACGGCAGGCTAAATCGCACCAGATTCCCCTCTACCTCATCATCGACGAGTACGACAACTTCACCAACACCGTGCTCAACGAGGAGGGACAAGAGATGTACCACGCCATGACGCACGCCGAGGGGTTCTACAGAGACATGTTCAAAAAGTTCAAGGGGAACTTTGAAAGAATCTTCATGACGGGGGTCAGCCCCGTCACCCTCGACGACGTGACAAGCGGCTTCAACATCGGATGGCAGCTGTCCACCAACCCGCTGTTCGACAAGATGCTCGGATTCAGCACGCACGATGTCAGGGAGATGTTCACTTATTATAAAAACGTGGGATGTCTGCCGGCAGGAACCGACATCGGGGCTATGGTGGAGGAAATCAAGCCTTGGTACGACAACTATTGCTTCGCCAAAGAATGCCTCAACGACAAGAACACCGTGTTCAACTGCGACATGGTGCTCTACTACCTGAGGCACTACGTCAACCTCGGACACAGCCCGGAACAGATGACGGACCCGAACACGAAGACGGATTACGCCAAACTCAAAAGGCTGCTGCAACTCGACAGGCTCGACGGTAACCGAAAGGGGGTGATACAGGACATCGCCGAGAAAGGGGAAATCGTGGGGGAACTCTACGAAAGTTTCCCGGCAAAGGAAATCACGAACCCGGAGAAATTTGTCAGCCTGCTGTTCTATTACGGGATGCTCACCATCAAGGACACTAAAGGTCGCCGGCTGGTACTGGGCATTCCCAACAACAATGTCAGAATACAGTACTACCAGTATCTCTTGGAGAACTACAAAGAGGTAAGCCACATCAATCTCGACAAGCTGTACGACCACTATGACGAAATGGCCTTCGACGGTCTTTGGCGCGACGCGCTGCAATACATTGCCGACGCATACCGTAACATTTCCTCCGTGCGCGATGCCATTGAGGGCGAACGCAGCATTCAGGGCTTCTTCATGGCCTACCTGAGTCTGAACGATTACTACCTCACCGCACCCGAGCTGGAGCTGAACCACGGCTACTGCGACTTCTTCCTGATGCCCAACCTCACACACTACCAATCGCAACACTGCTACATCATAGAAATCAAATACCTCCCCAAAAAGGATTTCCAAGCGCAGGCCGAAAGGCAGTGGCAACAGGCCGTGGAACAAATCCAAGCCTATGCCCAAGCACCAAGGGTGGAGGCGCTGAGACAAGGCACGAAGTTGCACAAAATCATCATGCAGTTCGCAGGATGGGAACTGCAACGGATGGAAGAAGTGGAGGCTTAGGCATCATCCCCACTCAGAACAACACATTTTTTTCAAGAGAAACCCTCACAGTCGCCTTCCCTCCACCATACGGTCGTTGTCAAAACTATCGCGCATCACCCGCGTCTGCTGCAAACCCTGGCTCTCGAACAACGCCACCGTTTCCCTGCCGAAAGCGCGGTTGATTTCCACCTCTAACCATCCCCCCGATAGCAGCGCCCCCGCCGTTGCACGTTGCGCCAAGGCACGGTAAAAGACCAACGGGTCATCATCCGGCACGAAGAGGGCCGTATGCGGTTCGTGGTTCAACACATGACTTTCCATCTCCGCCTTTTCTCGGCAACACACATAGGGCGGATTGCTCACAATCAGGTGAAAGGGTTCGGATTTTGGCCATGGGGCCAGCAAATCCTGCCGCACGAACTTCACCTCGGCCCCCAGCCGTGCGGCATTGCGCTGTGCCACCTGCAAAGCCGCCTCCGAAAAGTCCCATGCCTCCACCTGCGCCCACGGACACGCCAAAGCCACCGACACAGCGATACATCCCGAACCGGTTCCGGCATCCAGCACCCTCGGATGCTCCACCCCGCCGCGGTACATCTCATTCAGTTTTCCGATGGTCCGCTCTACCAGTTCCTCCGTTTCGGGGCGTGGAATGAGCACGTCGGGTGTCACCACCCAATCGCGCCCCATAAAGTCAGCCTTTCCCAACACATACTGCACAGGCTCCCCTTTTTCCATGCGTTCGCATATATTACGAAAGCGTTCGCAATCATCTTCTGAAAAATCTCTAACTTTGTCGGCATAAATATCCATTCGTTCCACGCCGAAAGCCTTCTCCATCACCCAAAAGGCCAAGGCACGCGCTTCACCGCTCCCATAAACGGGTGTAAGCCGCGAGCGGAGAAAACAGAAATGTCTGTTCATATTTCTTTGTCAAGTTTAATCCCGTATGCGGTAGGATTAGTAAAACATACCCATACGTAGCAGAAACCACAATTCTTTCATGAAATCACTCCACGAGCTTTATATGCACCGTTGCCTTGAATTGGCAAGGTGTGGCAGGCTTCACGCCGCCCCCAATCCGATGGTGGGTGCCGTACTCGTACACGACGGTCGCATTATTGGCGAAGGCTACCACATTCAGTGCGGACAAGCCCACGCAGAAGTCAATGCGCTGCGTTCCGTCCGCCCGGCAGACCGTGCATTGCTCGCCGACAGTACCCTCTATGTCAGCCTGGAGCCTTGCGCCCACTACGGCCGCACACCGCCCTGCGCTTCGCTCATCATCAAGTCAGGCATTCCGCGCGTGGTAGTAGGCTGCATAGATTCCTTTTCCAAGGTTCAGGGGCGCGGCATCGCCATGCTGCGCGAAGCCGGGGTGGATGTAACGGTGGGCGTATTGGAAGAAGAATGCAAAGCGTTGAACCGTCGTTTCTTCACTGCCCAAACCCTTCACCGCCCTTACATCACCTTGAAATGGGCGCGTTCGGCCGATGGTTTCATTGACCGTTGGCGCGAAACGGACGACGAGGAGCCGGCCCGGCTCTCCACGCCCTGTTCGCTGATGCGTGTCCATCGACTCCGGGCCATACACCAAGCCATTTTAGTGGGTCATGGCACGCTTCTGAAAGACCATCCCACGCTCACCGTGCGCCATTGGACCGGTAAAAATCCCTTACGCATCGTGCTGGGCCGCGTGGCTGAAGGCGAGATGCCCGCAGGCTTCCAAGCCTACGCCGACATTCCCACCATGCTGGGCGAACTTTTCCGTCAGGGCGTGCAATCCCTGTTGGTGGAAGGCGGACAGCAAACGCTGCAAAGCTTCATCGACCAAGGACTTTGGGAAGAAGCTTACGTAGAGCTTTCTGCCACGGAACTGGGTAGCGGGGTGCCCGAACCCCGTATGCCGATTGGCATTCTGCTTCAGACAGAGCAAGCTTTTGGTTCCACCATATTCCATTACACCAACGGATAGTCGGCCTGCAAAAGTAAAAGTTTTTTCTCAAGTTCACCGGTCTTGCGCCAACTCTGTCCTTCCATCGATCTTCGTCAAAGAGTGGAGCCGCCGCAAATTCAATTTATTCATCCCAACCAACCATCTTTATGAACTCTCTTTCCCCTATCACCCGCAACTTGTTGATAGCCAACGTGGTGTGCTACCTGTTGCAGTTGCTTGCCGGCAGTCTGCACATCGACCTCACCGACCTGTTCGGCCTTCACTTCGTTTTGGCCGACGACTTCCGGGTGTGGCAACTCGTCAGTTATATGTTTCTTCACGGCAGCCTGACCCATTTGTTCTTCAACATGTTCTCGTTGTGGATGTTCGGCGGTTTGATAGAGCGCACGCTGGGTGCCAAACGCTTTCTGACGTATTGGATGGTGTGTGGCATAGGTGCCGGCATCTGTCAGGAATTTTGGCAAACCGGCCAATACTTTGTGGAAGGTCTGAACAACTATCCGATGGTCAACACCGGCTCTGCCATCATCTCTATGGGCGACTATCTCAATCTTTGGACCACCATCGGTGCTTCGGGTGCCTGTTACGGTGTGTTGCTCGCCTTCGGCATGCTCTTTCCCAACGAGCGCATCATGCTGTTGCTGCCTCCCATCCCCATGAAGGCCAAATATTTTGTGGCAGGTTATGCAGCCATAGAACTGATTTCTGCCTATGCCTCCAACGATAACGTGGCTCATTTTGCCCACTTAGGCGGTATGCTCTTCGGCTGGTTGCTCCTGCGCTACTGGCGCACCTCGCGCAGCCGCCGACCCGCCGCCAACGGTTGGACCCGTTGGAACGAGCCGCCCCGCACCCCTTCGCTCTGGGAGCGGATAACGTCCCGGCTGCGCAATCGCCGCACGGAACAACCCGGCAATGCCCACCACACAGCCACCCGGCAGAACGACTACGACTACAACATTCGCCGCCGGCAGGAAGAGCAGCGCATGGACGAACTGCTCGACAAGATACGCCAATCGGGCTACGACAGCCTCACGCAGGAGGAGAAACAAGAGCTCTTCCGCATCAGTCGGAGATAAACATCGTCGCTTCCCGTTTCATCTTTACCTTCCATTTATTTCCCCGGTATGTTTTCCAAAATCCTTGCCATTCTTTCTTGGTTTGCCGTACTGCTCCTTTGGGCCTGTGCCGCCGCTCCGTATGCCAACCCGTCGGAATGGTGGGGCGTGCCGGGCCTCTTCGGCTTGTGTTTCCCCTTCTGTGTGGCCGCCGTGGTGGGTATGGGCATGGTATGCCTGCTTTTCAAACCCCGTTTGGCATGGATAGCTACCGTGGGCCTGCTGGGCTGTTGCGGAGCCTTGCGCGACTATTTCCCCATCAACCTCAGCTCGCCCCCACCCAAGGGTTGCATCAAAGTGATGACCTACAATGTCTGCTCCTTCTCGAACTGGAAAACCGATGAGCGGGGCAATCTCGTCGTCATGGAGTACGTCTGTGCCCAAAAGCCGCACTTGGCCTGCCTGCAAGAGGCTACATACAAAAAAACTGCCTACGAAGACACCCTGATGCGCACGGTGCGCCGTTACGGCTACCACTACCGCAAGGAGAAGATGGGCCAGAGCGCGGTAGGGCTGCTCTCGCGTTTTCCCATCGCCAAGAGCCGGCTTCTCTTCTGTGCCAAGGCCAACGGAGCCGCTGCCTTCTGGGTGCTGCCTCCCGGAGGCGACACCGTGGTCGTCGTCAATGTTCATTTGGAGTCTATGCACCTGAGCAAAGAGGACCGCACCAACTACCACCTCCTCGTGCGCAATCCCGAAGCCGCCGACTCCGTGAAAAGCCGCCTCGGTTTTCTCCGGAAAATTGCCAATGCCAGCCACGAACGCGCCCATCAGACCGATTCGCTCACGCAGTTTCTCGACCAACAGAAAGGCCGGCGCATCATTGTCATGGGAGATTTCAACGACACCCCCATCTCCTACGCCCACCGGCAAGTATGTTCGCGCCTCAACGACGTTTACCGCGCCACGGGCAACGGCATCGGCCGCACGTTCAACAAGGATGCCATTTATGTCCGCATTGACAACATTTTCTGTTCCGACCATTGGAAACCCTTCGCCGCTATGGTGGAAAATGCCGTCGACTATTCCGACCATTATGCCGTAACGGCCTATCTGAAACCGCAGGTGCAGCGATAGCACCCGGTTTTTTTGTACTATCCCTTCGGGTCAAGGCTGCGGAAAGCCCTGGCTTTGCCCTTTCTCCTCTTTTTTCAATATGCTTTCGGCCATGCACACGCTTCGAGTACTTTTCACTTTGTTTTTTCTTCTTCCTCTTACGGTCGAAGCCCAGCAAGCCACTGCCGAAATGCTGTTTGAACGTTTCAAGTCGGCCTCCCGTTTCGACTTCACCTACCCCCGCGAGAAAGTGTACCTCCACCTGGATCAGTCCGCCTACCTCACGGGCGACACCATTTGGTACAAAGCCTACGTGGTGCGCGCCTCCTCGCTCCAGCCCACTACCCTGAGCCGCGTGCTCTACGTGGAACTGCTCAATGCCGACGGCCAGCAGGTGGAAAAGCAGACATTGAAGCTCGACAGCCTGGGCACGGCTTGCGGAGCCTTCTCTCTCCGGCCGCCGGTCTACGCCGGCTATCATGAGCTGCGCGCCTTCACCCGCGAAATGGTCAATTGGGGTCCGGAAGCTTGCTTCTCGCGTGTGGTTCCCGTGTTCAGTCCGGGCAAGCCCTTGGAACGGGCGAAGGATGTGGCCGAGGCGGACATCACGGAGCTGTTCATTCCGCAGCCCTCGCCCAACAAGCGGGTTTCCCTGAGCACCCCGCGCCCCTATGTCATGCAGGAGCGCACCGACCGCCTGCTCGATTTCTACCCCGAAGGGGGCCGGCGCGTGGAGGGCGTGTCCCAACGCATTGCCTTCAAGCTCACCGACGGCAGGGGCTTGGCTGTGGAGGACACGGTCAAAGTGTTTCGTTCCGACGGCACGCTCTGTGCCAACGCCGTGCCCGAGCACGAAGGCATGGGTGACTTCCTGCTGCCCGCCAACTTCGGTGAGGGCTATGCATGCATCGGTCTGAAAAACGCTGCGCCGCACAGCGGAACGGACATCACGACCGGAAAACGCTACTCGCTACCCGCTGACCGCGCCCCCTACGCACTGTATGCCGAACCTACCGACAGCGGCCTGTATATAAAGGTAGAGGGAGGCAGGTCGGCAGCTCGCGACGGAAGACTGCTGGGGCTCGCTGTACTGAACCGCGAAAAAGTGTGCTACTTCGACACACTGACGGTAATGCCTGCCGAGGCTGTGGAACTGCTTGTTCCCCGGCGCGCCCTGCGTGGCGGCCTGAACCGCGTGGAGCTGTTCGATGCCGACGGCACCGGCCAGGCCACCCGCCTGTGCTGGGCTCCGCTCACCGCCACCGACAGTTTGCGGCTGGCCCGAGTGGAGGTGATGCAAAACCAGGCGGCCTACGCACCCTTCTCGCCCGCCGTGGTGAAAATCAAGGCTACCGATGCCGAAGGCCGCCCCGTGGCGGGTGCTTCGCTCTCCCTGGCCGTGCGCGACGAGGCGGGCAACCTGCTCGACAACGCCGACGGCGGCATGGCGGCTCAGCTGCTGCTGGCCTCCGAAGTGCGCGGCTACATCCACCGCCCCGACCTTTACTTTGCAAGGGAGGACAATGCGCACCGGCGCATGCTCGACCTCTTGCTACGCGTGCAGGGATGGCAAGCGAACGCATTCAGCGTGATGTGCGGCCACGAGCCCTTCGACCTGCAGCAGCCCATCGAGAGCAAACTCGTGCTGCGGGGCTACGTGTTCAAGGACAACAACCGACGCGAGCCTTACCCCGGCCTCTCGCTCAACCTCCGCGCCTACCGCTACGAGCACGACAGCATCAAGGGCGGCACCATCGAGGGCGGCATGGTAACCGATGCCGACGGACGCTTTGCTTTCGAGTCGCAGGTGGACTTCGAGGGCGACTACCTGGCGCAGTTCACCATGCGCAGCGGCGAGAAGGAAAAACGACGTTGGAACCGCTTGGCCATCGACCGCTGGTTTGAGCCTCCCTTGCGGCCTTTCTACGAACCGCAGCTGCAACTCGCGCCATACAACCGGGAGGAGAGAGCCGCCGGCGGAAGGCCGCAACCGCAGACTTTTGAGTGGAAGGACACGTTGCAACATGCCGTTCGCTGGCTCTCAGGAGAAGCCGAAGTGACTGCACGCAAAAAGTACAAGGGCTTCACGGGTAACCGTTACACCTGGAAGGGCGGCGAAAGCACCGGCATCAGAAAATCGGCCAAGTATATCAACATCCGCAAGGAATGGGAGCATTACAAGGACATGGGCTTCGATCCGGTCATCACCATTTGGGACTTGCTCGGCTTCTTGGACAACCAAGTGTCCTACGACCGTATGGAGTCTACGCAGGAGCCGGCTTCGACTGACAACACTGCCGCCAATGCCCCCACCCTTCCCTCCGACTATCCCCCTTCCGACTATCCGCCCGACGGGATGGCGACTTCCGACATCGGGGCCGATCCCATGGCGGAAGAGGGTAAAATACAGCTCACTTACCACGGGCGTCCTGTGGACGTATGGGTGAACAATGTGACCGACACGTCGCCTGCCGACGACTACCTGTGCAGCGACTACCGCTCGCTGACGATGACAGAGGAGAACATCCGAACCAACAGCCTCACGGGCCGGCAGGTGCGGGTGAGCAACCTGAAATATACTTTTGCACTCTACGAAGAGCCTTTTGCCTGGCGTATGCGCAACGGCAAAGGGCGCGAGTACCGCATTCTGCAAGGCTTCACGCCGCAGCCGCGTTTCTACTCGCCCGACTACCGCCGGTTCGACTTGCCGGACGATGCCGACACGCGGCGCACCCTGCTGTGGGAGCCGCACGCCACGACCAATGCGGAGGGCGAGGCGCACGTCATTTTCTTCACCAACTGCCACCCGGAACAAACGCTCGACATCAGCATTCGCGGCATCGGCCCTTCGGGCACACTCATCAGCCATCACTGACCGCCCCAAGCCTTTCACGTGCGGCGGCCTCAGTTTCCGTAGCCACAGCTCCGTTTTTTTCATCTTCAACTTCGGTAAACAGCATCGACTATATCCTGAAGCCGTTTGACGAAAAGCGGCGGCATTCAGACTATGGCTCAATTATTGATGCCTCTGGCTTGATTTGGCTCAAAATCCATACGAACGCACCACACTCGGCAACGTCGTGAAACGGCTGATGCACGGACCGGCAATGTTCTTCCCAACTCCGACGAAGGCGGAAACTCAGCGAGGGAGACAAAACGACATAACGGGGAAGATAATGCTGCAACACGACTTCGGGCGCGGTGTAACATCCTTTGGAAAGGAGCAGAATGTCAACGGGCTGCCGGGTACCGACCGGTTGCAAGGGGATGTTTCTTTCCAAAACCGCCATACTGCGCCGGCCAAAGAGCATGGCATTTCCCCGACGCACGAGGTATTCGTAGGACTCTGAGTCATGAGTGAGCCAACGCAAAGGCTCGATGTGCATAGGGACGAAATAATTTTGCTGCAATCGGCTCAGACGGGGCAACACGCTGTCAACCGGCTCGGGGGAGTAAAGGTAACTATCGCAAGCCGTTTGTATGAAATGGACCACGGTGGTATGAGGCACATTATAGATGATGATTTGCGCCGAAAGGCGGTGGGGACGATGCCGATACAGCTCACTCCAAACGCTGACGGCCAACAGGGATGCCACAACGCAGAGGATGTATTTGCGCCAATGACGGCAGCGAGGCTCTAACAGGAAGTAAACTGCAGGAAAAAGGAGGGTGATACACAAAAGGGAAGGCCAACCAGCATAAATCGGCAGACTGGCTCCGGGCCATTGGGTGATGTAATCCAAGCCCTGGGTCATGAGCTGTATTACCCACTGCATGAAAGCGGACAAGGGTGCGCGAATGCACGCTAAAGGGAACAGAAAAAAACAAAGGGAACTCGTTAAAAGCACATAGGCACCGGGAATAGCCACCAAATTGGCTAAGAAAAAATAAGGCGAAAAGGTGTGAAAATAGATGGCGACAAGCGCAAAAGTTCCCAACTGGGCACTCAACGATATGGTGAAAAAGGGATATACTACTTGGACAACGAAGTGATAAACATATTTTATCAACGTCTGTACAACGTGACTGAAACGATTACTACCGGCCGGATAAGGATAGGTGCCGGCTTCTACATAACGGGGCAAAGGGAAACGTAGCCAAACGTAGTCATTGCATAATATGATGGAAAATACAGCAGCAAAAGATAACTGAAAACTGACGTCAAAAAGCGAAAGGGGATTGACAATGAGCAGAACCAAAGCGGCAAAAGAAAGGCCGTTAAGAGATAATTGAGCATTGGCTCGCACTAACTGACCTACTTGCAACAGCGTAAGCATACTCACTGCACGCAAGAGAGATATGGGAGTGCCGGCAAGTAAAACAAAACTCCATAAAAGGAGAAGTACAATAACGGTACCGACAGTTTTTACTATTTTGCTGCGTAGTCGTTTGAGAAAAAGGAAATGAAAAAGCGTAAATAATATGCCTAAGTGTAAACCACTCAAGGCTAAGACATGACTGGTTCCGCTGTCGGAGAACAAGCTACGTACCTGAGCGGAAAGAAGCGTTTTGTCGCCTAAAGTGAGGGCGGACAACAAACCGCCGGCATCGGTAGAAAAGTGTTGCAGATAGGTATCCGTCAACTGACGGCGAAACCTGAGCAAACGATGTCGCCAACTGACGGCCTCGTCGGACACAGGATAGATTTTCCAATGCCCTGCAGAAGCATAAGCCGCTCCACTGATGCCATGGATGGTTAAATAGCCGGGATAATCGAAATCGCCTGGATTACCAGACTTGTAGCCACGATTGACAGCGGCGGTAAAAAACAAAATATGACCGGGCAAAAAGGAAGAATCGGCAGAAGAAGTACGATTATCACGGGCAAAATGATGATCAAATATAGAACAAGGTAAATTTTGTTCGCCACCCTGCAACTTCACTCTCACACGTTTACCATGCAGGGAAGGATTACTATCCGTCAAACTCACCTCCACACCTATACCATCGTCATATACCCTATATATCTGCTCAATCTTTCCTTGCCATGACCGAGATGCTGAAGGCCAATCGACACCTAATTTTGTTACTTCTAAAGCACCGAAGCTACCACCAGTGAAGAAAATGGTCAACATACCGAATACCACCACCGCACGGGCATTTCGCCATCGCCACAACGCCAAAGCCAATAACAAACCACACAACAATGCTGCGGAAAACAGGATAGGCAAATAATACTCCGCCTCCCGAACCACCCAAGAAAAACCTACGCCCATGCCAAAGCACAACGCAAATCGTAACAAAGGCGCCTGATAAAAAATAGAATGAGGCAGTGAAAACGAAATAGAGTGTTCAAAAGGCATAAAGGCATAGATTTATTGCGGAAACAAGGCAGCAGAAAGCAAAAATAAAACATTTCTCACCAAGTCAACCGATAAAACAAAACCTGGCAGATAGACCAATAAGCAAATCCCTCCCCCGGATAAATTCCGGAGAAGGGAATGCAATTTGAAAAAAGAGGGCGGCGACCTACTCTCCCGCTTGCGCAGTACCATCGGCGCGGTTGGGCTTAACTTCTCTGTTCGGAATGGGAAGAGGTGG
>JALEYW010000001.1:0-19391 GCA_022773145.1 Bacteroidales bacterium
TGGCACCTCGATGTCGGCTCGTCACATCCTGGGGCTGGAGAAGGTCCCAAGGGTTGGGCTGTTCGCCCATTAAAGTGGCACGCGAGCTGGGTTCAGAACGTCGTGAGACAGTTCGGTCTCTATCTATCGTGGGCGCAGGAGATTTGCGTGGCTCTGACACTAGTACGAGAGGACCGTGTTGGACTGACCTCTGGTTTACCGGTTGTACCGCCAGGTGCACCGCCGGGTATCTAAGTCGGGATCGGATAAGCGCTGAAAGCATCTAAGTGCGAAGCCGGCCACAAGATGAGATATCCCTTGAGGGTCGTCAAAGACGATGACGTAGATAGGAGGCAGGTGTAAAGACGGTGACGTCAAAGCCGAGCCTTACTAATTGCCCGAAACTTGCGACTGCCCTTCAGGGGGAGTCTGCCGGTAGTCAAGTTATAAGTTGTATTCAATAGCTTGTAAAGCAACGAAAGATAATTAGTTGTCCAAATGTCTGCTATTATGGTGGCTATAGCGTTGGTGTTCCACCTCTTCCCATTCCGAACAGAGAAGTTAAGCCCAACCGCGCCGATGGTACTGCGCAAGCGGGAGAGTAGGTCGCCGCCCTCTTTTTCCAGTCCCTTCTTCAGGCAAATGCTTGAAGGAGGGATTTTTTTGCTTTCGCTCGCGAAGGCTCAAAGCATAATTTTCTTTAATGTAGCATTCACTTTCTGCCTCACTTCCAACGATAGTTACTACAAGGTAACTAACAGTCTGGATAATCCCTTCTTGGCGGTTTCTGCTTTTGAGCTTACCTTTGCGCTGTATTTAAAGCAGTAGAAATCATGGAAACAAAAGTAGTAAAACAGTGTGAGGCATTTGGAGTAGTGGAAGTGGGCGACTTGTTCGCATTCGAGGGCAAGGCGTTCTTGAAAGATTTGACTGGTGCAACAGCCATGGAGTTCTCCGTGGGCTCCTTGCCAGCCGGCGAGGCTTTGCCTTTCAAGCACAAACACAAGCAGAACGAGGAAGTGTACGTTTTCCTGTCCGGAAAAGGTATCTTCAGTTTGGACGGCGAAGAGTTTCCTGTAGCGTCGGGCAGTGTTGTACGTGTGGCCCCTTCTGTCGTGCGTACGCATCGTAATACAGGTGATGTTCCTTTGGTGTTTCTATGCTTTCAGGCAAAGGCTGGCAGTTTGGAGCAGGCTACACTGGACGATGGCGAGTTGATTTAGTCTAAAGGTATGGATGTATTTGGCAGTTCTGTGATTGCGCATTGCCCCATCCGCAACGTGTTGGCGAGGGTAGGGGACAAGTGGTCGCTGCTGATATTGCATACGCTTTGGGACCGGCGCGAGCCGCTGCGCTTCAAGGATTTGCAGCGCGCCATTCCCGACATATCCCAGCGCGTACTGTCTGCCACCCTTCAGCGTCTGCATGCCGATGGCCTAGTCCATCGCGAGGTTTTTGCAGAAGTTCCCCCGCGTGTGGAGTACACTCTCACCCAGCGCGGCGAGAGCTTCTACGAAGCCTGCCGCCCGATGCTTCGCTGGGCCTTCGACCACATGGCAGAGATTTTGCGCGACAGACAAGAAACCGAAGGCAAGGCGGAATAACCCGCCCCTGCCTCCAATAAGCACAACAAAGCCCGCACGTTTTCTTCGCGCGGGCTTTGTTGAGTTTGTACACTACGTACAGCATCGCGTAGCGGGAGAAAGGTGAAGGTTGTTCTCTTCACGCCTAAAGCGATGTTGGCTTTCAGGAAACAGAGTGAGGGAGAGCAATCTCCGATACTGACAGGATGTAGTTGATTGAATACTGCTGCGGAGCGGCTGGCATTTCGTATGCCGCATGCGTTACTGGCGTGCCCTACCTGATAGAGAATGTGGTAGTGAATGCCAGCGGCTTCGAGGTTTTGGCATTCTTTGAGGATGTCTTCTGCATTTTTCGCACCATTCCGCATATTTCAGAGAAAATGCTTGCCTCGACGCTTGACTATCTCGTTGTGGAGGAGTTGCTTGCGCGCCGTGTCTTCGGCTCTGTTCCGCCCAAAGTGGATTATGCTCTAACGCCCATTGCACGCAGCTTTCTGCGTGAGATAAGCTATGTGGTAGAGTGGGGACAACTGCATTTCGAGGAGATGATGGCTGCGCGAAATCGCTCAAAGAATACTTCAAGCGACAAAGAAATCCCCCGAAGGGAAGCGCGAGGCCACCTTTCGGGGGATCTATGTAAGTGTTTAGAGGGAGGGGAGATTATTCACCCTTTTCCATCTTAGCCTTGAGAGCTGCGAGTGCATCGTTTTCACCGAGAGAGGTGGTAGCAGCCTGGTTCTGAATGCTAGGAATGTCAGCAGCGGCATTGTTGCGGCCGGCATTCTTGGCAGTGCGGTTCTTGGCACGTTCAGCGCGAGCTTCTGCACGTTGTGCATCTTCGAAGGTGCGGCTGTGAGAGAGGATGATGCGCTTGCTGTCCTTGTTGAACTCGATAACCTTGAAGGGGAGCTTTTCACCTTCCTTGGCGTGAGAACCGTCTTCTTTCTGGAGGTGTTTGGGAGTGGCAAAGCCTTCAACACCGTATTCGAGCTGCACCACGGCACCCTTGTCCATGAGTTCCACGATAGTACCTTCGTGAACGCTGCCTTCGGTGAACACGCCTTCGAATACATCCCAAGGATTTTCTTCAAGCTGCTTGTGGCCGAGCGAGAGACGGCGGTTGTCCTTGTCGATTTCGAGCACAACAACTTCGATGTCTGCGCCAATCTGCGTGAATTCAGAGGGGTGCTTAACCTTCTTGGTCCAAGAGAGGTCAGAGATGTGGATGAGTCCGTCAACGCCTTCTTCGAGTTCAACAAATACACCGAAGTTGGTGAAGTTGCGAACCTTGGCGTGGTGGCGAGAGCCAACGGGGTATTTCACTTCGATGTCCTTCCAGGGATCGTCCTTGAGCTGCTTGATGCCGAGCGACATCTTGCGGTCCTGACGGTCGAGGGTGAGGATAACGGCTTCTACTTCGTCGCCCACCTTGAGGAAGTCCTGAGCAGAGCGCAGGTGCTGGCTCCAGCTCATTTCGCTCACGTGGATAAGACCTTCAACGCCCGGAGCGATTTCAACGAATGCACCGTAGTCGGCCATGACGACAACCTTGCCATGTACCTTGTCGCCCACCTTGAGGTTTTCATCGAGAGCATCCCAGGGATGAGCGGTGAGCTGCTTCAGACCGAGGGCGATGCGCTTCTTCTCTTCGTCGAAGTCGAGGATAACGACATTGAGCTTCTGGTCGAGCTGCACGATTTCGTGAGGATCGTTTACGCGGCCCCAAGAGAGGTCGGTAATGTGGATGAGACCGTCGACGCCGCCGAGGTCGATGAATACACCGTAAGAAGTGATGTTCTTGACCGTACCTTCGAGAACCTGACCCTTTTCGAGCTTGGAGATGATTTCCTGCTTCTGGGCTTCGAGCTCAGCCTCAATAAGTGCCTTGTGTGATACAACGACGTTCTTGTACTCTTGGTTGATCTTGACAACTTGGAATTCCATCGTCTTGCCTACGAATACATCGTAGTCGCGGATGGGCTTCACATCAATTTGTGAACCGGGCAGGAAGGCTTCGATGCCGAAGATGTCGACAATCATACCACCCTTTGTGCGGCACTTGATGTAACCCTTGATAACTTCCTTGTTCTCAAGAGCAGCGTTGACACGCTCCCAAGATTTGCTTGCACGAGCCTTCTTGTGCGAGAGCACGAGTTGGCCACGCTTGTCTTCCTGGTTTTCGATGTACACCTCAACGGTGTCGCCGATTTTCAGGTCGGGATTGTAACGAAATTCGCTAACGGGGATGATGCCGTCGCTCTTGTAGCCAATGTTTACAACAACTTCGCGTTTGCCGATGGAAATAACTGTTCCTTCAACTACTTCATTTTCGTTGACGCGGCCTAAAGTGTTGTCGTAAGCCTGCTCTTGTTCTGCATGGCTCTGAGCAGAATCAGCGATGCCGTTTTCAAATGCGTTCCAATCGAAGTCCGCAAGCGGTGCAATGTTTTTTAAATTCTCCATTTAATGAGTTAATAATAAAGTGAATAATTAGTGGCTTTGACTTCGTAAGACCTTGCAGCGTGGAGCGGGGTGGGCACTCGGCCCCGGTGGAGATGTTGCTCGAACGTGTTTGGGCTTCCTTGTTCAAAACTCGGCCGCAAAGGTAATTATTTACTTTGGAAAACTTACGTTTCCTTCTTGATTTTCATTGTCTTTTTGGCTTTTATCTGTTTTTAGATATCGAAATGGGCGTTATGGTATGCAAAAAGGAGCCAATCCTTAACGGATCAGCTCCTTCCATGATTATTTGTTGAGGTATGTCAGTAATTACTGAATCTTAACCGTAGCACGGCGGTTGTAAGAGAACGGAGAGAGGTTGTCTACGCCACCCATAGCTTCGGTGATGATGTTATCGCGGTTAACACCCATCTTAACGAGTTCGTTAGCAACCGTTTCAGCACGCTTCTGAGAGAGCTGCTGGTTGTATTCTGCAGAACCGGTCTTGCTGTCGGCATAACCCGTAACAACAATCTTAGCGTTGTTAGCCTTAGCATATTCAGCGAGTTCCTTCACGTTAACGAGGTCCTTGCGGCTGGCAACCTTAGCAGAGTTGATGTTGAAGAATACGCTGGCAGCAGTGCCGACGAATTCCTTCGAGTTCTCAACAACGGTAGCCTTCGTGTCGGTCTTGGAAGCCAACAGCTTGCGGAGCTGAGCGTTTTCGTCCTGCTGTTCTTTGAGCGACTGGTTGAGAGCATCCATCTGTTCCTTGTTCAAAGCCATGAGAGCTTCTACATCGGGAGCCTTCTCCCAGTTGGTCTTACCACCCTTGCGCCAGCTGAAGTTGTAGGTTACGCCGAGGTCAAGACCAAGCTTCTTGTCCCAGTGGTGGAACTGAGTTTGTCCGTAAGAAGTCCAGCGGTCGTTAGCAGCGCCGTCGAAGTCGCCATCGGTACCCATCACTTTGAGGTCGGCGAAGAACTGCCAGCGATCGTTGATGCGGAAGTTGTTGAGCAAACCAGCCTGGAGAGAGAGGTTGTCGTTACCGTTGTCAAAGTTGTGGATTTCACCGATACCTACGTAAGGAATGAGGTTCCAAACGCGGTTTTCGTTGTAGCCGAAGAAGAGGTTAGAAGCGTTGATCAATACGTCAACGTGGCTGTTGAGCGTGTTGTAGAGCGGGTGGCTCTTTTCGGTGTTGGTTTGACGGCTCCATGCGCCTTCAAATTTAACACGGAAACCTACATTGGGGGTAGCCCATTTACCAACGAAAGCGTTCAGGCCGATAGTACCGCGCTTGTCGCTGAAGGGGTTCTTGCTAACACCTGATTCCTGAGAAGTATAGGCTGCTTCGAGGCTGAGACCGCCACCAACAAACCAGTTATCCCAGAAAGAGTTGGTTACTACAGAGTACTTGCTGGTAGGAATTTCTGCTTCCTGAGCCATTGCCGAAGAGGTACCAAGACCTGCAAGGGCAAGCACAAACAAGATTTTTTTCATAATTGATGATTTAAACTATTAATATTGCTTATGTACTAGTTATTGTCGTTTCGCATCTTAACCTGGAGAACTTTTGTGAAGTAAGTATCTACCACTGGCTAAAATACGGGGCAAAGATAAACAAACTCGTTGGTAATGTGCAACTTTTTCAATGAGAAAAACAGATTACTCCGTATATTTTTTCAGGACAAGAACAATAATGACAAGTGCAGGTGCCTTTTTGTCGATTATATTTTGAGATAACGAGCTTTGTTCGCTTTTATTGTTGTGGTACAGGTGATTTGATAAAGCCTGCCAAGGATATTGTATGGCGAATGGGCCTGTTGCGTTTTTTTTAGTGAGTAATCATAATACGTGTTAAAACATTTTTCCCGGTTTGATGACGATGAGCGTGGGGCTACCGTCAGGCGTCAGGTTGGGGGTAGCACATGTAAAAAGCTGTTCTACAATTCGGGCCATTTCTTCTGCGCTCAAAGCCTGGCCAACGGGCATGGCCACTTTCCGTGCCAAAGCGAAAGCCACGATATGCCCTACGGTGTGTGCGGCGTCTGCCTCTCCCGTGATGGCATCGTGCAGGATTGTGCCTACCAGTGCAGAAGGAGCTATGCCTTCGGTGCCGGTGGGTGTTGCCAAGATAGAAAAACTTCCTGTTCCCAAGGGAGAAATGTCAAATCCTACGCTATGCAGCTGGGGGAGTAAGCTTTCCAAAACACTGTTTTCAGAGGGTGATACATTCAGCATTTCCGGAAAGAGCAAGCGTTGTGAAGGTGCTTGTCTGTTTTCCAGTTGTTCCATGTATTGCTCGTATAGAATTCGGATATGTGCTTTATGTTGGTCGATGAGCGCCAGTCCGGAGTTGAGGGGGGTAACGATAAACTGCCCTTGGAATTGCAGAAAATCCTTAGGTTGCGCACAGTTCTCCCACTCCTGTCGTTGTGCATCTGACAGGTGTCGGTAAAGCGCCTGCTTTTCCCCTTCTTCCTGTGGGATGTCGGGGCTGAAGTTATTCGTACCGCTGTCCAATAGCGGAGCCTGTTTTGCCTGTTCGTAAAGCTCTTGCCAGTGGCTTGGTGCCTGGCGTTTTGATTGGGGTGCTTCGAAATATTCAGGCTGCTGCTGTTGTAGCCCTTTCCATTCTTCAGATGTGGAAGCTGCAAAAGGGTTGAATGAAGGATTGATATGGATTTTTGGGGGGGCGGGTGAAGTAGGGGAGTGGTGCAATGCCTCTCCGAAGGTGGGAATGTCCGGTTTATCTTCTACATCGAAGTCGATGGCCGGCACGGCCCCATATTTGCCCAGAGCTTCTCGGACTGCAGCCAGCAGAATTTGGAAGATGGCGTTGTCGTCCTCGAATTTGATTTCTGTCTTCGTGGGATGAATGTTTACATCCAAGCGTGCCGGATCCACTTGGAAGTGGAGAAAGAAAGGCACTTGCTGTCCTTCGGGAATTAGTCGTTCGTAAGCTGTTTGGATGGCTTTGGCGAAGTACGGATGGCGCATGAAGCGTCCGTTGGCAAAGAGATATTGGTGGGCATTTTTGCGTTTGGAAGCTGCGGGCATTCCCACGAAGCCGAAAATCTTCACCAGTGTTGTTTCCACTTCCACCGGCACCAACCGGCTGTCTGTTTTTTTACCGAAGAGGCCAACGATGCGTTGGCGGAAATTGCCTGCCGGCAAGTCAAGCATGAGGTTGCTGCCCGAATGTAGCGTAAAGGCCACTTCCGGGTGAGCCAGTGCCACCCGTTCCAGCTCCGTCAGAATATTGGTCAGTTCCGTTTGGTTCGATTTGAGGAATTTGCGTCGCGCCGGAATATTAAAGAACAAATTGCGCACAGCAAAATTGGCTCCTACGGGGCATCCTGTAGCCTCCTGTTCCACAACTCTGGAGCCTTCAATGCGTATGCAGGTGCCCAGTTCTTCCGATGCCATCCGTGTGCGGAGTTCCACCTGAGCCACTGCAGCTATGGAAGCCAGTGCCTCGCCTCTGAAGCCCATGGTGCGGAGGGCAAAGAGATCTGTTGCCTGTTGGATTTTCGAGGTGGCATGCCGTTCAAACGACAATCGTGCGTCCGTTGCACTCATGCCGCATCCGTTGTCAATCACCTGAACCAGCGATTTCCCGGCATCCTCCACCACCACTCGTATGTGCGTTGCTCCGGCATCGAGCGAGTTTTCTACCAATTCTTTAATGATGGAAGCGGGCCGTTGTATCACTTCGCCGGCTGCTATTTGGTTTGCCACCGAGTCGGGCAGCAAATGTATAATGTCTGACATGCTTTGAGGTTAAAGATGGTGGAATAGAGAGAAAAGGTGGCGTATCTGTTATGGTTGCGGGATATATGGAAAGTGATGGGAACAAGTTTGTGTCAAATTAAAAACAAAGCGCACAAATTAGAAACAAAGTGCACGAATGTTTTGTGCATTGACTTGTGGCAACCACTTCGCGTTCTGCGTTGATCAGCCTTACAGATTTTGCAGCGGGGCTTCCCGTCGTATGGACGGTTTGAGTGTGGTTCCCGCCTTCTTTCCGCGCCAGTTGAACACGTCTTCGGGTGAGGTGGGGCGGATGTAGTCAAACCAGGCAAAGCCCGGCAGTGTGGTACGTTCGGCCGGCGCCATTCCCAGCGGGTAAAGGTAGCAGTGGGAGGCCGGTGTCCAGATGCGTTTCATCTTCCGTTTTTCCATGAACATCCGGGCCTTGGCCGTTTCCATATAGTTTTGGTAAAGGATGAGGCTGTCCTTTTCGAGCGGATAGTTCACCGCCATCACGTTGCCTATTGCCTGGTTCTCCTTTATCTCTCCCTCTTCAAAATAGGTGCGCATTTGTTGCGCTGCCACTTGGTTGAAGTGGGCAGAGTCGAGCCGTTCCACCATCAACGCCTGACGGTCCACATAGACAGAGTCGATGGTGGAATCGTTCAGGTAGACATTGATTTCCTCGCCCACGATTTGCCGGTTGTCGCTCCACACGATAGGGTCGCGGTAGAGCGTTACTTGGTTGTTAAGTGTGGTAAACACCAGCGAGTCCGCCACTGCCTGCATATCCGTGCGGTAGGCTCGGGCGTGGAAGTAACCGTGCAACTTGCGGTACACCGAGTCTGTTCCTATATTATAGGTATACATGCGCAACGTGTCGGCGTGAACATAGAGCGTGTCGGTTCCCTGGGAAAAATCCCGTGCCAGTGCCTTTTCGGTGGCCAGTGCTTCGCCGGTCAGCTCGTTGTACCAGGCATATTCCCCCGTCAGAATGTTTTTGTTCTTTTCGTCCAGGCACGAAACATTGCCGAAAGCCTCCATGATGCCCGTTTTTTTGTCGTAGTACACCGTGTCGCCCTGCATCACGCGGTCTTTTCCGAAAGCTTTCGACTTGTCAAACAGTTTCACCTGTTCTGTGTCAGAATTATAGAAACCATGCTCTGTGTAGATGCGGTCGGCTCCCGAATAGATGTTCGATGCGCCCACCACCTCGGCCCATTTCGTGCGCGTGTCGTAGTGCATGGTGTCCGTGAGGAGGCGGAATTTGGAATTGATAAGTTCTACGTTGTAGTTGAACAAAGCTTGTCGCGTGTCCGTATGGTATTCACCCCAGTCGGAGTTGAGTTTGTTGTCCCCGTCATGCAGCTCTCCCCCTTCAAAGTAGTAGCCCACGTTGTACAGTCTGTCATAGTTCAAGCTGTCCGTTTTCAGCACTTGCTGTCGATGCGTCATCACCACGTTGTGCCTCATCTCAGCAATCATCGTTTCGCCGTCGTAATGCAGCTTGTCCCCTTTCAGTGTGAGCGTGTCGCCCTGTACGATGCGCACTTTGCCAAAGGCATCGAATGTTTGCGACAGGTCGTAGAGCACGGCACTGTCGCAGTACATCACCATTCCGGCATGAGCCAGCACCACGTTGCCGCTCAGGCGTTGTGCCCCTTGCATTTCCCTCTCGTCGAAGCGCAGGTCATCGGCGTGTTTCAGCACGATGCGCTCGTTCTTGGGTGAAGGTTGCCGGTGCAAATCGTGCAGTTCGGGCACGGCCCAGGAGTAGCAGGCCAGGGCAGTCAAAAAATAGAGGAGAGCTTTTTTCATAAGCTACAGGTTGCTGAATTACAATCATGCGGTTTACCAAAGACAAGACCCTTGATAAACCGCTTTAAGCATAATGCTTCACGTTGCATTACTATTGTACAGGGTCGGCGCGGGCCCTTTATTTCACCCATCCTTCGTATCTGAAGTCGCAGTTGCGCCATTCGGGACTGATGCGGATATAAGTTTGGCTGATTTTCTTTTTCAGCCATTCCTCAATCTTCTCTTCTCGTCGCTTCTCCACCACGTTGTTGCGCAGTGTCTGGAAGTCTTCCGTAAGACTGGCGCGGTGGCCGTCGATACGGTTCTTCAGCCGCACTACGGCGCAGACTGTCTGGCTCTTATCGTTGACCATGGTAAACGCCTTGGAAATTTGTCCCACCTGCAGCGTGTCGACCACCTTGGCCACGTCGGCAGGCAGGTCCTTCATCTCGAAGCGTGAGGTGATGGAGCGGTTGGCATGGTTGGCCATGAGACCGTAGTTGTTGCGCGTGTCCTTATCGTCGGACAAGGCTTGGGCTGCCGCTTCGAAGCTGAATTTCCCGGCGCGTATGTCGTCGGCAATAGAGTCGAGGCGTGCCGTGCCATGTATCAGTTCTTCGGTGTCGATTTCCGGCTTGAGGAGAATGTGGCGCACGTTCACCTTGTCGCCGCGTTTGTCGATGAGTTGCAGAATGTGGAAGCCGAACTCGGTGCGCACGATTTTGGAAACCTTTTTCGGGTCGTTGAGGCTGAAGGCCACATTGGCAAACTCCGGCACCCATTGGTTGCGTCCGGCGTAGCCCAGCTCGCCGCCGTTGCGTGCCGAGCCGTCCTGCGAGTAAAACTTGGCGAGGGTAGCAAATTCCGTTTCGCCGCTGTTCACACGTTGGGCAAAGTCGCGGAGCCGCGCCTCGATGCGTTCCACTTCTGCGCGGGCCACTTGAGGCGTGTAGGTGATGATTTGCACCTCTACCTGCGTGGGGATGTAGGGCAGGCTGTCTTCGGGCATTCCTTTATAAAACTCGCGCACCTGTGCCGGTGTCACTTTCACGTCGCCTGCGATAGACTGCTTCACCTGGCTAATCATTTCGCTTTCGCGCGCTTGTTTTTTCCACATTTCGCGGAGTTGCGACAGCTTCACGTGCATAATTTGCTCCACGGCCTCGCGTGAGCCGTAAGTCTGGATATACTCGCTGATTTGTTCGTCCACCATTTGTATCACATCAGCCTCGCTCACATCTACGCTGTCGAGTTGTGCCTGATGTAGGAACAGCTTGTTGATGGCCAACATCTCGGGAATGGTGCAGTAAGGGTTGTCAACGGGTGAGCCTTGTTGTTCGGCTGTGATGCGGGCCTCTTCCACATCGGAGAGAAGGATAGGTTCATCGCCTACCACCCAGATGATTTCGTCGACCATGTTCTTTTGCGCGAACGAGGCAAAAGGGAACAATGCCAACAGGGCGAGAAGGATTTTTCTACACATGAGGTGAAAGTATGAGTTATAAAGTTGGGAGAAAGGAAACGGGCGAAGAAGGGCGAGGCTACACAGGGCGGTGTATGATGCCATTAAATGCCGGAAGGCTGAAGACCGGGCAGAGCCGGTCCGGGTGAACCGCTTCTCTTGTCGGTTCAGATGTCTGCTTTCAGCCTTCCGGCAGATTATTCCCCTCCGCCTTCCCCAAAAGTTCAGGGTTTCACTGTTTTCAGCACGGATTCGTCAACTGAGAAGCTGAATTCCTTGCGCAGTGCTTCGACCCATTCCTTTTCCTTTTGGCTTTGGTAGTCGTTGGTTACCTGCGCTTTCACGTCGAGATACGATTTCGGTTGCTTCATCACTTTGCCGTAAACGTCGCTCACGGCGTATCCTTTCAGCGGTTCAACCTTTTTTCCGGTTTTGAAGGCCAGCGCGTCAACGTAGCGGTTTTCGCCCTTCATGCAGAGGTAGGGACCGCTGATGCTCACCGTAACCGAGTCTTTGTTAAACTGCTGTTTCAGTTGTTTGCGCCAGTCGCTTTCGGCGTGTTGCTTGAGCATTTTCTTTACCAGCTTGGCCTGTTTTGCATCTTTGCAGTGCATTACGAAGCCCTTGAAGCGCGGTTGTTCCCAAGCGTATTGTTTCTTGTTCGCCTTGTACCATTTTTCAAGTCCCACGGAGTCGGCAGCCGCCACATCCCACACTTGGCGTTTGCTCACTTCGTAGAGCAACAGTCCGTCGTGGTATTCCTGGATGAGGTAACGCAGCTCGGCGTTTTCGCCGATGTGAGCGTTCATCACACTGTCGAGCACGGCTTCGCGTGTAAGCCTTCCGTTCGAAGCATCCACTAACTGCTTGATGCGGTGCTGGCTCGAAGCCTCTTCGATGTTCTGCCGCTTCAGCATGGTCATGATTTCGGGCTTCAGCTTCTCAAACGAGTCGAGCGGCTTGCGGTCTGTCATTTTGATGATGTGGTAGCCGAAGGGTGAGAGCACCGGTGCGGACATCTCCCCCTTGTTCAGGGCATAGGCTGCTTCCTCATACTCTTTGACAAAGGCGCCGGGGCCTGCCAAGGGGAGCTGTCCGCCCTTGGCAGCACTGCCTGGATCGCCCGAGTGCTGCTTGGCCATTTCGGCAAAGTCGGCTCCTGCCAAGATGGCCTGATAAACGGAGTCGGCCTTGGCTTTTGCTGCGGCCTTTTGGGCTTCGGTGGCCTTTTGGTCGAGGCGGATGAGGATGTGAGCCGTTTCAATCAGGTCTTTGCCGTCGAGCTTCTTCTCCGTGTTGGCGTAGACCATCTGCGCAATGGAGTCAATGAAATGTTGGTCCACTAAATACGGCGTGAGTTGCATGTCGCGGTAAGTGTGAAACTCCTTCTTGAAACTCATCAGCGTGTCAAGGCCGGCTTTTTCGGCAGCAGCCACTTTGAGCTTGTAGTTGATGAACATCGGCACGTATTCTTCCACCGTTTTCTTTTCAACGGCTCCTTCCACATTGCCGTTTTTGTGGAAGGAATATTCAAATTCGGCTTTCGTTACCGGCTTACCGTTGATGGTCATGAGCACCGGGTCGGTAGCCGATTGCGCCCCGGCGGTCAGGGCCAGGGCGAAAAAGGATGAAAGGAGAAATGATGTTTTCATTGGTTTGTAATGTCTGGAAAAGTTTCCATCCTTGCAAGGCTGTTACCTGCCGGGTTTTGTCCGCCGGGTACAGGGGCATGCAAAATCATGCTGTCGGCAATGGCCTTGCAAGGTTGGATAATCGAAACCGCCGGGATGGCAAAACGGTCGTTACTCGCCGCGGCGGCTGTAGTTGGGAGCTTCGCTGGTGATGGTAATATCGTGCGGATGGCTTTCAAGTACGCCGGCTCCGGTGATGCGTGTGAACTTGGCATCGTGCAGCTTTTCGATGGTCGGTGCACCGCAGTAGCCCATGCCCGAGCGCAGTCCGCCCACCATCTGGTAAATTACTTCCTGCACGGAGCCTTTGTAAGGCACGCGGCCCGCAATGCCTTCCGGCACCAGTTTCTTCACGTCGCTCACGTTGCCTTGGAAGTAGCGGTCCTTGGAACCGTTCTCCATGGCTTCGAGTGAACCCATGCCTCGGTAGGTCTTGAATTTACGGCCGTTGAAGATGATGGTTTCACCCGGACTTTCTTCTGTTCCGGCCACAAGAGAACCAATCATGACACTATATCCGCCGGCAGCCAAAGCCTTTACCACGTCGCCGGAATAGCGCAGTCCGCCATCGGCAATGAGAGGAATACCCGTGCCATTCAGAGCCTGTGCCACGTCGTATACGGCCGAAAGTTGCGGCACGCCTACACCGGCCACCACGCGGGTGGTGCAGATGGAGCCCGGACCGATGCCCACTTTCACGGCGTCGGCACCGGCATCGGCCAGCATACGTGCAGCGTCGCCCGTAGCCACGTTACCTACGACAATGTCCACACCGGTGAAATTGGCCTTGGCTTCTTTCAACTTTTCGATGACCGATTTGGAATGTCCGTGGGCGGTGTCAATCACGATGGCGTCGGCACCGGCCTGAATGAGGGCCTCCATGCGCTGCATGGTGTCAGCCGTAACGCCCACACCGGCTGCCACGCGCAAGCGGCCTTTGGCATCCTTGCAGGCCATGGGTTTGTCCTTGGCCTTGGTGATATCCTTATAAGTAATGAGTCCTACGAGGCGTCCGTGGGTATCTACCACGGGGAGTTTTTCGATTTTGTTTTCCTGCAGAATTTGTGCTGCTGCGTGCAAGTCGGTTTGTGTGGTGGTGGTCACGAGGTTCTCCTTCGTCATCACCTCATCGATGCGTTTGTCCGGATGGCGTTCAAAACGCAAGTCGCGGTTGGTAACGATGCCGACGAGGCAACCTTCATCGTCGACCACGGGGATGCCACCGATGTGGTACTCGTGCATCAGATCCAGGGCATCGCGCACCGTTTTGTAACGTTTGATGGTAATGGGGTCGTAAATCATACCGTTTTCAGCACGTTTCACGATGGCCACTTGGCGTGCCTGCTCCTCGATGCTCATGTTTTTGTGGATAACGCCGATACCTCCCTCGCGGGCAATGGCAATGGCCATTTGCGACTCCGTTACCGTGTCCATGGCAGCGGTTACGAACGGAATCTGCAGGTCGATGTTGCGTGAGAACTTGGTGGCGAGCGAAACCTCGCGCGGCAATACTTCAGAATAAGCGGGAACCAAAAGGACGTCGTCAAACGTAAGGCCGTCCATCACAATCTTGTCAGCAATAAAATCAGCAGTCATACAAAGTACATTTTGTTTTTATTGCGCGCAAAAGTAATGATTTTTTGGGAGTAGATGGTGTATTTTTTCGTTAAAAGTAATATGCGGCTTTTTTTCTCTCTCTTGGTTTTTCTGACTTGATGACCGGAGAACTCCGGTTGGCAGGCAGGGAACAAGTCGCCGAGTTGGGTTTTACAAATGGCGAACTATTTTTTTCTAATCGCCGAGTTGGTTTTTCTACTCCCGGACTTGTCCGTCGTGTTTTATGACGGTCGTTTCCTTCGCATGTACCTCTTCGCGTGCGCCTATATATACGTGTTTCTTCCTTTTGAAAAAAAGGTTCAAACCTTCATATAGCTCTGTTTTATCACTGATTCTCAGTGCTTCCAGGTATGAACGATTGCGTTTTAAATGTTTCAAACCTGTTTCCATCCATCTTCATGGCCAACCGCTGCCCGGCACTTCATGCCATTACCGGGTTCAAGTCGTTTTGTTCGTTTATCCTGCGCTTCTGTGGCATCTTCCTTCGTGGGTCCGGTCCTGAATGATTTAAAACTCAAATATCCATGCCGAAAATGATTGATAATCAATGGAAAACGTATGGTATATGAAGCTTTGAACCTTTTTTCCCGAGGATAAAATTACGTATATAAGAGGGGTGAACTTGATGGTGTTTGGGGACACATATTTTTTGGAAATAACAAGCGTGTTGACGACTTCGGTTGCTGAAGTGGGTAGATTTGAAATGCCATGCTTGTGGGGAGAGCGCAAGCATGGCATTTCACTATATGGAACATCATAATCCGAGCAACGCGCGGAATTGCAGTAAATGTTGCTTTTGCATTTCGGCATCGCAGCCTTGAGCTTGGAGCCAGGCTGTGAATGCTTGCAGAGCCTTCTCGCGCATTTGTGCGCGCCCGGCTCTCAAACCGCTTTCATACGGTTTGTAAGGCAAGAGGTTACGATTGTAGTTACCGTCGGACATAGGGTAGCAATCAATGAGAGGGTTTGTTTTACGCATCCTTCAGCCGGAGACAGGCTATGCCATTTTCGTCTTCCCCACATTCTATAAGGGGCAGGTTATGGAGGTATTTATAGAAATTGGCTTTGTTGATGCCCTCACGTTCAAAGATATACATACACTTGGCCAGCGCAGCCCTCTTTGTGAGGCAGTGAGACGGTTCTGCCTGCAAAAGGTTGTGCAGCTGTTGGCCTAATTCAATCACCCAGGGCTTGGGTTGGTTGCTTACCTTGCGCTGCTTTCGACGTTGGCACCATTGGTCCTTGTCCTCCGGTCGTATGTGAGTTTCCAAACGGAAACGGTGTTTGTCGCTCTTCTTCCTCAGACAGCAGAGCATGATGTAGCAACGCACAGAGGACGGGTTGAGATTGATGCCCTGGGAGGAGAGATGCTCCATGACATCATCCGTGGTGAACTCGATGCGTTCCTGACAGAAATGGCGTACCACTTCCGAAGGCGGACATTCCCGCCGCCCATCGGGACGGTAAACCCATTTGCTCTTGCCGATGGGTACACACCAGGGGTAGTGTCTGCCGGTGGTGTTCACGCAGAGACTCTTGCCCGTGCCGCCACGCGAACGGTAGATGCGGGCGATGTTGGTGATGGATATGTCTTTGTTTTCATAGATGATGCGGGCAAACTGCTGAGTGTCGTTCAGGTGCTGGTACTTTAATAAGTATTGGTTGTCGGCTGTGGTCTCAATCACTTCGCGATGGGTGAGAATGAGCCGTACCAAAGCTTCGTCAACCTCCATTCCTTCCATGTGTTTCATCGAAGGGAGCTGTTGGATGATTTCCTCAAACGGCATAGGGCGCACATTCCTTTGCAAGAGGTAGAATATAGCCTGATAGTGAGCGTTGAAGAAGCGCTTTTCGATATTGTAGTCCAACAGAATGGGATTGTCCTTAATCCAAGGTAGGGTAGTGTCGCCACAGACAACCTTGCGGTTGAGCATGAGAGCGATGGCTTGAAGGCGGGGATTGCGGGCCATAGTGGGGTCAGTAACCACTTCGCCCGGTGTTAAGGCAGCGTAGTCCGTCAGCAACGGCCCGCGATTGAAGGGCCATCGGATGCAACCGATATACTTAGGTCGGAGGGTTGGAGTGCGCATTTCTTCGGCAATGGCGTGGATAATCATCCTGATTCGCTCCTTTGTTACCTGTTGCAGTCCGTAATCCGTCATGCAGGCGTGTATTTCAGCTATTGACTTACCTTGGAGGTAAAAGCTTTTCATCACATACGTGCGCAGTGCATAGCGGCCCGGAAGTTCGTAAACATTAGTATGCCGCAACCAGAACTCTATCTTCCATAACATGGGGTTTTCTTTGCCCTTTCCCTCCGTCGACAGGGGCGAAGATGGGGTGAGGGCCTGTTCCTCACCTTCATTGCGTTGTTCAATGGCGGGAGTTTCTTCTTCAAACTTCAAAGCTTGTTCTATGTTTTCTGTTGTCATGATGTCCGAGTGATTTAGTCCATAGAATCGTTGCAAACTTATTAAATTTTTCTAAACAATGTAGAGTTTTTGAATAAAAAAATGACTTTAGAGTGTAGCGTTTGGCCCATTGAATTGTATAGTAAGTATGATGGACGATCAAACCTACATATCGTTGGTCCCCGCAGTGCGGCGCGTCGTGGTGCGGGAAGCCGGGCGTTATTTGGCTGACGAGGACGATGCTGCCGATGCGGCGCAAGAGGTGATGCTTAGGTTATGGCAACTGCGGGGCGAACTGTCAGATGAAAAGAAAAAACTCTGTGCATATGCAGCCGTGATTTGTCGCAATCTTTGTTTGAACAAGCTGAAAGCGAAACGCAACCACCTGTTTCTCAGCCTCTTTCGCAGCGATGAAGATGCAGAGAATGCGATGGAAGAGGCTGTGTATTTGCCGGCTTCTCCCGGACCGGATGTGGTGCTTGAAGCCAAAGAAGCCTACGGCCTGTGTGAAAATGCGGTGAAACAGCTACCTGAGAAATGGCGGCTTATCCTGCAAATGCGTTCCGAGCAGCAGATGGAAACAGAAGATATTGCACGAGCCTTGGATACTTCGGCTGGAGCTGTGAGAGGCATGCTGAGCAAGGCAAGGGCACGATTACTCACATTGATTAAACAGCAAAATGAAATACGAAGAAGCACATATTGAAGCATTGCTCAGCCGTTTCATGAAGGCTGAAACCACCTTGGCAGAAGAACAGCAGTTGGCCGACTTCTTTGCTTCCACCCCGTCTGTTCCCCGGCGTTGGAGCGCATTTGCCATACTGTTTGCCGGTATCGAAGCAGGGGTGTTGGAAAAAATAGACAGTGAGCAGCCTAGCCCCAACGAATTGCACCAGCCATCCGCTGCACGGTCACTGCGCCATGTGGGGAAATCCCGACGCAGCCTGCTGTGGCTGAGAGTAGCGGGCGTGGCTGCCATGCTTTGCCTGTGCAGCGTGGTGGGACGCATGGTGTGGCTGAAGGAAGACTCCGTTACAGTTGAAAAAAGCGCAATCGCCACCTCCGAAAAGCAGTCACTACAGCCTGCAAACAAACAGTCCGGCCCCTCCTGTGCCGCACTGATGACCACAGCGTCGGCAGTTTTACAGCCCCACACTCCAAGTGCTGTCCCGAACAGGTTCCTCTCTTCACGAAACGACGCAGACAAATCCCGGAGGTTGGCACATTCCCCAAAGATGGTAGCAAAAAATGATGGCGAAAAAAGCTTCATTGCAGCGGAGCAGGAAAGCACCTCACGGGGTGAGCATGAAGAAAGCTGTACACCGCCACACGTAGTTCGGAATGAACAGCAGCCAGCTCCATTGCCTGACATCGACCAATCAGACCTTTCGGAATATATTGTAGCTGCGGCCTTTACCTATCCCGAACATTCCAGGCTGGATGAACGCGCTATCAGGGGGAGGAACAGGGTGAGGGCAGAGGTTATGGAACAATATGCCCATTTAGGTTTCTAAGCAATCACACAAATTTCGATATATGAAAAAGACAATGACTTTAGCCTGCTTGTGTCTGATGGTTGTGCAGGTTGCGGCGCAAGAAACGTTGCGTGGACTGAAAACGTATGCTACCGGAAAATTTCGGATGCATGCCACCGTCATGGAGAGTTTTAATGGTACAACCCATAGTGAGTTTTTCCTTGTACGTGTGCCGAAGGACAGCGTGGCGCCGGGCGACCTCTATACCATCCGTTCTGCTTACAATTCAGCCATGAGTGAGGCCGATGAGGCCAATCTGTATGAAACCCATCGGCCGGCTGGATGCGACACCGTGTCTTATTCCATTGTAAAAGGAGGGCGGTTGACGCAAGGCACCATGGAACACGAAATCTACGGGCATGCTTTTACCTGTAATTCCGAAATCATGGCAATGCTCGACATCAACTGTCAGCAGATGGTGATGGGAGTGCAGGTTGAAGTGCCCAAACTGCCGGACGAAACGGTAAAACCGCTTGATAATGCTCTATTGGAAAAATTCTTGGGGGAGTTGGTGAAGCAGAATAAATGCCAAACCGTGCGTGTTACCTACCGCAAGCGCAACGGTGGGATGGCTGCCATTGCCTACAACTTGCACGATGGGGAAACGACACAGGGCACACGCTATGACGTTACGACGGATGCGGGCAAGGTGATGGAAGAACTGCGGAAACTGATGCAGATGTATAAAAACCGAGGACAAATCTATTCCTTTACAGAGAGTGCACTGTGGGGAATGGACGTGTGTCTGAAATTGGGCAACCATGAGCACTGCTATCTGCTCAAGATGTCATCGAAGGGCGTGCTGAAAATATTGCATGTAACGCGACAGCAGAATAAGGGCATGTTTGTGCCGGTAGAGTGGCCCGACATCGTGGAATATAATGACGGAGTGATGCGATAAATGGTGCGACCTTAGGTTATAAGGTTGTTGCAGAGGTTATGAGAGATAAGGTTGTGAGGTTACTCTGCAACTTTTGATTATGGGGTGTTCTATAAATTAGGCCGAGCTGGATGCTGGATTTTTAGAGATGACATTTTGTAAGTGGAGGAAGGAGCATAGCGGGCTATGCGACTGACGTGACTTGCAAAAGGTCGCTCTAAAAAACAGCAGACGGCCGGAA